>SFGS01000069.1 GCA_004557565.1 Bacteroidales bacterium | reverse complement strand
GGCATGGAAACTCGTTTCCAATGACGCAAAGCGCACAGTCGCACCGCCAAATGCGAAGCATTCCACTTTGCCCCAAGGCTGTTTTTTAGGTTTTTGTTTTTGATTCCATTCACGATTCGGCAACAATGCATAATCTATCCCCAGTAATTTTCCACTGAGGCGTTTTTTGTGTTTCACGCCTCTAATTGCCATCAAAAAGCTAATTTCTAAGGGTTAATATCCGATTTCTTGAAAAAAATATGTAATTTTGTGCGATATTTAATTAAGAGATAACATGCTTACACTACAACTTATCAACGAAAATCCTGAGGAAGTGATCAAACGATTGGCTGTTAAGCAATTCGATGGTCGCGAACCTATCATGCGCGTGGTAGAACTCGACAAACAGCGCAAGCAGATGCAGAAGCAACGCGACGACAACGCCGCAGAGCTCAACAAAATGGCTGCTCAGATTGGTGCCCTCATGAAGCAAGGCAAGAAAGAAGAAGCCGAAGACGCCAAGCAAAAAGTGGGTGCTTTGAAGACCGACAACAAGGAAATCGACAACAAACTCTCCGCTATCGAAGGTGAAATCCGTGAAGTGCTTCTCTCGGTGCCTAACGTGCCTTACAAAGGTGTTCCTGAAGGAAAGACTGCGGAAGACAACGTGGTGGAAAAAGTGGGCGGCAATATGCCAAATCTCGGTGCCGACGCTCTTCCACACTGGGAACTCGCTAAGAAATACAACATCATCGACTTTGACCTCGGCGTGAAGATTACCGGTGCCGGCTTCCCTGTGTATATTGGCAAGGGTGCACGCCTGCAACGCGCGCTTATCCAGTTCTTTCTCGACGAGGCCAACAAGGCTGGCTACACCGAAATTCAGCCACCTTACGTGGTGAACGAGGCTTCTGGTCTGGGCACTGGTCAACTCCCCGATAAGGAGGGTCAGATGTACCACTGCGAAGTAGATGACTTCTATTTGATTCCTACCGCCGAAGTGCCTGTGACCAACATCTACCGCGATGTGATTCTTCCTGGGGACAGCCTCCCAAAGAAGAACTGCGCTTACAGCGCTTGCTTCCGTCGCGAAGCCGGTAGTTACGGTAAGGACGTGCGTGGTTTGAACCGCCTGCACCAATTCGACAAGGTGGAGATCGTGCGTATCGAAAAGCCCGAAAACTCTTACACTGCGCTCGAAGAAATGAAGGACCATGTGCAAGGATTGCTCGACAAACTCGGTTTGCCTTGGCACATTCTTCGCCTTTGCGGTGGCGATACGAGCTTCACATCAGCCATCACTTTCGACTTTGAGGTGTGGAGTGGCGCACAAGAGCGCTGGCTTGAGGTGAGTTCTGTATCTAACTTTGAGACTTACCAAGCCAACCGCCTGAAATGCCGCTATCGTGGCGACGACAAGAAAACCCACCTCTGCCACACCCTCAACGGCTCGGCATTGGCACTCCCACGCATCATGGCAGCTCTGCTCGAAAACAACCAGACTCCTGAAGGTATCAAGGTGCCTGAAGTGCTCCAAAAATACACTGGTTTCGACATCATCGACTAATCACAACCCCAATACATCCAAAAAGGGAGAGGCACCACGCCCCTCCCTTTTTTTGCTTTCTATATGGGTAATTCCGGATCAGTGGAAAATTTGTGGGGGCACAAAAACAAAACCCGGTAGGGACGTGATACTTCACGTCCGCCCATAATCGCAATATCACATTGGATATCAACCATTTGTCGCGGACCATGGAAACTCGTTTCCAATGACGCAAAGCGCACAGTCGCACCGCCAAATGCGAAGCATTCCACTTTGCTCCAAGGCTGTTTTTTATGTTTTTGTTTTTTTGATTCCATTCACGATTCGGCAACAATGCAGAATCTATCCACAAAAATTTTCCACTAATTTCCTTTTAAGCACGGAAAAAGGCGGCCGTGGGTGGTCGCCTTTTTGGATTGGAATTGGTATGTTAGTGTTATTACTTTGGTGCGCATTAGAACATTGGTGGGCCACCAGGACCGCCTGGAGGTGGGCCGCCTGGACGACCACCGCGTCCACCTGGAGGAGGTCCGCCTGGGCCTGGGCCGTCGCCACGGTCACCCCATCGGTTCTTTTGGGTGGGCTGATTGCCCTTTGAGAATGTGGTGAAGCGGTAGGTGAATGTGAGCATTGCGTAGCGGTTAAGCGAGTTGGTGTACACGTCCTCGATATAGTTGGCAGTCACGGTGCGCGCGATGTTCTTTTTCTGTTGCAGAATGTCGAACACGCTGAGTTGCACGCTTGCCGTACGGTCACGGAGGAACTGGTAGCCCAGAGAGGCGTTCCAAATCCACTGCTTTGAGTCGTAGCCTGCTGCCATACCCGAAGTGGCGCTGAAGTTCAAGTCGGTGCTCAGCACCAGCCCGAAGGGCGTAGAGTATGTGCCGTTGAACATACCGCCGTAGGTGTGAATGTCGCGGTTGTTGCCCACATTCACAGAGTTGTGGGTGGTTTGGAAACTGTAGCGTGGACGGATTTCCAAGTCAAGCACCGAGTTGCGGAACGCCAAGCCAGGTGAAACATTCACGCTGAATGTGCCGCTGGTGTTCAATTCGCCATTGTTGTAGCCCTTAGTCACAGAATAGCGAGAGAACAGGTGATTGCTGAAGAACCACACCTTCGAAGCCCCGAATGGGAGGCTAATCATATTCATCGCCATCGCATTCCACACACCGTTCACATTGTCGTAGGTGTTGGTGCGTCCACCGGTTGAAGCGTCGTAGGTGGTTTTGGTGATGATGCTGTTTTGCGTGAAGTTCACGCCAATCATCGCCATAAGGCTGCGTTGGGCTACCTGGTTGAAGTCGCTGAATCGCAAATTCACACGGTGCGAGAACGTGGCTTTCAAATCGGGATTACCGATGGTGATGTTGAGCGGGTTCGACACATCAGCCACAGGCTGGAGTTGGGTGAGCGATGGTTCGCTGGCACGCATTCGGTAGTCGAATGCGAGGTTGCGCGTCTTGCTGAACTTGTAGCGGAAGCGTGCAAACGGAGCCACCGACCACGACCAGCGAGCTGCGATGTTGCGGTCGGCGTTCATCAAGTCGGTGCTCTTCGACATTGCCGAGTTGACCGAGAAGCCCACATTCAGATTGTAAGCCTTACGCACTTGGCGGAAGCCCAATTCAAACGACTGGTTGTAGTAGGTGTTGCGAAAGCGGTTGCTTTGGCTTTCGTTGAGCACACGCTCCAATTCCTCGCCCAAGTCGTAATTGATAATCTGCGAGAGCAACTGTCCGTCAACGAGCGCATACGAGCCGTATTGGGTTTCGAAATAGTTGCGCATATTTTGGTCGGAGAGCAAGTCCACCATCAGGTCGTTGGGGTTGTAGCCCTGCACTGGTTGGGAGGGAGTGCCATTGATGTCGTACACCAGTTTGGTGGCGCGGCTAAACTTGTAGTTGCCACGGTAAGCCAAAGTGAGGTAGCGCACATTCTTCACATCGCCCAGAGGTTCGGTCCAAGTCAGTCGGCCAGCGATAGTGTTGGTGCGACGGTGGTTCTCGTAAATTTGGTCGATTGTCTCGTCGGGGTCCGACTTCAAGTAATAGGTGTTTTGGGTGTAAGTGGTGCCGTCCTCGTTGGTGGAGCTGTATTTGTAGCGAAGATGTGCACTGTAGCTACGCCCAGGGTGATATTTAAACTTGTGGGTGAACACCACCTGACCACCGATGTCGAAGCCCTTGCCGTCGTTGTTGTAACTGCTCAAACTGCGGTTCACAGGAGTCATCGCCACATCGCCTGCACGAGTCATCGAAGAATCCGCCTTCGCGCTGTTGCTGAAGTTGAATGAGAAGTTGGGGCGAAACTCGAATGTGTTGCATGAGTCGGGCTTCCACTGAATGCGGAAATCGCCACGCACGTTGTGTCCCTTGGTGCGAGATGACGAAGCCGAGTTGTAGTAGCTGGTGGAGTCGGGAAAAATGTAACGGCGATCGGTAGTGGTGCGCGCGTCGCGGTCGCTGTGGTTGTAGTTCACATTACCACCAGCACGGAATTTCTCGCTGTCCTTAGAACCCACATTGAAGTTGAATCCGAGGTTTTGACTGGTGGTGATACCGCTGTTGTTGCCAAAGCGCGTGAAGCGCGAGGCACCGCCGTCGGTGAAGTTTTGGCTATTGGTGTTGTTGCCACCAGCAATGAAAGTGAACTGGTTGCCGTCGGCGAAGTAGTTTGCCACCAGATTGCCGCTGTATCGGTCGTCGGTGCCGTAGCCGCCTGTCACGGTGCCAAACCAGCCGTTGTTCATGCCCTTCTTCACCGTGAGGTTGATCACCGTTTCGTCCTCACCGTCGTCAACGCCCGTAAGGCGCGCCAAGTCGCTTTTGCGGTCGATAACCTGGAGTTTGTTCACCATGTCGGCAGGAATGTTTTTCGAAGCCATTTTCGGGTCGTCGCTGAAGAATTCCTTACCGTCGATAAGGATTTTCGACACCTCCTTGCCGTTGGCTGTAATCTTGCCGTCGCTGCTCACTTCCACGCCAGGCATACGCTTCAGCAGGTCTTCCACCACAGCGTTGGCTTGAGTTTTGTAGGTGTCGGCGTTGTATTCTATGGTGTCTTCCTTCACCGTGATAGGCGTTTTCACGCCGTTGACCACGGCTTCTTTCAAGAGAATGCCCTCCATTTTCATAGAAATGGCACCAAAGTTCACGTCGCGACCGGTCTTTTCCACGGTCACGCGGCGTGTGGCGTTGTCGTAGCCCAGATAGGAGCATTTCAGCACATAGCGTCCGGGCGCCACATCTTTAAGATTGAAGAGCCCATTGCCGTCGGTGACAGTGCCCATCACATAGGTGCTGTCTTTGTTGGCCTTGAGCAACTTCACCGTGGCCGCTATCAGCGGCAGCGAGTCGTTGGCATCTACCAGCAGTCCATTGAGGGTGGAAGCCGCCTGAGCGCCAAACGCCAAGCACATCACGGTTAGTGTCAGTAGTAACTTTTTCATGCTTCTGAATTTTTTCATGTTGCAAAATTACGAACACCCCTCCAAAGGAAACAAACAAAAACTACCACCCACCCCATTTTATAGACGAAAATGTGAATTTTCACTATTTTAACCAAATTTTCACCCGATTTACCCCCACTCGCGCCTCGGCATATTCTTTAATTCCCGAATTATCACTATCTTTACCCTTTGAAAAACAAATTAAAACTAACACCTATGAAGAAAGGATTATTGATAGCACTGATGCTTTGCATCTGCGGCTTCGTGAATGCGCAACGCGTGTTCACCCTCGTGTATGCCATTTCCGACGACGGTTTTGTGAATATTCGTGCCACCCCTTCGGCAAGCAGCAAGGTGGTGGGGCAAGTGTATGGTATGCTCCACGGCTTGGGCAACGCCGAAAAGATTGGTCAAGTGGACGGTTGGACTAAAGTGAAGAAGGACAATGTGGTGGGATATGCGCGCACCAAATATCTGGAGTGCCAAACTTGGTGCAACGGTGGCAGTCCGCGCATCGTGGCGAAGAAAGCCACGCCCATCTACGGCGAGGACTTCAGTGGGGAAAGCGCCACTGGTGTGGGCAGCAAACTCTACACCGTGCCAGCCGGCACCATCATCGCCGACACCTACAAGAGCCACGGCAATTACTACATGCTCACCTCTGGCCACGACAACCTCTACATTCCCAAAAGTTGCGTGAAACTGGTGCACCATTAGCCCCATGTATGGGTGGTGCGCTACCGGAGAATGGGCCAGGGGAAATGGGCGATTTGGCGGTCGAGTTCGGCACTGCGGCCGTCGAGATAACTGTCGAGCAGGGCATGGAACGCTGGCGAGTGGTCCATGTGGGTGAGGTGTGCGAGTTCGTGGCACACCACATATTGCACCAGCGGTTCGGGCAAGAGCATCAGGTGGCGTGATAATTGAATCACTCCGCCTCGCGTACAGTGCCCTAATTTCACCGTTCCTTTGCCTATCTCGAAGCCACGAGGTTTCAGTCCCAGGCGAGCGGCTTCGCTTTGGGCGTATGGTATCAGATAGCGGTGGGCAATGCGCCCAAACAGCAAGGAAATCACCTTCGAAAGGGCGCGCGTCGCCGCATCGCTCTCTAAATCCAAATCGGCTGGCACACGCATATAGAGCGACACGCCGTCGGCTGGGTCGATGCCGTGAGCCACACAGTTGGTGGTGAGTTTGGCATCGGTGCTGATGGTGAGGGTGGTGTGGAAGCACGGTATCACCTGACCATCGTGGAAGGTGATTTTCTGATGATTGAGCGCGCGGATTTTATCACGGTCGGCATCAACCAAGCCCTCCAACTGTTTTTCCATACCGTAAGGAGCCGACATGTAAAGCCGATTGCCACGCCAGCGGCACCTCACATTTTTCATTCCACGCCTGAACGTGACCACCACTTTGCCAAATTCCTTGTCAATGAAGTAACACTGCATCGCCGCTATTCCTCCCCTCTGTTGTCTTTGCCCCACATCAGTTTTGTGCGCAGCACTCGAGCAAAGCGGTGCCCCTTCAGCATAATCACACGGGTCGGGAATGGCGCTTTGGCTATGCGGAGCGTGGTGCCTGATGGCATGTCGATGGTTTCGCCATCTACGCTCACCTGAAACAGCCGTGCCCTACTGCGCACCGTCACGCGCAGCATCGAGGTGTCGGCAAACACCACCGGGCGCATCGTGAGGGCGTGCGGAGAGATGGGCGAAAGCACGAAGCAGCGTGATTGGGGATGGAGGATTGGACCACCCACACTCAGATTGTAGGCTGTGGAGCCTGTGGGGGTGCAGAGCAGCATACCATCGCCGTTGAATGTGGTGAGCGCCACATCGTCGAGGCTCACATCTAATTTGATGGTGGAAGATGTGTCTTGGCGAAGAATAGCCACCTCATTGAGGGCGAAGCGTTTGGCTTCCTCGTAGCCCGAAGGCAGCATCAGCTGGAGCATGGAGCGTTCCTCAATGTCGTAGTCGCCCGACAGCAGGCACTTCACGGCTTGTGCCGTTTCGCTGATGTCGACGGTGGTGAGATAGCCCAAATGCCCGGCGTTGATGCCCATGATGGGGACGCTCTGCAGTGCCACCGCCTGTGCGGTGCGCAAAAAAGTGCCGTCGCCGCCAATGCTGATTGCCACATCGGCACGCATGGCCGCCCCCTTGCCAAACACGTTGAGATAGGGAACCTCGCCCACTTCATGGTTCAAAAAGTGCACATACGAAGGATCGCCCCACAGTTCAGCGCCTGTGTCGTGCAGAAGGCTCAACAGCAGTTTCACCTGCTCAAGCGATTCGTGCTGAAATTCGTTGCCAAAAATAGATATTTTCATCTTCCAAAGATATTACTTTTCTGAAACACAGCGAAATAAATTCAATCCACGGATTGAACATCGCCTCCACTTCTTACATTATTCACACCCACCAGCAGATGCTGGCTGGCTGCAAAAAAGCAAAGAATTGTCCATTTAAGCATATTTTACTTTTATATCTCTCCAATTCTTTTTATTTTTGCATAGTTATTGTGTTGTGGCAAATTTACGATTTTTTTTCGCAAAACCACACTAAACGGAGCCATATCGCTCTAAAAAAAACTAAACTCGACATACACAAATGGTAAATTTAAGTGTAAACATCAATAAAGTAGCCACTTTGCGCAACGCTCGTGGCGGCAATGTGCCAAACGTGGAACACGTGGCTATCGACTGCGAACGCTTCGGAGCCGACGGCATCACAGTGCACCCACGCCCCGACGAACGCCACATCAAGCACGACGACGTGTTTGCGTTGCGTCCACTCATTCGCACAGAGTTTAACATCGAGGGCTATCCAAGTGACGACTTCATGAAGCTCGTGCTCTTGGCTCGCCCTTCGCAAGTGACACTCGTGCCCGACGCTCCCGACGCGCTCACCTCGTCGGCTGGCTGGGTGGTGGCCGACCATCTTGAATTTCTCACCGGCATCGTCGACCGACTGAAAGAGGCAGGAATCCGCACCAGCATTTTCGTGGGCACCGATGAAGAGAACATCCGTCTGGCGGCGAAAACAGGTGCCGACCGTGTGGAACTCTACACCGAGCCTTACGCCCAGATGTATCCCGACAACCCCGAAGAGGCAGTTGCGCCATTCACCCGCGCCGCCGAAGCCGCACACAAGGTGGGACTGGGGCTGAACGCCGGCCACGACCTGAATCTTCAAAATCTGAAGTACTTCAAGGAGCATGTGCCACACCTGCTTGAAGTGTCGATTGGCCACAGCCTGATCAGCGACGCGCTGTATATGGGCTTGGAAAACACCATCAAGGCATACAAGGAATGTCTGAAATAAAACAAACTGCTCTGAAACAATAAAAACAAAACAATAACTACAGAAAATGACAGCACTTAACATGATTTTGGCACAAGCCACCACAGCAGCCAAAGCATCTGCCACCACAGTGGCAAACGAAAGCCTGTGGGACCTCACGCTCAAAGGCGGTTGGATTATGATTCCTCTGGCACTGCTCGCCATCGTGAGTATTTATATCTTCTTCGAGCGCACTTTCGCCATCACTGGCGCAAGTCGTGAAGACAAGGATTTCATGCAGAAAATCAAGACCTTCATTCACCAAGGCAAAATTGAAGAGGCTCGCGCGCTCTGTCAGCAGACCAACTCTCCTTCAAGCCGCATGATTGAAAAAGGTATCTCTCGCATTGGCCGCCCAATGAACGACGTGCTCGTGGCTGTGGAAAATGTGGGTAACATCGAGGTGTCGAAACTTGAAAAGGGCTTCTCTTGGCTCGCTACCACCGCAGCAGGTGCTCCTATGCTTGGCTTCTTGGGTACCGTTACCGGTATGGTGCAGGCGTTTATGGCTCTCGCTGGCGCAGGCTCAAGTGCCAACGTGACCGTGCTCTCACAAGGTATCTACGAGGCATTGGTGACCACCGTGGCTGGTTTGATTGTGGGTATCATCGCTATGTTTGCCTACAACTTCCTCTCAAGCCGCGTGAAGAAAGTGATGAACAAACTCGAAAGAAACACCATGGAATTCATGGACTTGCTCAACGAGCCAGCTAAATAACAAAACTTTTACTACGCAGAATTAAAAAAATGGCATTAAAACGACAACACGATACTCAAAGTGCGTTCAGCATGTCGTCGATGACCGACGTGGTGTTCCTGCTGCTTATCTTCTTTATGGTGACTTCCACCTTCGTGTTTCCGTCGGCACTGGAAGTGAATCTGCCACAAAGCAGCCAAACCACACAGCTGAAGCCTTCGAGCCGCATCTACATCGACAGCTTGCAGCGTGTGTGGGTCACTGAAGCCGACTCCCTCAACGAGGGCTACGCACGACCTGTGGACGAAACCCAACTCGTGGGCTTTTTGCAAAGCGTGAAAAACGGCAGCGACAGCGAACACCAGTTTGTGGCACTTCATGCCGACGAAGCCGTGCCATACGGCAAAATCGTTGAAATTCTTGATTTGGGCACTAAGGCCGGACTGAAAGTGGTGCTTGCCACCAAACCTTCTTCGTCCAGCGCCAACGAAGCCCCTGAACAAGACGTAACGCAACCTGCAGCCTCAGCAACCGATGCTGCAACACCACCCAATCAATGAACGAAAGAAAAAATGAAATAATATCCGCTATCATCACCACCATCATCACGCTGGGGGTGCTGCTGTTTATGATTTGGTACGTGCTTCCGGGCATCGAAGTACCACAGGAGCAGCCCTACATCACCATGATGGAGGACGCTGGCGGAGATATGCTCGCAAAACTCGGTGACACTCCCGACCCTACTGAAAGCGACCACAACGACGACAACGAGCCAGAAAACGCCGAAAGCACGGAGACTGGCAACGAGGCGGAAGGCGACGAACTTCAGGATGCGGGTAAAGTGGCTCCTCTGCCACCAAAGAATATCACCACCGAGAAGCCTTCGCCTATGAAGGTGAAGACCGTCGAGAAGAAAGATGACGACAAGAAAAAGACTGGCGCATCGAAGCCCAACCCTAAGCCACAGGCTAAGGCCGCCAACAAGCGCAGCCAAGGCGCAAGTTCGAAAGTAGAGTCGGAAACCGACAAGCGTATGAAAAACGCATTCGGCAAGGGCTCTGGCAGCGGCAGAACGCAAGGTTCGCCAAACGGCGCATCAAGCACTGGCGACATTAGCGGCCACGGCACCATCGGTTCGGGCCTTGTGGGCTATACTGGCTCATATTGGGGCCGCCCACACAGCCGCTACGAGGGTTCTATCACCGTGAAAGTGACCGTCAACGCCCGTGGCCACGTGATTGAGGCAAGAGCCATCAGCGGAACAGGCGAAGCATGGCGACACCGTGACGTGCGCGCCTACTGCGAACGCGAATCTCTCAAGAGCCGCTTTGCAGTGCCTAACAACCGCACCACCAACGGCGACGGCACCATCACCTGGCGCTTCAAATAGTCAATCCCATCAACCTCATAACCGAAAGGCTGCTGAGCACCCACGCCCAGCAGCCTTTCGATTTTTTTTATCAGAAGTCAAGAAGATTTTATAAGAAGTTAAGAAGTTGAAGAAGTTAAGACGATAGCTTCGCCTTCCTCGAATCATCGAAATCTCGAAAATTCGAAATCTCGAAGATTCGAAGATTCGAAAACTCGTTGACCTGTTGACTTGTTGACTCCTTAAATTCCTTTGATGAAGTGGATGATTTCGGTGATGGCTTCGGGGGAGAAGGGGTTGGGATTGCCTACGTAGTCGAGGCTTTTGGCGATGCTTTCGCAGGGCTGGAACATGTGGTTGAGTGTGGGATAGCGGCGGATTTGCGCCTGTGGCACCTGTGCCTTGATGGCGCTTAAATTCTGGTCGGCATCCACCTGTGCGTCCATTTCGCCATTGAGGGCGAGCATTGCCACTTTCTTGTCCTTAGCGATGGCTTTGAGGGCCTCCGTGGGGTCGAGGCGCACGAAGAAGCGGTACCATGGCGTGGTGAACGCCTCAATTTGGGCGTTGCGCACATTCAATGGCAACTCGGCGAGCAGCAATTTCAATTGGCGTGTGAGCATCGACTCGCTTTCCTCGGTCTCTACGGCAGTGAACACCGCCTCCAGCATTTCCTTCTTATCTTCCGTGAGTTCTGCGCCTGTCACCTGCGCCACCTTCTCGTTCTGCTTCATCAGCAAATCCTTGCCTTTCACACCTGGGGCGGCAAGCGTGACGATGAAGCGTGCGCCCTTTGTGGCGTTGAGAATGGCGATTAAGCCGCCCTCACTGTGCCCGATGTAGCCCACACGGGTAGAGTCCACCCCGCTGTAAGATTTGAGCGCACGGAGCATGGCAAGGGCATCAGCGGCGAAGTCGGCAGTGGTTTCGTAGCCCGACGCAATGCTTGAACCACCCACACCACGGTCGTCGCAGCGCAGCACGGCAATGCCATGGCACGCAAGGCTGTCGGCAATTTGGGCAAACGGTTTATAGTCGCCGATGGTCTCGTCGCGGTCTTGCGCACCGCTGCCGGTGAGCAACACCACAGCAGGAAATGGGCCGTCGCCTTGTGGCAGCGAGAAGGTGCCAGCCAACTGCACGCCACCGCCTGCATCAACCATCACCTCGGTCTCCTTGTAGGGCTTGGGAGCCTCAGTCACCTTCACCACACGGTGAAACGTGAGCGGTAACGACTGCCCCATTTGCGAGAAAACGCCCTCGATTGCGGCATCGTCAGCACTGATCACGCCCTTGTAGTCAGCGTCAGCCGGCGCAATATCCACAGTGAGCGAATCGCCCTGCACCGTAGCCGAGCAAGGAATGCCGTAAGCGCCCTGCATGGGACTGTCGAACGTACAGGCATAGCCGTCGCCCTGCTTCTCCACATGCAGCACCACTTTCAGACTCGCAACACCCACACTGAGTTTGCCCGACCACTCACCACAAAAATCAGCCGCGTCAGCCGCCATACCAGCCACCGCCGCCATCAATATCAAAAACCATCGTCGTATCATCATCACTAAATCCAATTAAATTACACCCAACAAAGATAAACAAAATCTCAATTTCCCCAAAAAATCGGTTCAGTGGAAAAATACTGGGGAGGGGGACTGAAACAAAAACATAAAAAACACTCGCCTTCGGCGAAAAACCAAACCCGGTAGGGACGTGATACTTCACGTCCGCCCATAATTGTAGTATCATATTGAATATCGACCATTTGTCGCGGACGCGAAGTATCGCGTCCCTACCATGCAAAATCGTTTTGAGAAATTTGATGCGGCTTTTTACCAAGAAATCATGTTATCATCAGGGGTTTTTCGCCGTGAAACGGCGAGCGGTTTTTATCCTTGGGGCAAAGTGGATAGCCCTCGTAAGAGGGTGGCGGA
>SFGS01000068.1 GCA_004557565.1 Bacteroidales bacterium | reverse complement strand
AAACCAATCTTTAGAAATTTAAATTTACGTTAAATCAGATAAAAAGGCACCAAAATGCGTTTAACATGGTAGGACGCGATAATTCGCATCCGCGTCAAATGCCTAATTTTCAATATATTATCAACAATTATGAGCGGACGTGAAGTATCACGTCCCTACCATAATATTATTTTAATCAGGGGTTTTTCGCCGTGAAACGGCGAGCGGTTTTTATCCTTGGTGCAAAGTGGATAGCCCTCGTAAGAGGGTGGCGGAGGGATTGTGTGGTTGGTGGCATGGAAACTCGTTTCCAATGACGCAAAGCGCACAGTCGCACCGCCAAATGCGAAGCATTCCACGTTGCTCCAAGGCTGTTTTTTAGGTTTTTTGTTTTTGATTCCATTCACGATTCGGCAACAATGCACAATCTATCCCCCAGTAATTTTCCACTGAATCGATGTTTTTTTGTAGTATGGGTGTTGTGTTTTTATGGAGAGGTGGGGGTAATAAAGAAGCAGTTTCCCAGAGGTTGGGAAACTGCTTTTGCGATTTAGAAAGTAGCGGCTAAGCGGTCGCTTCTTTTTGTTGCTTTAGTTCTGTTCGCCTTCAGCTGCGATTACGTTGATGAAGGTATGACCAGCGCGTTGCTTGAATTCAACAACACCGTCAACCAATGCGTAAAGAGTGTGGTCTTTACCCATGCCAACGTTTACGCCTGGACGGTTAACAGTACCGCGTTGACGGCGGATGATGTTACCAGCTTTAGCGAATTGACCACCAAAAATTTTCACACCGAGTCGTTTGCTATGTGACTCGCGACCGTTCTTAGAACTACCTACACCTTTTTTATGTGCCATAATCTGTTAAAATTTTAGGGGTTAAGCAATAACTTCTTTAATCACTACTTTGGTGAATTGTTGGCGATGACCGTTAAGACGGCGATAGCCTTTGCGACGTTTTTTCTTGAAAACGATCACGTGTTCACCCTTTACGAGCTCTTCTGCGACCTCGCAAACTACTTTTGCACCATCAACGGTTGGTGCACCTACCTTAACAGCGCCTTCAGCGTCAACAAGAAGAACCTTGTCGAATTCCACTGTTTCACCTTTCTTGGCTTCAGCGATGTGATGAACGAACAAGTACTTGCCTGCTTCGGCTTTGAACTGCTGTCCCTGAATTTCTACAATTGCGTACATTTAATTAATTGTAAATCAAGTTAAACCATACGGCGGCCTGCGCACAATAAAGCGAGGCACTTAACAGAGCCTTTTGGAAATCGACTGCAAAGTTACTATTTTTCAACCATATAACAAATTTTTTTCGTCTTATTTTAGTTTTTTATTTTTCGCTGTCGGTGGTGGGGGATAGGTGTATGGTTACCAATATAAAACGTGGGGGGTATGCGTTCGGCGAAAGCATTGTAAAAAGTCGAAAAGAGGGATTTTAGAGCCGTTGGAAACGGCATATTGTGGTTAACTCCATGCAAGCTCGCTTGCGAGCGCAGCTTGGAGACAGATCCAAATATAGTGACGAGCGTCGGAGACGGTCGGTCGTGGTAGTATCTATAGTTTTGACCATAACCGACCCTCTACGAGGCTCATACCCCCTTTTCATACCCCCTTTTGTCCAATCTCCAAGCTGCGCTCATTCGCTCCTGCGGAGCTTCATTCGCTTGCATGGAGTTAACCATAATCAGCCGTTTCCAACGGCTACAAGCCACAAAATCTTTACTTCATTCTCCATTTGTTATTGTTTTTCAGCGTTTTCGCCTTGATGGTGAACTATATTCGATTTTAATTGTAAACGGCAATTTATTAACGCATTGGAAACATGCCGAAGGCATGTCCCTACGTTATGGTGTTTACGTTATGGTGTTGTTGAATTTGTTGATTTTTTTTGTGAATGGTGCACATTATTATATAATATAAAAGAAGCAGGTTCCTTTTGTGGGGGAACCTGCTTTGTGGGGGTATTTGTGTGGGCTACGCCTTATTTGGTGGCGTGCTTGTAGTCGTCGATTACGATGAGTTTGCTGATTTCGGTGCCGCCGTATTCGGTTGCGCTCTTGTAGGTGCCGAAGTAGCGGTAGAGGCCGGGAGCGAGCTTGTTGCCGGCTTTGTCCTTCAAATCCCAAACCAATGGGAATTGGCTGGTGGTGTTGGACCACACGAGGTTGCCAGCGGCATCGGTCACCTTCACGGTCACGGTTGGAGCCTCGTTGGTTTCGCTTTCAATGTTGAAGGTGGCTTTGTCGATAGCAGGCACTTCTTCGGTGTAGAGTGTCACCTTGCTTGCAGGGCCCACGAGGAAGTTGATGGTGTGCGTTGCCTCGTTACCGGCAGCATCGTGCACGGTGTAGGTGAGGCGGTGCTGACCTGCAGTGATGCCAGTGAGTGGGAGGGCGATATCCATTCGCTTGCCGTTTTCGCTCAACGTGGCGTGACTTTGCACTTCACGGTAAGTTTCCTTGCCGCCATCGAGCTTCAGCGTCATGGCGTTGCCGAGTCCTACCGACATGTTGCTGATCGCCACATCGTCGGTCACGGTGATGTAGAGCGTGGAGTTGGCAGGAATGTATGCGCCTTCGGCGAAGCTGCTCTCATCGTTGAAGAACATTTTTTCGATGACAGGAGCCGTGGTATCGACCACGGTCACTTCCGATGCGCTGTAAGGCGAAATCTCAATTTTGTTGAACTGACCGTTCACCATGTGGGTGGAGTTGTCCTTGTGTGCATATACTGAAATCAATCCCTTTTCCCACAATGCTTCCACGTGGCGAGGCACCATCACTGATGCTTCAAAAATGCCATTCACCACGCGACCGCTTACCTGAGCGATGAGGTTGCGAGGGTAATATACCGAGCGAGTGGTGCTCTTGCTGTTGAAAGTGCTTGTCACATCTTTGTAGAAGCGTTCCTGGTCGTAGAGCGTGAGCACTGCGTCGCCGTTAAATCCAGCGTCGATGCCACCTTCCAATTTATTCACTTGCGCCTTCACCTTCAGCATTTGCAGCGGACGAATCTTGGCAGTGGAGTTTTCGTTGAGCGTCACATTGTTGATTTCAGTGATTTTAAACAAAGGCTTTGGATAGTTCACAGCCATGGCAGGGTCGCCCAAGAGGAAGAATTTCACCTTGTCGGGCACACTGTTGGTGCCGAAGCATTGCTTGGTTTGGAGGTAGATGTCGCCCAGTCGGGGCATTTCCTTCTTTGTCTCGTAGCTGAACATGGCCTGTACCCAAGCACGGTTCAGTTTGTCGTTGTTGTCGGCAAACACCGAGCGAGGTGAAGTGAACAGGGCAATGGCGCCACCGTTCTTCTTGTGGAACTGCACCTCGGCAATGCCACGCTCGTCGCTGTCGTAACGAGCCACATCGCAACATGCGGTGGTGAAGATGGGCAGATGCTCATATTCGGTGGTCTGTGCCTCGGTCATGGTCCACATGTGGCGCAGTTTGGTGTAAGAGATAGAACCAGCGTGGCCGATATAGGTGTAGAAATATTGACCTTTCTTCAATGCCTCGGTAATGTGGCGGCGAGCCTCGATGGCGGTGAGGTTGGAACTCGACACGCCAGGCTCACTTGTACTGGTGGCGTTGGGGAACAAATCCACGTATGCCTTGTCCACAAACAAGCCGGTGCCTATGTCGGTGCTGAGAAGATCGTTGATGCCCGCTGCTTGGAACAAGTGCTTATTGCTGTCGCCCTCGTCGCATGAAATGAGCGCATTGTTGCGCCACACGCCATAATCGGGGTCGTTCACATAGTTGAGCAACTTATCCACATCGGAGCGTGCTTCTGCCATGTCGGCAGATGGAATGCGGCCCACGCCAATTCTCAACGCCTCGTTGGTGATGTTGTAGCCCGAATTGTCGGAAAGCACGCCGAAGAAGTCGTCGGACACGTAAGAGTTGTTCTCGTCGTTGCTGTTGTCGCTTTGGTAGGTGATTACGCGATTTTTCTTGGTGGTGGTGATGCCACGGTTGTCGAACGAACCACAACCAAACATCAAGAGATACTTGAAGCGCTTGGAATCGCGGTCGTAGAACATCTTGTTCATTAAGCGAATACCCATAGCATCGGGTGTGCCGCTTGAAAACTCGTTGAACACCTCATCTTGGTCAAACACATGCACGATGAAACCGTCGTTGCCACGGTGCATCTGTGCGATGCGTTCGGCTTGTGGTTTCAATTCCTTACTGGTGACAATCACCATATTAGGAGTGGGCATACCGTGGATGTCTTGGTTTGCAACGGTCTCAAAACCGCTGATTTTATAGAGTGTGGCATTAGGGTCGAAAGCCACGTATTGCGACCATTCCTTGTTGTAGCCCGGTGTGAAAGCCTTCACTGTGGTGCCATCTTCCTTGTTGAAGTCGGCATACTGGTATTCCACAGGCGAAGCCTCGTTGTCGATATTCCACACCACGATGCCATTGTTTGGCTCTGAAATCTCGATGCGGTCGGTGTTGGTGAGTTTGTTGAAGCCCATGCGCACCTGTCCGTTCTCGGCATACTGAAAATTGTTGTAGTGCGAGAATGTGATGGTAAACCAGTCGAGGCGTGTCCATTTCACCACCAGCTCGGAAGGCACATCAATATTGAATTTCAGTTTGCCCTGGTCGCTAAACACCTTAGGGGTGATCGCAGCCGCAGGGTTGGTGGAGTTGTAGTAAATCAATGCGCTCTCGCTGTAGCGGACCGATGAAGCCGACGACAGGAATTTCACCGTGTCGATGGCGTTGCCAGTCAAGACAAATGCTTGCAGATTGCCGCTATTGCTGTAGCCAGAGCCCTCGCGTGCGATGCGAGTAGCCACACATGGGTTCACGGTGAAGGCGGTGCCTTCCACTCTGCCCGGCATCTTGAAGTCGAAAGTGGTGTTCTCGTTGATGCGTTCGCCCAGCAAAGCCTTGCCGGTGTAGCCCACGCTTGTTTCCTCCTTTTCGTGGTAGAAATAGTCGAGGCTGGTGCCGCGGGCGTTCTCGCCAGTTTCGGTTGGCGTCACTTTTCTCGTAGCGTCGTCGCCATCGCCCTCACAGAGGAAGTAGTAGCCAGCTGTGGAGTAGGGGTTGATGGTGCGACTGTATCGTGGTTTTGATGTGCGCGAGTCATCGAGTTTGAATTTCAACGGTCCCTTGGCGTAGAAGCAAATTTTGTTAGCATTGCGCCACACAGGCACCTTCACGAGATCATCGGGCGCATCGCCGTTGAGCACCTCGCTTATCAGTTGTCCGCCAGAACCGTAAATTCTCACATTGCTGATGTTGGAAAAGCCCATGGCGCTGAGTTCCTCAGCCGTGATTTCATGCACACCGGTGTTGGTGACCTTGATTTTTACCCATTTTCCAGTAGCCAATTTAGAATTGGAGGCATAATGCGAAATGGAAAATGCCATCGCGCTCTGCGAGAGAACGACACATGCTGTGGCAATGGCAAGAAACGATATGAAACGGAATTTACGCATATATGTGGATATTAGTTTGCTCTTATTCATTTATATTTTAATTTAACTCATTTTATTCTTATCGTCAGCGAGTCTTTCTCGTTGATAGTGCCACTCAGGTGCTCGCCTATGCTGAGGCTGTGGCCTTCGTTGTCGCTCCCAATCACTATCATGTCGCCCATCTTCAGCGTGAAGTATTCGCTTGCCTCGGCTATGATGTCGTCGATTTGCCGTGTGGTGATAAGGCTTGTGGATAAAGACTGGTCGTCGTTGATTCGAGTTTGCACCTTCAGTCCGCCCTCGGCATCGAGGTCGGTGATGGGAAGGGCTTTACCAAGCATAAAAGCGCCGTCGAAGGCAGTGTATCGGGCATCGAGGTGGGCAAATTGCGCTTCCACCTTCGCCACCACCACTGCGCAAGCCGATGCGCTCTGATAGTAGCGGTGAGCGAACCGTGGCGCAATGTTTTTGCCCAGACGGTCGATTCTTACCGCCAAAGCAGGATGCAACACAAATTCGGGGGCAAAGTCGGGAATGAAGAACGGCTTGTTGCCCACAAGCATAGTGGAGTCTGCCATCAGCCGATAGCATCTGTCATTACCGTTGCCTGTTATTACTATTATTTTCACTCGCTATCAGATGTTGGGGGGGGAAGAATTATTTATTGTTCATCTCGTCCATGCGGTTGTACATCAGTGCCAAGTGCGCATAGATAGATGTGTTTTGAATCACAATGTTGGCAGGGGCTTTGATGCGGTAAGGGGTGAAATTCCAAATCGCCTTCAAACCACCGCTGATGGCTTGGTTAGCCGCATCTTGTGCGTGCTCCACCGGCACGGCAAGCACAGCAATCGACACGCCATATTCCTGCTGGCGCGCCTTCAGTTCGTCCATGTGGTAGATGGGCACACCGCAGATGCTTTTTCCTGCTATCTCGTCGTTGGTGTCGAAACCAGCCACAATGTTCAGACCGTATTGAGCCAAACCCACGTCTTGCATCAACGCAGCTCCAAGGCTACCCACGCCAATCATGAAGGCACGATGCTTGCGCTTGAAGCCCAAGAAGTCGACCAGCTCGCGAACAAGGGAATGCACCTCGTAGCCGATGCGGGTTTTGCCCTTGATGTTGAGGAATGACAGGTCTTTGGCAATTTGTGAAGCGTCCACATTGATTTCCTTCGCGATTTGGGTAGATGACACATACTCAATATTTTGATTGTCGAGCATTCTGATGTATGCGAGATACCACGGAAGTCTTCTCAAAGTGGGCTCTGGAAGTATGATTTTTTGGATATTTTTACTATCGTTCATTAATTCGTTGAATTGTTTCTTGCATTTTCCAAATCACAAAATTAATAAAAAATCTGTATATGCTCAAAAATTACTATTTATTAATGTGTGATTTGTGTGCAATTCATTCACATGCCGAAATGCGCTACCGTCATTGTGCCGTAACGGCAATTTTCTTCGCCTTGGTGGCCTCCTGAATGCCGTCGGTGGAGATGCGCGCGCGGTAGATGTAGATGCCGCGTTGCACACGGCTGCCGTTCATGTCGGTGAGGTTCCAGGTCACAGGGAATGATGTGCCAGAGTCGCTACGACCAGTCTGTGTGGCGGTCCACACCAGTTGTCCGAGCAGGTTGTAGATGTCGATACCCACAGTCACGGTAGCATCGGGGCGGTTGTGCTTCAAGTAGAAGTTAGCCGAGGTGGATGCAGGGTTGGCATCGCAATACACATCGTAGAGGTCGGGCTTCATGCCACGAATCACGGTAAAATTGATGGTTTTGCTTGCTGAATTGTTGAACACGTCCCACACCTTCAGTTTCAGCGTGTGTGCACCTGGGTCGAGGTCGGAAAGTTGATAGTTGATGTTGCCAGCCGAGCCGTTCTCGTTGTCGGTGTTGATAGGCGAGAAGTATGCCGACAGGTCGTCGATGGTGGTCTTGTCGTCGATGGTGAGGGTGATGGCATGTCCGATACCGCTTGATGAGAGGTTGATGCCGCTCTCGTCGCTCACTCGTGCCATGAGCAGTGGAGACTCGTTCACAAGGTCGCCGTCTTTAAATTCCTCGCCATTGAGCACCATCATTTCGATGTTAGGCCCGATGGTGTCGGGCACCACGGTGTCGTCGTAGCCGTAGATGTAGAACTGGCTGTTGCTGCCCATCGCCTCGCGCGAGCCGCCGTTAAACTTCACGTTGCTGGTCTGTGAATTGTCGTAGGCGTAGAGGTTGATGAGCGAGGGGCTATAATTGTCGAACGTAGCTAAAATTTCAGATGGCACGGTCACTTTGAACGAGAAATCGCCGTTTTTCACCGTGTCAACCTTCACGGCAAGCTTGTTTGGTCGGTCGAGGTAGGCATATTCCTCGCCACCGTCGCCATAGCCGTGGCTGAGCACCGACTGCTCGCAATCGTAGAGCGTGGCAATCACAGGACCGTTGAAGTCAACTTTGTTGCCCTTGCTGTCGGTCACCTTGCCAGCGAAAGTGAGGGTTTGGCGAGCCTTGAACTCAGGCTTGTTGTCCTCGCTCAACTGCTGTCCGTTGATGCTCTCAACCTTGATTTTCAGCGGAGCAAAAGCTGGGCGCATGGCAGGGTCGCCAAAGAGGAAATAGCGCATATTGTTGTCCTCGTGGCCTGCGGAAGTGGCTTTTCGGTAGTCGTTTTTACCCCAGCGCAGAATGTCGCCCAATCGGTGAGGCATACCCTCGGCATCGCGAGCGAAAGTGTATTTTGCCACACGCTTGTGCAAATCGCCATTTTGGGTGATATACACCAAACGGGGAGGGCAAATCAGCGCAATGGCACCGCCCTGACCGTTGAGAAACATCTTCTCGCCGCCAGAAAGGTTCAGCGCGTCGAATCGGGTAAATTCGCAAGTGGCTGCGTAGAGAATAGGCAGACGCTTGTAGAAAAGGTTGTTGCTCACATCGGGCGAGGTAAGCAGTCCTTCGCCAGTCCAGCCGTTAGGACTTGCGTGGCCGGTGTAGTTCCACCACACCACGCCTTCGCTCAGCGAGTGGAACATCTTGGCGCGTGCATCGGGATAGGTGCGGCCAGAGCCTTGGCTCACGGCATTGAACGCATCGATATACACTTTGTTGTAAATATAGTCGTTGCCACCGTTCGCCTTCGAAATGGCAGTGGTTTCCTCTGATTGCTTCATGTGAATGGCCTGGTTTTCGTCGTCAGCCACATCAAGCACATTGTTTTTCCAAGAGCCATTGTTGGGTGTGGTCACATATTTGATGAGTTTGTCAACGGCTGTGCGTGCTTCGCTCACACTTTTCACAGGGAAGCGGCCCACGCTGATGTCGAGGTCGAAGCTGGCGAAATCGGTTCCTGAGTCGTCGGCAAGCACGGCAAATGGGTCGTCGCTGGTGAAAGAAGTGTTCTCATCGTTGCTTGCCTCGCTCTGCCATGTGAGCAGCATGGGGTAACTTGCCGCCTTCACGGTGCTGCTCAGCTGTCGGTTGTCGTAGGTGCCGTTGCCGAAAAGCAACATATATCCCAACTTGTGGCCCTTGCTGTCAGCACCACGGTCGTAGAACATCTTGTTCAACTTGCGATATGCCATAGCGTCGGGCGTGCCACTTGAAAATTCATTGAACACCTGCTTTTGGTCCACCACCAGCACACGCATCGAATCCACCGACTCGTGCATCGAGGCGATGCGTCGGGCTTGGTCGAGAAATTCGGTTGGCGAAATGATTACCATGTCGGGGGTGGCTTCACCGTGAATGTTTTGGTTGCTCACCTTGCAGTCGAAAGTGGGCGAGGGGAAAGATGCTGATGGGTTGAACGCCACATACTCACGGCTGCCACTGATGATGGGGCTAAACACCGCCTTACCATCGTGCTTTGTCACGTTCATCTCGGTGGGCAGATGTGAGGTGGTCACGTCCCACACTTGAGTCTCGTCGGTCACGCCGCTCACCTCGAGTCGCGACTCGGCTTTGCCGTCGTGCTGCCCCCATGCCACAGTGCCGTTTTGCAGAGCGAGAGCGCGCTCATAGTTCACGGCTATGTAATTGAGGCGCGCCAGATACACCGTGCCAGAAGGGTTGTAGGTCACCGTGTACGACAGGTTCTCGCCATTGGTGGGCACAAAACTCTTCACGGAACTGCCCCACGCATAGTGGGTGTGTGCCACATCAAGCACAGCACCAATGTTGTCGGTGCCATCACCGGGAATGTTTGTGCCGTTTTGTTGGAAAGTGAGCTTCGAGTTGCCGCCCATCGTTTTAGAGGCGAAACTGGTGAGCACATTCACATTGGTGCCGCTGATATATCCTGGGAGCGAGAATTTGAAAGTTTGCGATTTATTGTAGCGGAAGTCCTCACCGAGCAGCATTCGTCCGGTTTCGCCCGGATTCACCAATTCCTCCTCGTGGAAAACTCGTTCGGTGTAGGTGCTGATGGCTGGACCGGTAGCTACATTCGAGGCTTTAGCCACGGCGATGTCGGCGTATTTGGCATCATCGGTTACGAAATAGTAGCCCGCTGTGGCGTAGGGGTGCTGCACAGGTGTGAAATTCACCTTGCCGTCAACATTCTTCCATGTAGTTGGGCCTTGTGCATAGAATATGATTTTGCCGCCGCTTCTCACCACTGGGATTTGTGGCAAGTCGTCGGGCAGGTCTTCAGTGAGTTTCTCGGAAATGGGCGCGCCACCGAATCCGAAGATGTGAAGTTTGCTGATGTCGGAAAATCCCCATTTCTGTGCGTCGGCACTTGTGATGGCATGCATACCACTTTTAGTGACCTTGATTTTCACCCATTTGCCAGTAGCCAACTTCGAACTGTCGGCATAATGAGTTGTTGAGAAAGCGTGTGCGTTCACGCTGCTGTAAAGTGCAAAAATTGCCACGCAGGCAATGGCGGATATTTGGATATGAAGTCGGTTTAAATTCATATATCTAAAATTTCGTGTTCAAAGATTATTATAAATAACGCATTTCTTTTTTTATTATTGTGATGATGCCACGAATTTTGCCACCGATAGGCACAAAAAAACGACTGTGCCGTAGAAATTCGCTTTCTACGACACAGTCACCACTGTTTGCTTTTATTGTGTGTTTCCAAAAAAAAATTCCTGCGTGTGTTTTTCTATTTTCCGTAAAAATGTGTGTGTTTATTTTGCTTTCTTACTCTGTTACATTTATGAAGTGTGTTTTATATCGTAATCCAAAAGTGTGTGGAAGTTTAATTCGTAATAGCTCGCTATCACTCATTAAAAGACAATCAAAATTCATTCTTCTAAAACTCCGAAATACCACAAGCCCTAATGACCGATTTGGGTTAAATGAATATGAAATTCGACAAAATCACCAGTAGCGAAATCACATACACGCCTTTGCGGAATGCTTCGTCGATGCGGCGCTTTTCTGCTTCCTCACGTTCGTGGATTTGCTCCGCTGTAAGATAGTTGTTCTCAGGGTGCTCGAAATCGAGAGCCATTTGCTTGATGTTGTTGTCGCGTTTCATAATCTTTAGTTTTTTTTTGATGTTGAATATCGTTTGCTTTAATCTCACGTTGCAAAGGTATTTCAAAGTGTGGGCAAGAATATTGCACACGACATAAAACTAAAGTTAAATACCGAGAGGGCACCGCAGATGCCAATTTTTTCGGATATGTGAAAAATGTTCTTAAATTTTATAACTGCTATCAATATTTATTGCTAATTTTGTGGTTTGAATTAAAATATTTCCAGATATAGTCAGAATTATGGATACTCGGTACATTTTCGTAACTGGCGGTGTGGTATCGTCACTTGGTAAAGGAATTATCTCATCGTCGTTGGCTCGTCTGCTTCTCTCAAGAGGCTTTAGTGTTACAATCCAAAAATTTGACCCTTATATCAATATCGACCCCGGAACCTTGAATCCTTATGAGCATGGCGAATGCTATGTGACAGAGGACGGATACGAAGCCGACCTTGACTTGGGGCATTACGAACGCTTCACCAACATTCGCACATCGCGTGCAAGTAATGTGACCACCGGTCGCATCTACCAAAGGGTGATCAACAAGGAGCGTCGTGGTGATTATTTGGGAAAGACGGTGCAAGTGGTGCCTCACATCACCGATGAGATTAAAAACTCGGTGAAGCACTTGGGCAGCACCGGAAAATTCGACTTTGTGATTACCGAAATTGGCGGTACTGTGGGCGATATCGAATCGCTTCCATTTTTGGAGGCAGTGCGCCAACTTCGATGGGAACTGGGAAGCAAATGCGTGTGCGTGCACCTCACCTATGTGCCATATATCCGTGCGGCCAAGGAATTGAAAACCAAGCCCACACAGCACTCGGTGAAGCAACTCCAGCAAGTGGGTATTCAGCCCGATGTGCTGGTGCTCCGCACCGAAAAGGATATTCCAGAGGATATGCTTCGCAAGGTGGCGCAATTCTGCAATGTGGCAGAAAACGCCGTGGTGCAAAGCGTGGACGCACCTTCAATTTACGAGGTGCCGCTGATGATGCACGACCAGAAACTTGACAACATCATTCTCGAAAAGACTGGCACGCCATACTCTGGAGAGCCCGACCTCACAGCCTGGAACAAGTATCTCTCGCACCTCAACAATGCGAAAGATGAACTCACAATCGGGCTTGTGGGCAAATATGTGGCACTGCAAGATGCATATAAGTCGATTGACGAGGCACTTTTGCAATCAGCCACCTACAACGACTACAAGGTGAACATTAAATACATCAGCTCTGAGCAACTCACCGACGGCAATGTGGCTGAAAAACTTTCCGACCTCGACGGTGTGGTTGTGGCACCGGGCTTCGGACAGCGAGGCACCGAGGGCAAATATGTGGCGTTGAAATGGTGCCGTGAGCACGATATGCCCACCTTTGGCATTTGCTTGGGTATGCAGAGCATGGTGGTGGAATTTGCCCGCAATGTGCTGGGCATGGATTCTGCCAACAGCACCGAAATGGACCCCGACACACCATATAATGTGATCGATCTCATGGAAGAGCAAAAGAGCATCACCTATATGGGTGGCACTATGCGACTGGGCTGCTACGACTGCCATTTGCAGAGTGGCACGAAAGTTGCAGAAGCATACGGGTGCACCGACATCAAGGAGCGTCACCGCCATCGTTATGAATTTAACGAAAAGTTCCGTTCCCAATTTGAGGCCGCCGGCATGAAGTGTGTGGGCGAGAACCCCGAAACTCACTTGGTGGAAGTGGTGGAGGTTCCATCGCTGAAGTGGTATGTGGGCACACAATACCACCCCGAATACAGCAGCACGGTGCTGAATCCACACCCTCTGTTTATGGCATTTGTGCGTGCGGTGATTAAAAACAAGAATGAGAAATAAATAATTTACTAACTAAACAAATAAACATTGATTTGCAGTTACCATACTGCGGAACGATTAATTATTTAAGATGGACAAAAACACGATTATCGGCTTACTCTTGATGATGGCTGTGATTTTTGGGTTCAATATCCTCTTCGCACCAAGCGAGGAAGAGATTGCGCAGCAAAAACAGGAACAGGTTGCCAGCAATCAAGATAAGAAAGACAGCGGTGACAAACAAGTTGCCACAGATTCGCTATCAGCCAACGATTTCGCGAAACTTAAAGAAAACTTGAAGAATTACGGTGGCGACTCTGCCGTGATTAAGACAGCCGACCTTCAAGTGGCTCTCGTTGACGGCAAGGTGAAAGCCTCCCTCAACATCGACGGCAAGGCGCAGACCGTGAACGACGCCGAAACCGAGGCACTCAGCCCCGCAATGGCATCAGCCCTGCGCGAACTTAACAACACCTACACCCGCAATGGAGACTTCTCTGCGATGATGACTCCACGCAACGACTCGGTGGTGATTAAGAACGACTCACTTCAACTTGTGATTTCAAGCAAGGGTGCAATGATTACTCGCGCCACCCTTCCTAACTACAAATCCAGCCACAACACCTCGAACAAGGCGTTTGGCAAGTATGTTGAGGTGTTCTCACCAGGTGAAAACGAGTATGGCTTCATGCTCAACACCAGCACCCAACGCTACAACACCCAGGACTTCTATTTCGAGCCTGTGGAAAAGACCGATTCAAGTGTGCTGATGGCATTGAACTTCCCTAACGGTGCTCAATTCGGTATTCGCTACACCCTCCGCCCCGACAATTATGTGGTGCACATGGAAGTGGTGCAAAAGAATATGAACCGTGTGCTCGACAGCAGCAACCCAATGTACTTCGACTGGAAGCAGAAGATGCGTCGCCACGAAGTGGACGGTATGTTTGAAGAGCGCAACAGCACACTCTACTACAAGTTTGTGGGCGACGACGACGCCGACTACCTCACCGAAAGTTCGGAACAGAAAGAAAACTTCACCGACGCTATGAAGTGGGTGGCTGCGAAGAACCAGTATTTCTCATCTGTGTTCATCGCTCAGAAGCAATTCAGCGGCATGACGCTCACCAGCGTGCCATTCGACAAGAAGTCGCCAGAGTTTAACGATTATCTGAAAATGCTCACCGTGCACTCAGAAATCGAATATCAAGCCGACAACGCCAACCCTGCATCATTCTTCCTGTATCTCGGTCCTAACCGCTATAAGGTGCTGAACAACATCGACGAAATGATTAAGCAATATCCTGGTGGCGACAATCCTGAATTTGAGGACCTTCACCTCACACGCCTCATTCCACTGGGCTGGACACTCTTCCGCTGGATCAACACATGGGTGGTGATTCCTGTGTTCGACTGGTTAGGCTCATTCATTGGCAGTTACGGTATCATTATTCTGATTCTCACCATTCTCATCAAATTGGTGCTCACTCCACTCACTATCAAGAGTTATCGCTCACAGGCAGTGATGAAGATTCTCGCACCAGATGTGAAGGCTATCAACGAAAAATATTCCGACCAAGCCGATGCCATGAAGCGCCAGCAAAAGACGATGGAACTCTATCGCTCTGCTGGTGCCAGCATGTTTGGCGGCTGCTTGCCAATGTTGCTCCAAATGCCAGTGCTCATCGCCGTGTTTGCGTTCTTCCCATCATGTATCGAATTGCGCGGCCAGTCGTTCCTTTGGGCACACGACCTCTCAGCTCCTGATGCCATTGTGAGTTGGACCACCCAAATTCCACTCATCAGCAGCTACTTCGGCAACCACATTAGCCTCTTCTGCTTGTTGATGACCGCCACCAACATTCTCTACACTTATGTGTCGATGCAGTCGCAGAGCCAAAACCAGAGTATGCCAGGCATGAAGTGGATGATGTATCTGATGCCAGTGTTCTTCCTGGTATTCTTCAACCACTACGCATCTGGTTTGAGCTACTACTACTTCGTGTCGCTCCTTATCACCATCGCCACCACTTATGCAGTGCGTGCTTCGGTGAAGGAAGAAGATGTGCGTGCAAAAATGGCAGAATACAGCAAGAAGCCTAAAAAGAAAAGCGGTTGGATGGCTCGCATGGAAGAGATGCAACGCCAGCAGCAAGCCGCTATGCGCGAACAGCAAAAGCGCGGTGGTGGTAAAAAACGCCGCTAATTCATACCCGACTATCAATCTCGATTGAAATAGATGAGAGGTGACTGCTTTTTCGGCGGCCACCTCTTAATTTTTTATAAAATGGGTAGGTGGATATAACATTTTTATTACTTTTGTGTTATAATCAATATGAAAAAGCAAAACGCGATGATGAAAAAAGCAATATTCGTTCTTCTGATGGTGGCAGCCGTGCTTCCAGCAATGGCTCTCGACCTCACTTGGAGTAAATACAATCTGAACTTCTCTGTTCCAGAAGGAGGGTTTGAGTTGTTGAACACCAGCGTGCGCTATGAGCGTCAGTGGGAGGATATGCTGCTCACCGTGCACCTCTACACCAAAGACGCCGACAGCAAGAAGGACATCTACCTCACCACGCTCCAGCGTAAGGCTGCCGATTTCAACATGTATGAGGTGAAGAAAACCAAAATCAAGGTGAAGAACTTCGACACCTACGCTGTGGAAGGCATTATGCCCGACGGCACGCGTGGACTGCTCGTGAATTTGGTGTCGAAGAAAAGCGAACTGGTGGTGCAAATCGTGGTCAACTACCTGTTCGGCAACCGTGAGGCTGTGGAGGAAGTGGTGAAGAGTTTTGCCGAAAACCCTGACCGCAAGCCCAACCACGAAACACGCAAACAGAAAATCCAAAAGCGCGACCAAAAAGACCCGAAGCCCACAAAAGACCAACTCAAGGAACAACAGCGCCAAGAAAAAGAGCGCCAATATCAAGAAAAGCGTCGCAAAGGCGAAATCTTCGACGCCTAATCCCCACCCATTCGCTTGCCCTCACACAGATCGCACAGATCTCACGGATTTATTATATATATCACACAGATTCAACGGATTAAACAGAATTTTCTATTTGGGTGTAAGCACGGTTTAAATGGATTAAATCGGTTTTTTTGTAATCCCATGCAATGATTAATTTGTGAAAATTTGTGCTAATTTGTGGCAGAAAAATCCATGTGAATTTGTGGGGGTGGTGGACTTTTTTTGTTCAATTATCCAATAATTGTGGTTCATATAGCCACGAGGTGTAACAATTTGTGAGTTTTATTATTAAATTTGCATTCTGTGTTTAATTGGCGTGATTGGCACTTGTGGCTTTTCGCGTAGAAATTGCAAAATAAAAATGCGAAAATTTTTATTAGGTATCATCATTTTGTCGGCGATTCCAGTAATGGGGCAGGGCACAGTGTCGCTCGATTCATGTCGCCGCATGGCTATTGCCAACAATAAGGAAATTCTGCAACAGCAAATCAAAATTGAGCAGGCTGGCTACCAGCGCAAACAGGCTGAGGCGGCTTATCTGCCAAGTTTTGACTTCGAAGGTGGATATATCTACAATCAGAAGAAACTCTCGCTCGTGGATAAAGACCAGTTGCTTCCCACCAAGACTTTCAACCCCGCAACCGGATCCTACGACTTCAATCTTGTGAAGGACCCCACCACTGGTCTGCCCGTGATTCACGAAGGCTCGGTGATTCCTTCGCAGGTGGCTTTGCTCCCTAAAAGCGCACTCACCTACGATGTGCACAATGTGTTTGCCGCAGCGGTGACCATGACGCAGCCTATCTACATGGGTGGCAAAATTCGTGCGATGAACAATATCACCCACTATGCCGAAGAACTTGCGCGCAATATGCACGACACCAAGGTGCAAGACGTGGTGTATAGCGTAGATGAGGCATACTGGCGCGTGGTGTCGCTCGTGGCTAAGAAAAAACTGGTGGAGAGTTATTTGAAACTGGTTCAGAACCTCGATAGCGATGTGGAGAAAATGATTAAGGAGGGTGTGGCTACCAAGGCCAACAAACTCACCGTGGACGTGAAGGTGAACGAGGCAAATGTGAATCTCACCAAGGTGGTGAACGGTTTGGAACTCTCTCGCATGGCGTTGAACCAAATTTGCGGCCAGCCCATCAATGTGCGCTTCACGCTCGCAGATGAAAACCGCGACGAGATAGGCGGAACGCTTCGCCCAACGCATTTGCAGATGGACTCGGTGTATGCCAACCGCAGCGATATTCGTTCGCTTGAAATAGCCGCTAAGATTTTCGACGAGAAAGCCAAAGTGGCAAAGAGCGAAATGATGCCACAGATTGCGGCATTTGCGGCTTACCACGGCACCAACCCTAACTCATACAACGGCTTTGAAAACAAGTTTGGCTTTGCCTTCTCGGTGGGCGCAATGGTGAAGATTCCGTTGTGGCACTGGGGCGGACTGAGCAACAAATACAAGGAGGCGCAAGCAGAGGCTCGACTGCGCAAGGTGCAAATCGACGATGCTCGCGAGAAAATCAACCTTCAGGTGAATCAGGCGAAATTCCGCTACGAGGAGGCTTGGAAAACTTTCGAAAAGACCAAATCGCACCTCGCACAAGCCGACGAGAACTTGCGTTGCGCACAACTCGGATTCCGTGAGGGCGTGACCAACCTCGATACCGTGATTGGCGCACAAACTGCTTGGGTGCAAGCCTACAGCGAAAACATCGACGCACAAATTGACATTCAGCTCTGCGACGTTTACCTCTCAAAGGTGATGGGGCAGATGAAGTATTAATATATTTTTGTATCACAGCAACAATTTTTCGACGATATATGGAACAAGAAAAAAAGGAACAGACCCAGAAAGTTCAGGCTCAGGTGGAAGAAGTGGTTTCACAGTCTGTCGCTGCCGTTGAGGAAGCGAATGAGCCAGAAAAGAAATCGAAGAAGAAAAACTCGGAGCAACCCACGGCTCGCGCCGAGGTGAAGGAGCAACGCACCATCGCACGCAAGCGCGACAAGGCATTGCTGGCTGCTCTCTTCGTGTTTACCATAGTGGTGGCTGGTATTGCAGCACTCGGTATGCTGCTCATTCAACCGCCAAAGGACATCACCCAAGGTCAAGCCGACTGCGAGCAAGTGCGTGTGTCGGGCAAGTTGCCAGGGCGTGTGGTGCGCTTCTATGTGAAGGAGGGCGACTATGTGCACAAGGGCGATACCTTGGTGTCGATTAGCAGCAAGACGGTAGATGCTGCGCTCTACAAGGCTCAAAGCGCACAGCGTGTGGCTGCCTCCACTGCGCAAAAGGTGGAAAAAGGCACTCGCGAGGAAATAAAGAGTGGCGCCAACAGCATGGTGGAGCAAGCCAAAGCCGCACAGGAAATCGCTCACAAAACTTATCAGCGTATCGAAAATCTCTATAAAGAGGGTGTGATGACCGAGCAGAAGCGCGACGAGGCAAAGGCTGCCTACGATGCCGCTACCGCTGCCGTTGCCGCCGCACAATCGCAAGCCCGGTTGGCGCACAATGGCGCACAGCAGGAGGACAAGGCCGCCTCTCAAGGTATGGAAGATGTGGCTCGCGCTACGGTGATGGAAGTGCAGTCGCTGCTCGAAGACCAGATTTTGGTGGCTCCATGCGATGGCGAAGTGAGCGAGATTTTCCCACATGAGGGCGAACTGGTGGCACTTGGCACTCCTATCATGACCATTTCAAAAATTCAGGATATGTGGGTGGCATTCAGCGTGCGCGAGGAAATGCTCTCGAAGTTGCCTATGGACACCGTGCTCACGGTCACTATCCCTGCTCTCGACAATAAGGAGGCGAAAATGAAGGTGTACTACATTCACGATATGGGCTCTTATGCCGTGTGGAACGCCACCAAGGCGTATGGTCAATACGACAGCAAGACCTTCACCGTGAAGATGCGCCCAATGGACCACATCGAGGGTTTCCGCCCAGGCATGTCGGTTCTGCTTCCTGAATAACTCATAAAAAATCAATTATAAAAAATGCTTTTCCACTACATCAAACAATCGCTTAAGCACGGTGCTGTCTCGCTTGTGAGGCGGCAGGTGTACTTTTGGATGATGGTGGTCGTGCCGTTGGCAAGCAGTTGGTTTTTCTTTGATTTGATGAACGAGGGTGCTGTGGAGCGTGTGCCGGTGGGCATCGTCGACCTCGACAACACGTCGCTTTCACGCACACTCACCCGCAATTTGTCGGCGTTTAAGACGGTGGACGTGAAATACCACTTCCGCAACTATCAGGAGGCCACCGATGCCGTGCAGCGTGGGTTGGTGCTGGGATTTTTCTACATTCCCTCCGACCTCTCGGAAAAGGCGCTCAGCGGCAATAAACCCACGGTGAGTTACTATATCAACTATGCTTACTACACACCAGCCTCCACCATGTTTAAGGGCTTCAAGACCATATCGGTGATGGCAAACGGAGCGATTGTGAGCACGGCGCTACAGACGCTGGGTGTGCCTGGACCCACTATCTCAGCCACTCTCCAGCCGGTGCTCACCGATGTGCATGCGCTCAACAATCCGTGGACCAACTATAGTTACTATCTCAACAATTCGTTTGTGCCTTGCTTCTTGGCGTTGATTATTTTGCTTGTCACGGCATTCAGCATTGGCACCGAACTCAAATATGGCACATGCCGACAATGGCTGCAAGAGGCAGGCGACAGCATCATCGTGGCTATCACGGGTAAAATCCTGCCTCAAACCGTGATTTTCACGGCTATGGGGTGGTTTATTCAGCTGATGATGTACCGCATCTACGGTTTTCCGCTGAATTGTGCGCCATCGCACATGCTTTGGGCCATGTTCCTATTTGTGCTTGCCAACCAGGGCTGGGCGCTGTTTGTGATGTGCGTGGTGCCTAACTTCCGCCTCGGCTCCATGCTCTGCACGCTGCTGGGTATGCTCTCGTTCTCGTTCTGCGGCTTCTCTTTGCCACAGGAGTCGATGTACGCTTGGATTGAGGCTATCGGCTTTATCATGCCGGTGAAGTATTTTTTCCTCATCAGCATCGACCAGGCACTCAATGGCATCGATCTCTACTTCAGCCGCGTGTATTATGCGGTGCTGATTGGATTTATCCTGCTTCCTTGGCCGCTTATTTGGCGATTGAAGAAGGAATGTCTGCACCCGGTGTATGTGCCATAAAGGCTAACGAAATTTCAGAAAACAATTACAGAAAATGTCAATTTTTCGCAACATAATCAATTGGACTATCGACGTGTTTCGGGTGTGGAAGCGCGAACTCAACCTTGCGTTTCACGATCAGGCCGTGATCATTTTCTTTCTTGTGCTTTGTGCCACTTATCCTGTGCTTTATTCTTTGATTTACAACACAGAGGTGGCGCACGATGTGAAGGTGGTGGTGGTCGACGACAACCGTAGTCACCTCACGCGCGACTTTGTGCGTCAGCTCGACGCCACGCCGGAAGTGTGTGTGATGGATTATGTGAGCAATATGCAAGATGCGCGTCGCCTGATGAATGAGCATGAGTGCTACGGCATCGTGTATTTCCCTGACAATTTCACGCGTGAGGCACTCGGCGGCGGACAGGGCAGGGTGTCGCTCTATGCCGATATGGGTGTGCTGATGCGCTACAAGCAGATGCTTTCGGCGCTCACCAATGTGCAGATGAATGTGTGTTCGCAACTTCAGAACGCGAAAATTGGCATCGTGTCCGGCACCGTGGCTGAATCTGATGGTGGCATTATCGAGAACCGTCAGGTGGCACTCGGCAATGTGTCGATGGGTATCGCCTCGGCGGTGCTTCCCTGCATTCTCGTGTTGGTGCTCCAGCAGAGTATGATACTGGGCATTTGCGTCCTCCGTGGCGGTGGTCGCGAACGCCGCTTGCGTAACCGTGGATTCGACCCGCTGGCGATTGATGCCGGCGTGGGTGCCACCATTATTGGCAAAATGCTCTGTCACTGGGTAATCTACATTGTGCCCACCGTGTATGTGCTTCAATTCGTGCCAATGTTCTTCGACTTCCCACAGAATGGATCCACCCTCGACATCGTGGTGCTGATGTTGCCGTTCCTGTTGAGCGCATCGCTGTTGGGGCAAACGCTGCAAGTGTTTGTCAACGACCGCGAATCCACCTTCCTTGTGGTGGCGTTCACCTCCGTGATATTCGTGTTCCTCACAGGCATTTCATGGCCGCGCTATATGATGAGCGACCTGTGGATAGCCGTGGGCAACGCCATACCATCGACATGGGCGGCCAACGGCTACATCGCCATTCAGAGCGATGCCGCCACACTCGAACAAGTGTCGCACAACTTCTACATGCTCTGGGCACTCGTGGCATTCTACTTCGTGGTAGCCTACATGGTGGAGCGCTTCATCTGCCGTCCACGCTATCGCCGTATGCAGCAATACGCCGCCATCGACCCCGATTCCCCCCTCAAAGAAGAACACCGCCGCAACGCCATCGATACCCCCAACTGGTAACCCAAGAAATTAGAAGTTAGAAATTAGAAGTTAGAAGTTAGAAATTAGAAGTTAGAAGTTAGAAGTTAGAAATTAGAAGTTAGAAGTTAGAAGTTAGAAGTAAGAGGTTAGAAATTAGAGGGTAGGGGGACCTTACACAAGGTTAATATCGAAAATATTTATTCGTGTGATTTGTGAAATTCGTGGTTAAAAATCAGCCACAAATTAGCACAATTATTTATGTGTTTTTTTTTACACCTATTTAATCCAATTAAAAAAACATTATCACCTATTTTTATCATTTGGCTTTTATCGGCTTTCTAACTGAACAGGCAAATTTTTTGGTGTTTTTTTTGAGAAAAATTACCATTTTGTGGGGATGGGTTTTCTTAGCCATGGCACGTTGCCAG
>SFGS01000067.1 GCA_004557565.1 Bacteroidales bacterium | reverse complement strand
TAATACAACAAAGGTAAGAATTACCGTTCTATTTTCTTTTTTTTCTTCTCTTAAAGATTGATGTCGCAAAGTTAGGGTGTAAATCGGGTTTAAATGGATTAAATTGGTGTGTCTTCCCCAGCAAATTGCGTGTTACGAAAGTATCGTCTTGACTTCTTTAACTTCTTAACTCCTTAACTTCTGATTTATAACTTCTGATTTCTTGTGGATAATTTATTGGGTGGTTTGGGGTGATGTTTCGGGGCTTTTTCGTATATTTGTGGAAACAAAATTCTGGGATATATGAAAAAGAATAGATTGACCGCTTCTGTGGTGTGTGCAGCGTCGATTGGTTTGTGCTGCTGCGTTAATGCAGAGGTGCTTCCACAGCCTAAAACAACTGGCGGTATGCCTCTGATGCAGGCAATGAGCCTTCGTTGCTCACAGCGTGATATTAACCCTTCGTCCTCTGTCACTAAGCAGGAGCTGAGCGATATGCTTTGGGCGGCGTGGGGCATCACTCACGATGGCAAGCGCACCATTGGCACCGCAATGAATAGACAAGAACTTGAGATTTATGTGGTGACTGCCACCGAAATCAGCCGTTACAGCGCTGAGGAAAACACGCTCACTCCCATTGCCACTGGCGACTTCCGCGAAGAGGTGGCACTTCAGGACTTTGCCGTTACGGCTCCAGTGAATATCGTGTTTGTGGCCGACAAGACCAAGCAGAAAGACATTGAGCATCAATGCTATGCGGCTGGTGCTGCGTCGCAAAATGTGTATCTCTACTGCGCTCAGGCAGGCTTAAAGACGGTGCTCAGTTATGGTTGCGACCGCGATGCGATGAAAAAGACAATGAATCTTGACGAAAATAAAAACATTCTCTACGTGCAAACCGTAGGCAGATAAAAAACATACAACACAAAAAACATAATGCGAACTCTTCTTTGGTCGTTGATAATAGTTGTGGCGGTGCTGGCTGTATCGTCGTCGGTTTACACATGTGGCTATCAGCAAGACAGATTGGAATATGTGCTGACCGATGAAATGATTGTCACCAACTCAAACCTGAAGGCGTCGGAACATGCCACCGACAATGGCGATGAGCATGTGATGCAGACACACATTAAGCCCGGCCGTCTGACAGGACTGTTTAACGACTCGAATGCGATGCAACTGGAAGCCGCACGCGCCAATGGCATCGACCCTATTACCGACGTAAGGTCGGCATTTAAACTCAAACGCCCTATCGTGCGCCTTTACACCTGCGATGTGTATTACATCGACTCTACGATGAAGTATGCACACCCCTATCTCGTGCCGAAAGCAGCAAATCTGCTACACGAGATTGGCAAGGCTTTCCAAGACACCATCAAGGCGCGCGGAGGCAAGGGCTACCGAATAAGGGTGAACAGCCTGCTGCGCACCGAGCACACTGTGGCCAAACTCAGAAAGCGCAACGCTGCCGCCACGGAGCAATCGTGCCACCTCTATGGCACCACGTTCGATATCAGTTGGACGAAGTTCGACTGCCTTGACGACAGTTATCGCATTTCGCTGGAGAGTTTGAAAAATATTCTTGCAGAAATCGTTTACAATTTCAGGGAGGCAAACCGCTGCTACGCCATCTACGAGCGCAAGCAGGGCTGTTTCCACATCACAGTTAGATAACCGGTTAAATAAAAACATATAATAAAATGACTGAACAAACAGCAATAGCCAACTATCTGAAATATAGTGGCAACAAAAGCGTTGATATTAAAGTGGCACTCGTTGATTGCGACGGTGTGCTTTACGATTCGATGAAAAATCACACTCGCGCATGGGTGAAACTCATGAAGAAGAACAACGTGAAATGCTCACGCGATGAGTTTTACCAATACGAGGGCATGACAGGTGCCGATATTGTTAAAATGATGTTCCGCCGTGGCACTGGTAAGAATATCACCGACCAGGAAGCATGGGAATACTATAAGGTGAAGGGACGCTACTTCAACGAACTTGGCGAACCTGCCATCATGGAAGGCGCTGCCGATGTGCTGAAAATCACTAAGGCGGCCGGTTTGAAAAATGTGCTGGTCACTGGCTCGAATCAGCCATCAATCCTCGACCGCATCGACCACGACTACGACGGTTTGTTTGAGGTTGATCGTGTGACAGGTGCCGACACCCGCAACGGCAAACCCAATCCAGAGCCATATTTGCGTGGTCAGCAAAAGGCTGGCGCAAAGCCAAGCGAATGTATCGTGATTGAGAACGCGCCACTCGGTGTGCAGGCTGGTCACGCTTCAGGTTCGTTCACCATCGGCGTCACCACTGGTCCAATTCCAGAAAAAGACCTCTACAAAGCAGGTGCCGACATCGTTTACCCCAGCATGACCGCCCTTGCCGAGGCTCTGCCATTGCTTTTGGAAGCGCTTCGTGCCACAAAACAGTAAAAAAGGCACATGTAGGAGGCTTGAAAATCCACCAATGATAACGCCATCGCGTAGGGATATGCCTTCGGTATGTTGGTTGTGCGTGGATGCGTTGGTGGATGCGTTTGAAATATGCCAAAGGCATGTCCCTACGTTATGATGAAGTCTTGCTTCGTGCCAAAATTTATATACACAAACAACAATAATTGCAGTAATGTCGCAAAATCTTGTGTTCACCAACGATGTTGCCCCTGCGCTTGATGCCATTCTCGACGCCAAGCCACACAACCATCTGGCGGTGATAGTAGATGAAAACATCGCACGTGTAGTGCTTCCCGAAATCCGTAGCCGCCATTTGGCAGAGGCGCAAATCATCACCATCGGCGTGGGCGATTCGTGCAAAAACCTCGACACGCTCACCCATGTGTGGAACAGCCTGGAGCAAGGTGGTGCCACTCGCAAATCGTTGGTGGTGAACCTTGGCGGTGGCGTGGTGACCGACTTGGGAGGCTTTGCTGCCGCCACCTTCAAGCGTGGCATCAGTTTTGTCAACATTCCCACCACGCTGCTCAGTGCCGTAGATGCAGCGGTGGGCGGAAAAACTGGCATCAACTTCGGTGGACTGAAAAACGAGATTGGGTGTTTCCAGGAGGCATCAGATGTGATTATTTCCACTCGTTTCTTCGCAACATTGCCCATTACGGAACTGAAATCGGGCTACGCCGAAATGCTGAAGCACGGTATGCTCAGCAGCCACGATGAGTTCATCAAACTCACGGGCTACGACTTCCAAAATGCAGATGCCGAGCATCTGCTCCAGTTGCTCAAAACTTCGGTTCTGGTGAAAGAGCGAATCGTGAAGGAAGACCCTCACGAGCAAGGCATTCGCCGCGCGCTCAACTTGGGGCACACCGTGGGACACGCATTCGAGAGCAAGGCGCTGCACGACGGCAAACCCATCGCCCACGGCTATGCTGTGGCATGGGGTTTGGTGGCAGAAATGGTGCTTTCGCACCAAATCCTGAAATTCCCGACAGAGGATTTGCACCGATTGGCAGACTTCGTTTACGCCAACTACGGAGCTTACCACATCACCTGCGACCACTACGACGAGTTGCTCCACCTCATGCACCACGACAAGAAAAGCGAGCATGGCGAAATCAACTGCACCCTGCTCGCCGCCTGTGGCGACGTACGCCCCGGTCACACCATCACCGACGACCAAATGCGCATAGCCCTCGACCTATACCGCGACCTCCTCCATATCTAATTAGAAATTAGAAGTTAGAAGTTGGAGGTTAGAACTTAGAGAATAGAGCCTCGGAGCACTCCGAGTGCTCTGATTACTCCGAGTGCTCCGATAAAAAATCAAAGCCGATTCAACCCAATTAAAAATCCATTATCACCTATATATTTTTTAAATAGGGTGAAAATGGATTAAATCGAAATAGGGTGAAAATTGGATTAAAATGGATTAAATCGGTGTTTCGTTTTTTGGCATAACATGGATGGGTGGGAGAAAAAAAGCTTGATAGCGGTGGTGCTATCAAGCTTTTTGCGTGGTCGGGATAACTGGATTCGAACCAGCGACCCCACGCCCCCCAGACGTATACTCTAACCGGACTGAGCTATATCCCGAACGCTGCCATCAGGGATGAATTTCCCTAAAAGCGATGCAAAGATACAATTTTTTTCTCATCCTCGCAAATCTTTTTTCACACCACCGCCACAATCACCTCGGCACTGCTGAAGAATTGCAAGAAAGGCTACTCCAATCCTTCACCACAGTTCACTCTGCCCAGTTGTGGGCTCAGTGAAAAATTACAAGGGCAATGATTATACTGTTGCCGAATCGTGAATGGAATCAAAAACAAAAACATAAAAAACAGCCTTGGGGCAAAGTGGAATGCTTCGCATTTGGCGGAGGGATTGTGCGCTTTGCGTCATTGGAAACGAGTTTCCATGCCGCCAACCGCACAATCCCTCCGCCACCCTCTTGCGAGGGTCTTCAACTTTGCCCCAAGGATAAAAAACCGCTCGCCGTTTCACGGCGAAAAACCCCTGATTCAAATAATATTATGGTAAAGATGATACTTCACGTTTACTCATAATTGTGATAATGTATTGAAAATTAACCATTTGACGCGGACGCGAATTTTCGCGTCCCTACCGGGTTTGGTTTTTCGCCGAAGGCGAGCGGTTTTTATCCTTTTGCCGATGCCACCGACCTCGACAGAGGGCGGCGTTAGGGGTGTGGGGTGGCTGATTCAAGCCTCGGCTTGAAATCAGACATGCCGCAGCACTAACGGCAGGTGCGAAGCACTGGCATCGGCAAAAGGCTGTTTTTTATGTTTTTGTTTCTGTGCCACCCAGAATTTATCCACGGAACCGTGGTATGCTCAATGAAAAAAAGCATCCACATCGGTGAGGATGTGGATGCTTAGTATTGTTAAGTGTGTGGTTAGCTATTATTCAGCTTTGCCGTCGCTACCGAGCACTTCTTTGATCTTGTGGATGTAGAGTTCTTCCATCAAGTCGCGTGCTGGACCGCAGTATTTACGTGGGTCGAATTCAGCTGGCTTTTCAGTGAACACCTTGCGAACAGCAGCGGTGAATGCCAAACGAGAGTCGCTATCGATGTTGATTTTGCAAACAGCGCTCTTAGCAGCCTTGCGGAGTTGTTCTTCTGGAATACCTACAGCGTTAGGAAGTGCGCCACCGTTAGCGTTGATGATGTCAACGTATTCTTGTGGAACTGAAGAAGAACCGTGGAGCACGATTGGGAATCCAGGGAGTTTTTCCATAATAGCGTCGAGAATGTCGAATGCCAATGGTGGTGGCACGAGGCGGCCAGTTTTTGGATCCTTGGTGCATTGTTCTGGAGTGAACTTGTAAGCGCCGTGGCTTGTACCGATAGAGATAGCGAGAGAGTCTACGCCAGTCTTTTGAGTGAAGTCGATTACTTCTTCAGGCTTAGTGTAGTGTGAAACTTCGCTTGCCACTTCGTCTTCAACGCCAGCGAGCACGCCGAGTTCACCTTCCACAGTCACATCGTGAGCGTGAGCGTATTCAACCACCTTCTTGGTGAGAGCCACGTTTTCGTCGTATGGGAGGCTTGAGCCGTCGATCATCACAGAAGAGAAACCGAAATCTACACAGCTCTTGCACAATTCGTAGCTATCGCCGTGGTCGAGGTGAAGGCAGATTTGTGGGTGTTCCCAACCGAGCTCCTTAGCATATTCCACTGCACCTTGAGCCATGTAGCGAAGGAGAGTTTGGTTAGCGTAGTTGCGAGCGCCCTTAGAAACTTGCAGAATAACTGGAGACTTTGTGGTAGCAGCAGCCTTGATGATGGCTTGGAGCTGTTCCATGTTGTTGAAATTGAAGGCTGGGATTGCATAACCACCCTTGATGGCCTTTGCAAACATTTCTCTGGTGTTTACAAGACCTAATTCTTTAAAACTTACCATTTTTAAATTAGTATATTATAATTAAAAACTATTTCTCTAAATATCAGTCGGTAAAAGGTTGTTGAGAACCATTTTTCCGATAAATTCCCTATTTGGGTTACAAAGTTAGCGATAAATTATGAAAATGGCATCAAAAAACGCCCATTTTTTATTGTTATATATATTAATAATGTGTAAACGCGCAAAAATCCGCAACTTTTGCGATAGCAGGGTGTGGGGATTTGCATTTTAAAATAAATTTCAATATTTTTGTAGAAGATAATTTCATAGGCCACTTAAAATTTATCATCATTTGAAAACCCTTGATTCACAAACTCCCCAACGCGCTTCCTCGCCTTTTGGCGTGAGAATTGGCGCAATCATTATCATTCTTATGGTGGCGGCACTGATGCCGATGGGCGCAACAGCCTCCGACATTGCCACACTCTACACCAAATTCTCCAATTCAAGCGGCAACGAGCACAAGCAAGTGGCACTTGAACTGCAACGCAAACTCTTGGAGGAGGAATATCTGGAAAAGGAGTTTTTTGAGGACGAGAAATATAAAGGCCAGTCGGAGGCTGCCATTCTGATGGGCGTGAGCGTTTATTTCTTCTATGAGGACCAATACACCAAGTCGGAAGAGGCAGGATTGAAGGCGTTGGCACTGCTGCACGGAGTGGAAAACGTGCTCACAAGCGACACCTACAGCACCCTCGGCTGCTCGGCGCAGCGAAAAGGCAACCTGCCCGATGCGCTCGACTACATACAGAAAGGTTTGGCTATCGACACCAAACTCGGCGACCGCGAGCGAATGGGCAGCGACCTCAACACCATCACTGGCATTTATTTGGCAATGGAAGATGCGAAGTCGGCTGAAAAATACATTCTGCGAGCCATTCAACTTCAGCGTGCCGTAGATGCCGGCAAACCCAGCGCGCGCCTCGGCATTGAGTTGGGCATGGCTTCGGAGGTGTATCTCAAACTGAAAAAATACGAGCAAGCACTTAAATATGCTCAAGAGGCCTACGACACAGCCGTGAAAATGGGCGATAAGATTGTGGCTGCTGTGCGCCAATGCCAAATCGCGGCGGTGCTTTTCGACCTCCAGCGCTACGACGAGGCGGAGAAAACCCTGCGCGAAGCACTCCCTGTGCTCACCGACAGCAAGAAAAACAATTCGCTCGCCATTTGCTACGCTCAACTTGCCGACATTATGGCGGTGAAGAACAACGATGCGAAAGCCGAAAAATACTACCGCAGCGCACTCGCTATCTGCAAGACAATAGGTAACCGCTACCTTGAACGCCGATGCGAAAAGGGCTTGGCTGCCGCACTGCGCACCACCAATCCTGTGGAGGCGTTCAAGCACCTCGAACGCTACTCCGTGCTTGCCGACAGCATTTTCAGCGAGGAATCGGCACGCCAGTCCAACATTTTCAACGCCAAATACAAAAACGAGGAACTGGAGATGAAAAATGCCGAAATTGAGGCCACCAACCGTGCTTTCCGCATCATCTTGGTTGCCACCATTGTGGGTTTGTTTTTGCTGATTACATTGGCGATAGCCCTGTATGTGGCATTCAAGCACAAAAGCCGTGCGCACGAAATGGCACAACGCCTCGAACATGCGCGCACCTCGTTTTTCACCAACATCACCCACGAGTTCCGCACGCCGCTCACCGTAATTCTCGGAGCGAGCGAGCGTCTGAAAAAGGGCGATTTGGCTCCCAATGAAAATCCGGAGAAACTCTACAGTATGATTTTGCGGCAAGGGCAAGGCTTGCTCCGACTCATCAACCAGTTGCTCGACATTTCGAAGGTGAAATCGGAGATTGGCAACCCCGACTGGCGACACGGCGATGTGGTGCCTTATCTGAAAATGATTGCCAACAACTACGAGGACGCAGCCAACGAAAAAAACATCAATTTCCACTTCAAGACCGAAAAAGACGAGATTGTGATGGACTTCGTGCCCGATTATGTGCATAAAATTCTCAACAACCTTATCAGCAACGCCATTAAATTCACCCCCGTGGAAGGGAGTGTGTCGCTCACGGTGGGGGCTGACAGTCAGAACCTGGTTATCCGAGTTGCCGACACAGGGCGTGGCATACCCAAAGCTGAGCTGTCGTCGATTTTCGAGGCGTTTCACCAGGCTTCCAATGCCTACGACAAGATGGGCTCAGGCGTGGGCTTGGCATTGGTGAAGCAAGTGGTGACCAGCATGAAGGGCGATGTGAGCATCAATAGCACTGTGGGCGTGGGCTCTACTTTCACCGTGCAACTCCCGTTGCGCCAAATCCTCACCACGCCGGCAAAGGCATTGTCGTTTGGCGAACTGAAGAATGCTTCGGTGATTGAGCTCGACGATGAGCACTACGGCGAAAAGAATGAGAATGTGGTGCATAGCGAGGATCTGCCCACGGTGCTGGTGGTGGAGGACAACAAGGATATTTCCTACTATATCGGCTCGCAACTCCAAAGCCATTACAATGTGTATTACGCCACCAACGGCGAGGAAGGTTTTGCCTTGGCGGCAGAAATTATGCCACATCTCATCATCACCGACTTGATGATGCCGGTGTGCGATGGTTTCGAGTTTTGCCAACGCCTTCACGAGAGTGAGGCACTCAACCATATTCCTGTGGTGATTCTCACTGCCAAGTCAGACGATGCCGACCGCATCAAGGCACTGCAAGTGGGCGTTGACAACTTTATGAGTAAGCCGTTCAACAGCAAGGAACTTGAACTTCGTGTGCAGCATCTCATCACCCAGCACGAGGCATTGCGCGAGAAATTCAGCCGTGCTCTGGCTGAGGGCAAGGAGAAGGAGGTGGATATTGCCGTCCCCGATCGCCATTTCCTTGAAAAACTCGATGCCATCATTAGTGAAAAAATGCAGCAGGGCGACATCGACATAGAGAGCATAGCCTCGGCACTGTGTATGAGTCAGAAGCAGTTGCGCGGCAAGGTGTCGTCGATCACGGGCGAAACGCCGTCGAGTTATATCCAGCACTTGCGACTAAACAAGGCGTGCACTTTGCTCAACACCACCGATAGCCAAATTGGCGAGATAGCCATGCAGTGCGGTTTCGACGATAGCGCATACTTCTCGCGCCTTTTCAAACAAGTGTACGGCATCACCCCCACCCAATTCCGCAAACACCCGATTTCGTAGAAGAAAGAGATTAGAAATTAGAAGTTGGAAGTTAGATGTTAGAGGTTAGAAGTTAGATATTAGAGATTAGAAGTTAGATATTAGAGATTAGAAGTTAGATATTAGAGGTTAGATATTAGAATCTCTGAGTACTCCGAGTGCTCCGAGTGCTCCCACATCACCAATAAAAATGAAGCAAAACACCTATTTAATCCATTAAATCCGATTTACACCTGATTAAAATCAAATTAAAAAATAGGTGATAATGGATTTTTAATGGATTAAATGGGTGTTTTAATCTTGAAATAGTGTATCATATTGTGTGATAGGCTATTATATGGTTGTGAGCAAGTTGGTTTTGGTGGTTTTTGACGGTGAAAAGTAAAAAAAGTGCAAAAAAAAGTAACAGAAATCCTAACACTAAAGGGGTGAAATGTGCGAAATTTGCCAGTGTAATTCAGCAAGCAGTTGTTGATATGCAGCCCCCCTTAGTGGAACTTTTGAATTTAAGATGATGAATAGAGCTAATTATTCTTTTGGCGGATCATTTTTCCCGCCAAAAGAATAATTTTAGAAAAGTTTCATCGCCTTTTTTTATTTCACATAGGTGCAACTTTTTTGCAATACACTATAATATAAAGGAAGCAAGCTACAGACACCTGCTGAATGGGTGAAATGCTAAAAAAAACTAACACCCCAACAAAAATTGAAAAAAGGAGCAGGATTATTGTTGTATTACAAAAATTATTTATATCTTTGTAAGTAGTTTGTGTTCGGGTTATGCACCGTGCAAGCATAAAACTACAATAACTTTCTAACAAAACAGACTTTATTAGAGAACTTAAATTTATAAATTTCAAAAACTAAATCAATTGATTATGAAAGTAAAATCTTTACTCTTTGCTGCTTTCGCAGCCCTCAGCATGACAGCTTTCGCAGATGGTACTGCTGAACAAGACGGCGTGGTTATCGACAACTGCACTGCAAAGGTAGGTGAAACTATCGACCTTACCCTCAGATTCGAAACTCAAACTCCTTATGCAGCTGCTCAAGCTGACATCACTCTTCCTGATGGTCTCGACGCAGTTAAGATCTACGACGAAGACGCTGAAGAAGAAGTATGGTTCGTTATGCTTTCAAACAAGCGTTGGAAAAAGAGCAACCAAATCGCTTCTAACAACCCTGGTGGAACAACTAAGCTTCTCCGCTATGTAATCTTCGACCTTGGCAACAAGACTTTCGCAGCTGGTAAAGATGGTATGCTTAAGATGAGAGCTAAAGTTAGCAAGGAAGGCGAACTCAAAGGTACTGTAACTAAGGTACACTGGTCAACTGGTATTCCTGGCGGTGTAGGCGACGGCGACGGTTTCGACTCTGAATTCATCGTAACTGCTACCGCTTCTGGTGTTAACGACATCACTGCTACTGGCGAAGTTAAGGCTCGCAAGGTGATTGAAAACGGTCAAATCTACATCATCGCTGGTGACAAGAAGTACAACGTAATGGGTGCTGAAGTAAAGTAATTCACTTCTAAATCCCAACTACGTCAGAAACAGAAAACTTCTGACCAAAGATAAAATTTGGAGGTTGCTTTTTCAAGCAGCCTCCTTTTTTTATCCAAATAATTGAATTTGAATAATTAATGTAATTGGTTGTGCTTTTTTGGATCTGTGGAAAATTTGTGGGGATAAATTATGCAATGTTATCGAATTGTGAATGGAATCAAAAACAAAAACATAAAAAACAGCCTTGGAGCAAAGTGGAATGCTTCACATTTGGCGGAGGGACATGCCTTCGGCATGTTGGGTGATGCGTTGATAATTGGGCGGACGTGAAGTATCACGTCCCTACCGGGTTTGGTTTTTCGCCGAAGGCGAGCGGTTTTTATCCTTTTGGCGATGCCACCGACCTCGTAAGAGGGTGGCGTTAGTGCTGTGGTGTGGCTGATTCAAGCCCCAGCTTGAAATCAGACATGCCACAGCACTAACGGCAGGTGCGAAGCACTGGCATCGGCAAAAGGCTGTTTTTTATGTTTTTTGTTTCGGTGCCCCCAGTATTTATCCACTGAATCGCTTTTTTTATGTGTTAATTAATTGAAATAACATTTTTTTTGATTATATTTGCACATTAAGATGGATAAAATCACAAAATTATAAATTCAAACATCAACAATTATGAAAAAGACATTTAAGGGTATCCTTTTTGCATTAATGGCGATTATCTCTATTAATGCATTTGCACAAGAAGAGAAATCCTGCGAACTCTATTTCAAGGATTTCACTATCAAAGCTGGTGAAACTAAGACAATTTACCTTTACTTGCAAAACAACTTCCTTGGACGCGACTTCCAAGTGCAAGTTTTCTTTGCTGAAGGTATCACTCCTGTTGTTTCTGACCCAGAAGATCCAGAATGCACTGAATATTTCGTACCTGTTGGCCGTGCGTTGAAAGCAGGAACCACATTCACCGACTTATACGATGCTGGCGAACGTCGCCTCAGAATGCTGAGCGTAAACATGAAGGCTAAATCTGTTTATACCGCTGGCGATGCTCCTGTTGCAGAGTTGAAGGTGAAGGCTGATGATAACTTCAACGGCAAGGCTATTTGCCAAGTTAAAGACATTCCTGGTTGGACCTGCAAGCTGAACTGCGACATTGTAAACCCAGACGGAACAAAGGGCGTTCTTTCTGTAGAGCAAAAGAACTACAGAAAATTCAACGCTTACCCAGCTGTGACCATTCCTTGGTTGCTCGCTAATGGCGTGGAAGGTGGCGAATATGGTATCGCCGACCCTGTGGCAGTAGTTGCTGAAGCAGGTATTGGCTCATTCGTTCAAGACGCTGCACGCACTCCTTTGAAGGTGAAGGCTGCTGGCAAACTCAACGTGGCTGGCTGCCCAGCAGAATCATTGATGGGTACTTACAACGTGGTTAACGGCAACCCATGCCTCACCACTTCCGACAACATGGCTGCTCCTGAAGAAGACCTCACCGTGACCGCTGCTGTGAAGAAAACCACTCTCGACAACGTGCTCTTCAACCCAGAAGCTAACGAAGTAGTGGAATTTGCTGGTTACATGCGCACAAGCGACAACACCGTTTGCGCTTACAAAGGCCCAGGCGACCAAGGTCAATGCATCACTGTTGACTGGTCGGCACTCCCTGCAGGCACTGATATCCCAACCGACGGCTCAATGTTCGTTGTGACTGGTCCTGTACAACAAAAAATGATTTGGGCTGACGCTGAAAAGACTCCTGGCATGACTGGCAAGGAAGGTCCTGGCGCTTGGAAGAACTACATTCTCTACCCAGTTGCTGTAAATACTAATCTTCCAACTGGCGTGACCGATGTATATGCTAAGACTGTGGCTGGCGTGAAGTATGTGAACGTGGCTGGTATGGAAAGCAACACTCCATTCGACGGCGTGAACATCGTGGTGACCACTTACACCGATGGCACTCAATCAGCAGTGAAGGTTATTAAGTAAGCATACTCTTTACATTAAAATACAGAAAGCCGTAGCCCGTAATCAAAGATCACGGCTACGGCTTTTTAAATTAAAACAAAACTAATCACCAATCCCCCCCCCGAAAAGGGAAAAAGGAATGATTCACCAATCATATCGTAGGGACGTGATAATTCACGTCCGCATATAGGTTGAGGGTGCACATTGGTTATTTCCAATTTGATGCGCGGACGCGATTTATCGCGTCCCTACCGAAAATCATAATTTTATCGGTGTTAATGGATTTTAATAGGGTTTAATCGGTGTTTTTTGCACCCACAAAACGTATCATACTTTATTCCCCTTTTGGGAAAAACAAAATTTCGATTTTATGATGCTATCTGAAGAGAAAGAAAAATGGCTTGAAGTGCGTCGCAAAACCATTACCGACTATTTCGATGTTCCACAATCGGAACAAGGCAAAATCGACGCTGTGTTTAATGATATGGCAGAACTCGCCAACCGATGCGCCAACCAAGGCGAATTCGAACAGGAATTGCTCAAATCGCCAGTCAACACCGCCTACAACAATCTTTTTGCTGGTATTGCCAAGTATGCCAAGATGCCGGGCGGATCGCCCACAAGCACCATGGCACAGGGTGTGGTGTCGGGCACAATTTCGGGCGTGGTGAAGCAGAAGGCTCGCAGTGGCTTGATTGGCTGGCTTGTGAATTTGCTCCCATCGTGGATCACTGATTGGTGGGTGTATCGCGAGCACAACATTCCGGGCGTAAACCAAGTGAAGGGCGCGATGAACACCTATGACCAGTTTGCCGGCCGTGCAAAGCGCAGCCACCAAGCCGCCCAAGACCAAGAGCAACGCCGCAAAGAAATCGACGAACAAAATCGCCAAATGCAGGAGCAACAAGCAGCCTACGAACGCCTGGTAAAAGAGCAGCAAGAAGCCGCCCAAAAAGAAATGGATAAATACAAATAATTTTTTTAAGAAATTAGAAATTAGAGGTTAGAAATTAGAAGAAAGAGGTTAGAGGTTCAGAGTGCTCCGAGTGCTCTAAGTGCTCTGAGTGCTCCTGCCTCAAGAATAAAAACACCGATTTAATCCATTAAAATCCATTATCACCTATTTTTATTTTTTTAAATAGGTGTAAATCGGGTTAAATGGATTAAATAGGTGTTTTGTTTATTATTGTCGAAAGTCTCGAAAATTCGAAAATTCGAAATCTCGATAAAATTTCTAATTTCCTACTTCTAACCTCTAATATCTTATTTTGGTGGATAGTGTGAGGATGTGGGTGGCGGTGAGGAGGGTTTGGAGGGCGAAGTCTTCGGATTTGAAGGTACCGATGTGGCTGATTTGTCTGCCGATGTGTGGTGTGGCAAAGGGGTGGATGATAATCTCGTTGCGGTAACTTTTCACACGGCTACGGTCGCCTATGGTCTTGAAAATCGCTTCTTTAGCCGTCCACGCTATCATGTGAGCCAACTCATCGTCGGCTTTCAACCATTGCTGCTCGGCTTCGTTAAGAAAACCGTTGCGCACATTCAGCACACGGCGCTGGTATTGCTCCACATCTATGCCCATGCAGTGATGATGGTTGAGTGCAATCGCCAAATACCCCTTTGTGTGGGCTATGGAAATGTGAGAGTCGGAGTTCTCGATATATGGCATTCGGTCGGCATTGTGCATGATGGGCGTGTCGATGCCGAAAATCTTCTTCATCAGCAGTCGCTCACCCAGCACTTCCTTTCGGCGGCTCTCGGCTTTGGCATCGCAGAGGGCACTCAATCCCTCTTTTACGCACATCTCGGCAAGTTGGCTCGACGATTCAATCAGCAGCCATTGGTGCAACACTGTGCCGTCGGCAAACGATATGGTGCCAGCGTAAGCCATTATTCCTCAGCGTTTGATTCTTCTACGGGAGTGACATACACACGCACCTTGGCGATTCGGTATTTCTTCACTTTCAGCACCGTGAATTTGCATCTGCCGCAGTCTATTTCCTCCTTTTCCTGCAAGAAATCGCCCTTAATGCTCAACAGCAGTCCGGCAATGGTTTCCACCTCTTCGTTATGGTCGCCAAACTCGCTTTCTTCTGTGCCAGTGGCTTCGTAGAAGTCATCGAGCGGAGTTTTTGCATCGAAAATATAGGTATTCTCTGATTCTTTGGAGTAGTATTTTTCTTCGGTGTCGTATTCGTCGTCGATGTCGCCCACAATTTCCTCCAGCACGTCCTCCATAGTGGCAATGCCCTGCACGCAGCCAAACTCATCGACCACGATAGCCATGTGAAGTTTCTTTTTGCGGAAGTCTTCGAGCAGGTCGTCGATCATGCGCGACTCAGGCACGAAATACACCGGGCGCATCAGTTTCTGCCACTTGAAATTGCAGTCGGTTTTGCCAATGTAGGGCAAGAGGTCTTTAGCGTAGAGCATACCCTTCACGTTGTCGGGGTTTTCCTCATACACCGGCATTCGTGAATAACCGTTTTCCACCACGGTTTTCACCACCTCGTCGAAGTCGCTCTCAATATCAATATCCACAATATCCACGCGTGGGCGCATGATTTCGCTCACCGTCTTGTTGCCAAAGGTGAGGATGCCTTTCAGCATCTCCTTTTCGTCGCTGCTCTTCACATCGCTGGCATCGAGCGCGCGTGAGAGGTCTTCCACCGAAATATCGTCGGCGTGCACAGGCACAGCCTTGCGCACGATAAAGGTGCTCTTCACCATCAACTTAGCCACAGGGCTGAAAATCTTCACCATCACGCCCATAGCACTGTGTGTGTGGAGCGCAAATTTCACATTATTGTTACTGGCGTAGAGTTTTGGAATCACTTCGCCAAAAAGAAGAATCAGGAAGGTGAGAATCACCGTTTGCACGAGGAAACTGGCAAGTTCGCTATTGAACGTGAACATATTGTTCATCGCAAAGTTGAGCACAATCACGATGAGCACATTCACTATATTGTTGCCAATCAGGATAGTGGCAAGGAGTTTTTCGGGCTTCGCAAGCAGCTCTTTGATGTGATTTCGTGCGCTATCGCTCTCAATTTCTTCGATTTCGTCCTTCGTGAGAGAGAAAAAGGCGATTTCAGAACTGGAAAAGAAAGCGGAAAACAAGAGTGCCGACAGTGCCACGAGGAGCGCCACGCATACACCAATTGTTGGTGCGGTGAATGTTACGGCAGGAGGTGTGACATTGCTGATGTCACAAAGTGTTGAAAATAAAGGCGAAAGAGGATCTGCGTCCAAAATGAATAAAATTTAGTAAAACAAATCAAGGGCGAACATCGAGCCTCGGCTCCGACATTCAGCCACAAGAAAGTCACCCCATTGTGAACTTCAATGCAAATATACAAAAACTTTACCTATTACTCAAAATATAGCACTATTAAAGAAAAATTAGAAGTTAAGAAGTTAAAGAAGTTAAGACGATACTTTCGCCTCTGGTAATGTGATGGAATTAAAACGGATCAGTGGAAAATTTGTGGGGATAAATTATGCTTTGTTGCCGAATCGTCAATGGAATAAAAAACAAAAACATAAAAAACAGCCTTGGAGCAATGTGGAAT
>SFGS01000066.1 GCA_004557565.1 Bacteroidales bacterium | reverse complement strand
CGAAACCGCCAAGTCAACCCCTATCAGGGATAAGTTTAACCGAGTCAACTCCCATCAGGGATAACACCCAAAACAGTCAACCAAAATCAGGATAGCACACCGCTCGCCTTCGGCGAAAAACCAACCCGGTAGGGACGTGATACTTCACGTCCGCCCATAATTGTAGTATCATGTTGAATATCAACCATTTGTCGCGGACGCGAAGTATCGCGTCCCTACCATGCAAAATCCTTTGGGAATTTGATGCGGTTTTTTACCAAGAACTCATTTTATCATCAGGGATTTTTCGCCGTGAAACGGCGAGCGGTTTTTATCCTTGGTGCAATGTGGATAGCCCTCGTGAGAGGGTGGTGGAGGGATTGTGTGGTTGGCGGCATGGAAACTCGTTTCCAATGACGTAAAGCGCACAGTCGCACCGCCAAATGCGAAGCATTCCACGTTGCTCCAAGGCTGTTTTTTTCTGCTTTTGTTTTTGATTTCATTCATGATTCAACCACATGTAGAATCTATGCCCCCAGTAATTATCCTCTGAGTGGTTGTTAATGGGAAAATGGGGGTGGATATTGGGATTCTTTCCAAAAAATAGTGTAAATTTGTGGAGAAATAAATCTTGAAAATTATGAGAACAGTACAAATCCCTATCAATAATGTTGACGCTCTTGCTGAGGCGGCGCGTCAGTTTATGGCTGAAATGGGCGACTACACCGTGTTTGCATTCTACGGTCAGATGGGCGCAGGAAAGACCACTTTCATCAATGCGCTTTGCCGTGAACTCGGCGTGGAAACCGACAGCACCAATTCGCCATCGTTTGCCATTATCAACGAATATCGCAGCGACAGCACTGCCGAACTCATCTACCACTTCGACTGCTACCGCCTTGAAAATGAGGCTGAGGCGCAAGATATTGGCGTGGAAGACTATTTCGACTGTGGCGCGCTTTGCTTTATCGAGTGGCCAGAGCGTATCGACGGACTGCTCCCCGACGACACCGTGGAAGTGGAAATCACCGTGAACGATGACGATTCGCGCATGTTGAAAATCACTTTCCCCGAAGATTGATATGCCACGTTACATTAAGTTAAGCGAAACGAAATCAACCAACAGTTATCTGGCTGGCACGGCTTCGGCTTTGCCCGGCGGCACGGTGATCTACACCTATCGCCAAACGGCAGGCCGTGGGCAGAAAGGCAACAGCTGGGAAAGCGAGGACAATAAAAACTTGGCGTTTTCCTACCTGCTGAAATCGCCACGCATCGAGCCAAGCCGCCAGTTCTTTATCAGCGAGGCGGTGTCGCTGGCGGTGGCTGATATGCTCAGCCAGTATGTGCCAGAGGACATTTCTATCAAGTGGCCCAACGACATCTACTACCGCGACCAGAAAATTTGTGGCATTCTGATTGAAAACACCCTGTCAGGCAGCCGAATTGGCCACTCCATCATTGGGGTGGGCATCAACATCAATCAGGAGCGATTCGTGAGCGACGTGCCCAATCCGGTGTCGCTGAAAAACATCACTGGCGATGACTACGATTTGGAACAGTTGCTCCGTGAGGTGAACGAGCACATCGAACGCTTGACTGACTTCTCGCAAGCCGACGAGGAAGCGCTGCGCCAACTCCACGCACGCTACATTTCACGCCTCTACCGTGCCGACGGCAAGGCGCACCAGTGGCAGTTGCCCACAGGTGAGTGCTTCGAGGGCGTGATAGTGGACGTGCACCCCGACGGCTTGCTCAGCATTCGCCACACAGCCACAGGCGAAATCGGCAAGTATTATTTCAAAGAAGTGAAACACGTAATCAATAAGCATGTATTATGAACGTAGCAGTTTATTGCGCCTCTCGCGAAAATTTGGGCGAAAAATATGAGGCTCCAGCCATAGCATTGGGCAAATGGCTGGGTGAAAACGGACACACTTTGGTGTATGGTGGCGTGAAATCAGGCTTGATGCACACCGTGGCGCAAGCCGCTCACGATGCTGGCGCACACATTGTGGGCGTGGTGCCGGAGCGATTTGTGGAGCGCACCGATGCTGTGGTCGATGAGGTGGTGAAATGCCACGACCTGGGCGACCGCAAGGTGATAATGATGGATCGTGCCGATGCTTTCGTGGTGCTGCCTGGAGGACTGGGCACCCTCGATGAGTGGCTCAGCACACTCTCGCAAATCATTGTCAACATCGACGACCATCGCCCCATTTTTGTGGTGAACGTTGATGGCATGTACACCCACCAGCTGGAACAACTGCGCGACACGGCAAACTCACCGTTCGCCCGTGGCAAGCACATCGACTGCTCTATCGAAGTGGCAGATGGCACCGCCCTCATTGCGGCTCTCGAAGCGGAGAATAGAAATTAAATTTTTAGAAGTTAAGAAGTTAAGGAGTTAAAGAAGTTAAGACGATACCGATGGTTTCTGTAATTTGATTTCTTACATTTTAGATTTTTAGAAGTTAAGGAGTTAAGAAGTTAAAGAAGTTAAGACGATACTGATGGCTTCTGCAAATTGATTTCTTACATTTTAGATTTTTAGAAGTTAAGAAGTTAAGGAGTTAAGAAGTTAAGACGATACCGATGGTTTCTGTAATTTGATTTCTTACATTTGTCTTACATTTGTCTTACATTCAGAATATTATGAAAGTATATACCCTTACAGGCGATAAAGGCACCACCGCACTGGTGGGCGGACAGCGTGTGGATAAAGATTGCACGCGAGTGGAGGCATACGGCACCGTTGACGAACTCAACGCGCAAATCGGACTTTTGGCTCACCACATCAAGCAAGATGCCCACTGCGGCGAAGATGTGCAACAGGTGATTTTCGCGATTCAAAACAAGTTGTTCAACATCGGGGCGTATCTGGCAACCGACGGCACCGCCGAGTCGCCCGTTTACGGTCTTACCGAAGCCGATGTGAAACTGCTCGAAACCAAAATCGACGAAATGGAGGCTCCATTCCGTGGGTTCATTCTGCCGGGCGGTAGCCTGGTGAGCGCGCAGAGCGATGTGTGCCGCACCGTGGCGCGCCGTGCCGAGCGCCGGGTGGTGACATTGGCAAAAGAGGCGTTTGTTTCGCCCCTTGTGATGCAATATCTCAACCGTTTGAGCGACTTCTTCTTCGTTTTTGCAAGATTTAACAATATAAAAGCCAATATCACCGAATTTTATTGGGATAAAAATGCCTAATATCAAATTATAATATTATTTTTGCGAAAATTTTAAGAATGAGTTGATTCTCCGCTCTTCCAGTAATGGGAAAAGTGAGACAATTTGGAACTTTAAAACTCGCATATTATGTATTGGACACTAGAATTAGCCACAAAACTTGAAGACGCTCCATGGCCAGCAACTAAAGACGAACTCATCGACTATGCAATGCGTAGTGGCGCACCATTGGAAGTGATAGAAAACCTCCAGGAAATAGAAGACGAAGGTGAAACCTACGAATCGATAGAAGATATTTGGCCTGATTACCCAACCAACGACGAAGATTTCTTTTTCGACGAAGAAGAATACTAATCGCACAGTAAACAACAATTAAAAAAATACAAGCGGTGCAGAAATCCCACGATTTCCCACCGCTTTTTCCATACCCACTAACCACCACATCCCCAGTAATCTACGCCACCCACTATACAATTTGTGGCAAATCTATTATACAATTTGAGGGCGTTTTACTATACAATTTGTGGATATCTTATTGTACAATTTGTGGATTTTTGCGGTTCCTTCTCGTCGGGTTTGTTTGGTGATGGGTGGGATGAATATGAAACCACCAAATCTTTGAACTGCCATTTAAAACACAAAAAATTAAAATAGATTGCTCATATTCAGATAAAAAGCACTATCTTTGTTTCCGAAATTTGTCACAAGTGACACTTTTTGGAAATATATGATTGTAAACAGAAGTAGCTACATAGACCAATTAGTGCGTTCAAAGGGGAATGGACTAATAAAGATAATCACAGGATTGCGTCGTTCTGGTAAGTCTTTCTTGTTGAAGAAACTCTTTCGTCAGCATTTGCTTGATGAAGGGGTTTCAGAAGACCATATCATAATCATTGATATGGAAAGTCGAAAGAACAAGGACTTTAAAAATCCAGATTATTTGCTTGACTGGGTTGAAAAAGAAATGAAGGACGACGTCATGTATTATATCATCATTGATGAAGTGCAGGAAGTCAACGACTTTGTTGAAGTACTTTCTACCTTGGCTGTGACAGAGGGGACGGATGTTTATGTCACTGGTTCAAACTCTCGTTTCCTATCATCGGATGTGGTTACAGAGTTTCGTGGAAGAGGTGACGAGATTCATGTATGGCCTTTATCGTTTGGGGAGTTTATGTCTGTTTATGAAGGGTCGAAGGAAGATGGATGGGCTGAATATCTTATGTTTGGAGGATTGCCACAACTTCTGACACAAGTGGGTGATGACAAGAAGGCTGGTTTCTTGCACCGTTTGTATCGCACTGTATATCTCAGAGACATATACGAGAGAAATCCCATAGAGATGAAAGCGGAGTTTGAAGAACTCTCAAAGACTGTGGCATCCAGCATTGGCGCACCAGTCAATGCACAAAATATAGCAAATACGTTCAAGTCTGTAGGAAAGGTGCAGGGTATCAGCAGCAAGACAGTTTCCACATATTTGGGATATATGCAAGACTCTTTCTTGATTGAGAAGTCTGAACGATATGATATTAAAGGGCGAAAGTATATTGGTGCCCTGTGTAAATACTATTATCAGGACATTGGTTTGCGTAATGCAATTCTTTCATTCCGTCAAAATGAAGCAACGCATATCATGGAGAATGTTATCTATAATGAGATGCGCATGCGTGGCTGGCTTGTTGATGTGGGCAATATCTTTCATCGAATAAGAAATGAAGCTGGCCAACAACAACGTGTCATGCTTGAGGTTGATTTTGTGTGCAATAAAGGCAGCGAGCGTATCTATATTCAATCTGCGTACAAGATGCCGAGTGCGGAAAAGATGGAGCAGGAGAAACGTTCTCTAAAATTGGTTGATGATTCATTCCGAAAAATGATAATTGTGGGAGAACATACAAAAACATGGAGTGATGAGAATGGAATACAGATAATCAGCATCTATGATTTTCTTCTGAATGCGTCGTTGACGGAATAGTGTATAATATTCTTTGCTGTAATAGCAATAGGGTAGTAGAATGGTCTGTTACTATGAAAATAAAAAAAGACTGGAAATCTGATGATTTTCAGTCTTTTGGGGTGCCCAAGAAAGGACTCGAACCTTCACGCCTTGCGGCACACGCACCTGAAACGTGCGCGTCTACCATTCCGCCACTTGGGCATTTTGCGAATGCAAAGTTAGCAATATTTTTTTAATTAGCAACTAAGAATTGGCAAAATCGTGCGTTTTTTAAGCCGTCACTGCTTGAAAGTGCTGTATGTGTGGGGTGGGGCGTGGTGGTTTTTTGTGGCATACTTGATTATGTGCTTTTCTTTCGGTAAATTTGCAAGTGAAAAAATCAATATTAAATCAGCAATTATGAGAAAATCATTATTCCTAATCCTTGGACTCGCATTGGCGGTGATGGCCAATGCTGGCACACGTGAAGACTTTAAGGCTAATTACAAGCAAGCAGCCAACAATTATTATGCCTATCCCGACCAGAATTTGCCAGCGCTTACCGCTGCGCCAGAGGGATATACGCCATTCTATATCGACCATTATGGCCGTCATGGCAGCCGTTGGCTCATCGACCCTAAGCAGTACAGTTCCACCGTTGCCATCCTCTCTAAAGCCGACTCTGTGGGCAAACTCTCGGCTCGTGGTAAGGCCGCTTTGGCTACCCTCAAAGAGGTGGACGCTGCGTCGTACAAGCGTTTGGGCGAACTGAGCGACATCGGTGCAGAGCAGCACCAGCGCATTGCCACTCGCATGTATAAGAACTATCCTGAAGTGTTTGCCGGCGATGCTGCCGTAGATGCGCGTTCCACAGTTGTGATTCGTTGCATTCTCTCGATGCAAAACGCTGTGACCACCCTCAAGGGCTTCAATCCACAACTCCGCATCACCACCGATGCATCGGAGCACGACATGTACTTCATGAACTACGACGACCCTATGGCAAAACGCTTGCGCAGCACTGCGTATAAGACTCAAGAAAAGGCGTTGAAGGATAAATATCTCCAGCCAAAGCGATTGTTCCGCACCCTGTTCACCGATAGCAAGTGGGCGATCGCGAATGTGAAAAAGCCACAGAAGTTTATGCTCGACCTCTTTGATGTGGTGGGCAACATGCAGAGCCATCACCAATTTGAGAATGTGGACCTCTACAACCTTTTCAGCGAGGAAGACCGTTTGAAAGTTTGGGAGTATAACAACATTCGCTGGTATTTCTGGGCTGGTTCCACTCCACTCACCAAAAACCGTATGCCATACATGGAGGCCAACCTTTTGCGCAACTTCATCACCACTGCCGACAAGGCGATTTTGGATGGCAAAAACTGCGCAACCCTCCGTTTCGGCCACGAGAGCGTGGTGCTTCCACTGGTGTGCCTGATGGGGCTTAACAATATGGACTACAGCACTGCCGACCTCGCGTCGCTGACCGACAAGTGGCAGAGCTACAAGGTGTTCCCGATGGCTGCCAACGTGCAATGGATTTTCTTCCGCAAGGCAGGCTCGCCAATCCTCGTGAAATTCTTGCTCAACGAGCACGAAGCCTCCCTCCCCGAAGCAGTGAAGCCAGTGACAGGCCCATACTACAACTGGGACGAGGTGAAAGCCTACTTCGAACAAAAACTCGCCGACGAGCCACAAGTGGAAATCCCCGAAAAATAACCCATCAATCATCAGGTGATAACCGACTGATATAGATACACATAAACAAAAACACCATCAAAGGGACGGTTCTTTTGATGGTGTTTTTTTGTCTATGTGGCTAAGATGAGGTGAATGGATGTTTTTTTTGGGAGAGGGAGAAGGGGAAGGTGGGGTTTTTGGGGTGGTTACGTAGAATTAACAAAGGTTATATATCTGTTAGGATTTATTTTTGTACTTTTGTTGTTTAGATGATACGAGCCCGTTTTGGCTTTGTTTTTGAATGAGTTGGAAAACTGTTGCTGGTGTGGCAGTTGAAACATGCCAAGGCATGTCCCTACGTTTTTTTCAATTTATTTGGGAATGATTTTGCCTGGGGCTTCTAAATGTTTTTTTTTGGTGCTATGAAGAAGATTTTCACTGTGATGGTGGCTGCCTTTGTTTGCCTTGCGGCTTTTGCGCAGGGCCACGCCACCTATAAGGTAAAGGAACACGACTTTGGCTACATCAAGGAGGCTAAAGGGGCGGTGTCGCATACGTTTGAACTTAAAAACACTGGCGACAAGCCTTTGGTGATTATGCAGGTGGTGACTTCGTGTGGCTGCACTCGTCCCGAATTTCCCACCAAGCCCATCAAGCCGGGCAAAACGGCAAAAATCAAGGTCACATTCAATCCCGCAGGGCGTTCGGGTGCCTTTATGAAGCCTGTAAAGGTGAAAACCAGTGGCGATGAAGGTCGCACCACGCTGACCATTCGTGGCACGATTATTCCAAGAAAATGACGACGCTGAAGCGAAATATGATGCTGTGGGCACTGTGCCTCGTAAGCCTTGCGGCTACGGCGCAGAGTGTGCCGTCGTGGCTGGAGACCACCCACGATTTCGGCAAGTTTCGCGATAGCCTGAAATCAGTAAGCACCACCATGCGAGTGGTGAATCGTGGCGATTCGGCTTTGGTGATTACGCGTGTGCAGTCGAATTGCGGTTGCACCGTGGCAGAATACACCCGCCAAGCCATTGAGCCGGGCGACACCGGCAGCGTGCAGGTCACCTACAGCACACGCGACATACCGGGGCCGTTTGAGAAAAAGGTGTATGTATATACCAATGGCAAGCCTCGCAAATCCACGCTCACCGTGAAGGGCAGCGTGATAGGCTCTGCCGAAACCGTGGCAGAGCGCTATCCGTTCGGTTTCGGCCCCATTCGCTTAAATTCTGCCAGTATGCCCCTGGGCGAGGTGTTCAGGGGCAATTCACGCAACGCCTACATCAGCGGCTACAACACATCGAGCGACACGATGCTCGTGCACGCCGCCATCAACTCGAAATACATTTCTTGCAACGTGCTCCCCGACACCATTGAGCCGGGCGGCATATTTATCGTATCGGTGCATTGCTCATCGGCTGGCGCGCCGCAATGGGGATTCAACATCGATACGGTGAAGATGACGGCGCACTCGCTTCACGGCACCGAGCAATACGAAGGCAAATTCAACGTGATGCTCCAAGTGAAGGAGAACTTCTCACGCATGACCGAAAAGCAGCGCCGCAATGCGCCGGTGATTGAGGTTTCGACCGACAAGGTGGACTTCGAGACTTGTGCCCCCAACGAGCCTGTGACCCGCACATTCTCCATCACCAACCGTGGCAAAGACGTGCTTCGCCTGCGCAGGCTGTTTGTGCCGGAAGGGGAGGGCATCACCGCCACCAGCGACCGCGACGAGTTGAAGAAAGGGCAGTCGGCTACCGTGAGCGTGACGCTCGACACATCGGCGCGCGCCAATAGCGTGGTGAACACCCTGCTCACCATCATCGCCAACGACCCCTACACCCCACAGACGCAACTGCGCCTGGTGGGCATTGTGAAATAAGAAAAAACAATAAAAAAAGATAAGAAGACATGAGTAACAATCAGCAAAACGATGGCCACCATCAAATTGAGCATCCCGAAAACGATGCGCAATACACTGGACTGCAAGTGAATGCTGGCATTGAAATGCCACCAATGAACAACCCCTACATGAAGCGTCGCAAAAAGCGTCCGCAACTATCGGTTTCCGATTACGTGGAAGGCATTCGCAAGGGCAACCTCTCGGTGCTGGGTCAGGCTGTCACTTTGGTGGAGAGTCTGGTGCCAGAGCATCAAGTGATTGCTCAGGAAGTGATTGAGAAGTGTTTGCCTTACACCGGCAATAGCAAGCGCATCGGCATCACAGGTGTGCCAGGCGCAGGTAAGAGCACATCAATCGACGTGTTTGGCTTGCATGTGCTTGAAAAAGACCCTGCCAACAAGTTGGCGGTGCTGGCGATTGACCCAAGTAGCGAACGCTCAAAAGGCTCAATCCTCGGCGACAAAACGCGTATGGAGAAACTTTCCGTACACCCCAAGGCATTCATTCGTCCTTCACCCTCGGCAGGATCGCTTGGCGGTGTGGCTCGCAAGACGCGCGAAACCATCGTGCTCTGCGAGGCTGCCGGCTACAACAATATCTTTGTCGAGACCGTGGGTGTGGGCCAGAGCGAAACCGCCGTTCACTCGATGGTTGACTTCTTCTTGCTGATTCAACTCGCCGGCACAGGCGATGAACTGCAAGGCATCAAGCGTGGCATTATGGAAATGGCTGATGGCATCTGTATCAACAAGTGCGACGGCGACAATGTGGACCGCGCCAACCTTGCCGCCAACCAGTTCCGCAACGCGCTCCACCTCTTCCCAATGCCACCAAGTGGCGTGACACCACAGGTCACCACCTATTCGGGCTACTATGGGTACAACATCGACAAGGTGTGGGAAATGATCGACGCTTATTTCGAAACCGTGCGCAAGAGCGGCTACTTCGAGGAAAAGCGCCGTCAGCAGGAAAAATATTGGATGTACGAAACCATCAACGAGCATCTGAAGAGCCATTTCTACAACAATCCCGAAATTGAGCGTCTGCTTAAAATCAAGCAGGAAATGGTGCTCGGCAGCAAGCAATCGTCGTTTATCGCCGCATCTGATGTGCTGAAATTCTACTTCGACTCTTTAACCCAGAAATAGTGATATGAAAAGGTTCGTAAGACTGATGGTGGCCCTCCTTGTGGCTTGTGTGGTGAGCAGTTGCTCCATCACACGCGAATTGGAGCAAAACGCTTCGCCCATCGCATTCACGGAGGTGAACAACTACTTTGTGAAAAACAACTCAGTGCCACAAAAACTGCTCCGCAAGGTGATCAACACCGAGAGCGAGTTCCGCGCCATTTTCGGTGAGGCGGCGGTGATGGGCAGCAATGGCCAGCCCACGCCCATCAACTTCAAGCGTCAGTTTGTGCTGGCGGTGGTGAGCCCCGTTACCGACATCGACACGCAGATGTATCCGCTGAGTGTGCTCCAAAACGGCAACGCCATCATTTTCAACTACAAAGTGGACAAGGGCAGCAAAATGTCGTACTCGATTTGCCCATTTACGGCTGTGGTGCTCGACCGTCCTTCCACCAATTCCTCTTACGAAATCTATTGGAACGAACGATAATCCCCCGCATAGAAAAAAATATGAAGAAATACACTTACGACTATCCACATCCGGCAGTCACTGCCGACTGCATCGCACTCTCGCCCGAAGGTGGCGAAATGCACGTGCTGCTGGTGCAACGCAAGAATGAGCCGTTTAAGGGACATTGGGCTTTCCCCGGCGGATTTATGAAAATCGACGAGGACGCGCCAGCTGCCGCAAGGCGTGAACTCAGAGAGGAGACTGGCATCGCGGCAGGCCAACTGATGCAAATCGGTGCCTACACTCGCCCCGACCGCGACCCACGCGAGCGCGTTATCTCCATCGCCTTTGCGGCGTATTTCGACAAGCGACCAGCCGTCACCGCTGCCGACGACGCGGCTGAGGCACGCTGGTTCCCCGTCAACGCACTCCCCCCATTGGCGTTCGACCACGCCGAAATGCTCCGCGACGTGCAAGAACTCATCAATCCCACATAACCGATTTGGATTAAATAGAGGCTGCCCTTGCTGGTGAAGCAAGGGCAGCCTTCATTTTTTTATGCTATGAAAAACTGTTTGGGTTAGTGGACAAATTGACTCAGTGGATAAATACTGGGGGGCACTGAAACAAAAAACATAAAAAACAGCCTTTTGTCAATGCCAGTGCTTCGCACCTGTCGTTAGTGCTGTGGCATATCTGATTTCAAGCAAACCACATAAACTACAAACCAAAGGGACGGTTCTTCTATGTTGTAAACCAAGGGATTTTGGTAATTTAATATTTATTTAACATTTTGAAGAGCAATAGGATAGGTGCTTCCT
>SFGS01000065.1 GCA_004557565.1 Bacteroidales bacterium | reverse complement strand
GATGATTTAGGGGGCTTTCACCCCCGTTTGTTACTCTGGGTACTCGTCAGGGTCTACACCCACACCGCCAAATAACTCGTTCCACATTGCGTCCATCGTCGTGTCCACATTGTTAGAGCGAACTGCACCTGCTGTTACAGGGTCAGGCTGTGTTGTCATCGGCTCTGGCATAGGCACTGGAGCTGGCTGAGCTGGCATCACTGGCGGAGCAGGTGGTACAGACTGCACTGGCGGAGCAGGTGGTACAGACTGCACTGGCGGAGCAGGCGGAGCAGGCGGAGCTGGCATCACTGGCGGTGGCGGAGGGGTGATAGGACTTCTTTGCTTGTCCATTGACAAGTTAGGGTCGTTACCAAATACCTTCGTAGCCGCTTGTAATTTGCGTGCCGCCTCCACTTGCTCAGGTGTCATTGGCGGAGCAGGCGGCGGAGTTACTGGCTGAGCAGGTGGAGCAGGTGGCGGAGTTACTGGTTTATCAGCTTCCTTCACTGCGGTCTCAGCTTTGTCCACGACGGTCTGTTTGTCTTCGTCCGTCACGATAACTGGTGGTGGGGGCGGAACAGGTGCGGGGTTAGCATCTGCAACAGGTTGTGCATCTTTTTTCGCACGAGACTTCTCACGAGCGGTTTTTGCTTCAGCGGGTGCCTCTACCATATCTTGAGCAGGTTTAACTGTCTCAGCAGGTTTGACTGTCGTAGGTAAATCAGGGTTAACCGTGACGGTAGCAGTACCGTCTTGGTTGATGTTAATTGTTAAAGCTAGTTGTAAGTTGAGGGTTTGTAAACTCATAAGTTGTTCCTTATAAAACGTTCGGGTAGTTTGCTTGTAGGTAGCCCATTGCTGTCGCATCGTCTACTACGGTAATCCAGTTTTTCACTTCCTGTGGGAGTGTTGCATCAGCTAGCCATTTGTTACGACCTACTAAAGCGGGCGGAGCTGACGGAGCAGGCAGTGCGTTAGCCATTGGAGCAGTAGGACTGCTTGACTGCACAGACGCTGATAACTCAACAGTAAGTACGTCGTCAATGTGGCTGTCCTTCTGTAACTCCAACGCCTGACGATATTGAGCTTCTTGCACATAGCCCACTGGAGTGAAGAAGAATCCGTATGTTTGACCTTTAGGTAAACTTACACGAGTGACCACACTTTCCCACGGACATTTCATTTCTTGCAAACGTTTTGCATAGTTGTGGAAGCCCCATGCTGAGCCACCGAGCGGGCTTGGCACACCATTAATGTCCTTGCTGAACAATGAACGGCTTGACACTTTCAAGCGGTAGATTTTATCTAGCTCAGGATATTTAGCTACGGCTACGTGTTTAAAGTATCCGCATGCACGACTTTCGCCGTTTCCACCACTGCCAGATACGTTCTGTGGACAACTCGCACAGTTCGCACATTGTGGCTTCTCAGCGTGTACGCTTGGCGTTTTGCCATCAGCAGAATAACACGTAGGAGCTGTGCTTTCGCCTTCTTTCCACGTACCTTCGTAGTATGCACGGTATGTGTCACGACCACGTGGCATTGCATCTAAGATAACCACATCAATAAATAGAGATGGGGTAGAACGAAGTCCGTTTTCTTCGACCACAACACCACCATCAATTTGCGTAATGCGGTCTACTTCGGAGACAATAGTTTGCTCGTCTAGTGTAGAGTGGTGCGGTTGATTTTGCAGATAAGCTGGTACACCAGCCTGTCCGAATGGGATTAAATCGCTTGGATTGCTCATTGCTGTACTCATAGTTTCACTCCAGATTAAGTACGTCTAACAGAAATATCGAAGAAATTATCGACCGTTAAGCCGTCAGGTAACTGACCGCCAGATTCTAGGTATGCTTTCACTTCCCCTTGCGTAATACCGCTAACGAGTTGCGAGCCGATTTCAGCATTTGCAACAAGCCATTGACGGAACGCAAAAGAGTCCGTTAAAAGATATTTGGTTTTTTGGACACGAGAGATTGTGCCTTTGTCTGTCTTAACAGATGTCCCACCACTCTGTAATAGGCGTTTGTGGAACTCTTTCTCAATCGCTTCCATTTTATCGTCTGTTTGTGCGATAGCAGGTTCGATTGAGCGTTTTAATTCCGATTTGTAGTTGCGAAGGTCAATGTACCATTGCACTAAAGTTGGTAAATCTAGGGCTGTTAAATCTACTGTTGGTTGTGGTGTGTCCATATTAAATGCCTCTTATAAAGTCGTTATATAAATTAAGTAAATCTGCTTGTGACACTTTGCGTTCCCGCAAGGTCTTGTAGAGTTTCTGCTCTACTGGACTCGAATACAAGTGATGAATGAACATCTCTTGTGTCTGCCCTGGTCGGTCGATACGGTTACACGCTTGTTGGTAAGTCTCATTCGATGTGACTGGACCGAACCATACAATCGTACTAGCCGCAGTTGCTGTTACCCCATGTGACATCGTTCTAGGAACTGCAAGGATAACATCTATTTCACCTTCCGTTTGGAACGAGTAGAAAATTTCCGCTCGTCGCTTCGCAGAAGTGTCGCCTGTAATCACTGCTATGTTGAAGTGAGGGGCTAACGCTTCTTCGAGAAGCATAATTGTGTGCCTAAACGGAGCGAACACGATTGTCTTGCCCTTAATTGGGTCGGTAGACTTTGCTCGTGACTCACGAATCAGCTCAATCGTTTTCTCGATGCGTGGCGTTACGTCAAACTTCATTGCTTCACGGTCATCGTTATAGATTGCACCTGTCGCAACTTGCAGTAACTTATTCATCAATGCACCGCCATTGACTGCTGAGATAGACACATCGTCGTTGCCAACGAACTTGTGGTCTTTCAGCTCCTTATAGAAAAGTTCTTGCCCTTTCGTAAGCGGAACTTCTATATAAGTGTGGTTCACAGGGGGTAGCGTCAGCACTTCTTGCTTCTCAATTTTAATCGCAGGTTGCATGTACTGGCGTACTGTCTCTGCACTGTCGAAGCGTGGTAGCCATGTGAACGGTCCGTGCTTTCTCATTACCATCTCTTTGAACCTAAATGCCGAGATTGTACCTAAGTTTTGTGGGCGGACAATTTTAATTTGTCCATACACTTCGTCAGGTCTGTTCGGCATCGGTGTGCCTGTCAATCCCCACACATAGCGGGCTTTTTGACAGATTGGGAACAACGCTTTAAAACGATTCGATTTATCGTTTTTAAACGCTGTCAGCTCATCAATCACAATCACATCAAAATCCATTGCGAGCAACGTATCTTGAATAACTTCCACTCCGTCATGGTTGATGACATACGCATGGGCTGTCGAACGAGCTAAACTCTCTCGGTCTTCCTTCGACCCATGCAACAGAGCCACCCTATATAAAGGGTTGATGGAGAAGAATTCTTCTTCCCACGTTGATTTCATGTTCGACAATGCACCGACAATCAACACTCGCTTAATCCGTGATGTCTTAAACAAGTAGTCTAACGACCACACCACGCTAGCAGTTTTGCCAGTACCCATGTCAGCAAGACAGAAACCACGCTTGTTCGATGTAAGGAACGAACAGATTTTCATCTGATGGACATACGGCTCGAAGCGTCCTATGAAATCATAGTCACGCAACATGGGGGACAGAGTAGGCACCATCCAGTTTGCAACTGATTGTGTTGTCTCTAAATCCCACGGCATCTTCAATCTTGAGCCATCGCCTAACTCGTCACTTAGCGAACAACCTTCCACTGCAAGTGCAATCTGTTGTGCGAGTTTGGTCTTAATGAGCAAATGTGTCATTCCGTCGGTATATTCGACAGGTCGTTTCATTCGCTTTTTCATAGTCCTACCATCTTACGTATTTCATCGTCACTCTTGTCACGATAAAAGTCAGAACTTTCCCTAATCGCATTGATGATGTTGCCTTCCGCATCGCTCACCGTGTCGGTGATGCCAGCGTACTGGGCGAATACTCTCAGTTCATTGTTGGATGCCTCAATCGCTTGAATTACATCTAACAATACGGCTGAAGTTTTAGTAGTTACCTGTGCTGTAATAGACAACAAGGTAGGCTTACTAGGGTCGCTGTTCGGCGTTTTTGCATTGATTGCGTTTAGTTGCTCGGCTGTTTTGCTGTTCGTCTCGTACGCAGGTAAAAGAGCCTTTAGCACTGCTTGCATCGTTGCAATAGCGACATCGCCTCGTGCGATAAGAAGTCGCTCTCTCTCGGAAAGTTCTGTCATATATTAACCTTTTTGGTTTATAAAGTCAATCGCTTTTTCAACCAGACTAATCTGATTGATTACATCTTGTTCAGCGTCGTGCGTGTTACGCAGTTTAGGTAGCTCGGCTCCCATGTCATTGGCTAACGCCACGACTGTCCGCATATCTCGCCACGCCCAGAATTTAGGTAGCTTATTGTCAATGTGGTTGCGTTTGCACGCATTGTCTAAGATAACACAGTCAAAGCTCGGTGAGTTCGCCCACAGGTAATCAATCTTGCCTTGTGCTGATACCCACTCCATTAGATCAGTCAGTGCATTAGGGAGCGTCTGCAAGCCGTCCATCACACGACTGCGTACATCTCGGTCTTGCGACTGCCACCACTGGATTGTGGACTGGTCGATCTCGCTACCTTCTTGCAATCGCCACACATCTATGTTAGTCGACCACGATTTTCTGATATATGTCGGGTCGTCTAGGGAAAATGTTGTAATGCAAATCTGAACAATAAAGGCGTTAGAGCTTTGCCCTAACGTCTCTAAGTCCAGCATAGCGTGTATTTTCGCCATACTATTTCCTTTTCTTAATCCCTACGTTCTTAGTGCCACGGTTCTCACGTACAGATAAAACCTGTAAGTTAGAACGTGCATTAGAACCCCCTCTGGACAAAGGCTTTTTGTGGTCTACATCTTTGCCTTTTAAAGCGGCTTTACCAACTTCCTTCTCCATAGTTCGTCGGGCTTGGTTACGAGCAGAGCGGTTAGCAATCTGCTCAGGCTTAGCGTGATAATCTCGGTACTCCTTCGCATAATCACGCTTGCGTTTAGTTGCCATTCTAATCTCCTGTGTAATATGGACAGTCAATGCACGGACAAAACGCACATAACCCCGACTGCTTCATCGGGAATTTGCGTGTTGTCAGTGCCTGTACAATAGGAATTGACCGTGTAAGCCATTTCTCTTTGTACTCTGCCATTTTATCACGAGAATAAGAACTTTTGATAACCTTATCTTCTTCAACAAATATCAACGCACTGTGGATTTCATTGACAGTTGGGTAGTGAATAAACGCTAACAACGCCATCAACTCTAGTTGTCCTGTATCGGCATACTTGGACTTTCCTGTCTTATAGTCGAACATCAACGCTTTGTCACCAATCTGCACCATCAAATCAAACTGACCACGTATCCAAATGTTTTTACCTTTGAAGTATCCTACCTTTTTACCTTCCCAGTCAATCGCCATTTTAACTTCAGCGAACTTATCGCCTGGTCTACTAGCGATTGCACTAATCCACTTCTCGTAAGGCTTAGCCAATCCTAACTTGTCGTTGGTCGGGTCTGGGAGTGTAAGTGGTCTGCCCTCTGTGATGTAGAACTCAAACTCTTTGTGGATAATATCACCACGTTCAGCCTGTGGTGTCTGCACATAAGGGAACTTCTTTAGCACTTTCTCTTGATAAAATCGTTGCGGGCATTGCTCAAATGATTTTATTGCGGAGTGGGATAAGGGCATCGTTACTTTGTCGTCTAGCATAATGTCTTTCCTATTTTGGTTTTAGATTCTGCATAAGTCCGTCCTATATTAAAGTTTGCGTTCTACGGTGCATATTGTATCGTTATGCCAGCCACCATGCGGGACTAGCAGTATTTGTTCGATTTCAAAGCCGTTGGTTTTGCCAATTCCACCGCTATTCCAACCGAACGTGATTACATATCCACCACTCTTGACTGCATTTGCAATCGCTTTTTTCTGTTTAGTCCAGTACGAAGCCTGTGTCGTTTTCATATCGACCGTATGCCCTAGCCTTTTGTAATGCTCGCTAACTTGTCTAGGGCTATAAGGCGGGTCGTAAAGAACTAAACCTACATCGTTAAACATCGTTAAGAACTCTGTCGCATCCAAATGATAATGCGTTGGAGCGTCAGGGTCTAAATCGTTTGAAATATATTGCAATCGTTGCGATGCTATATCAGTTGCAATATCTGCTTGATTAGCAAATGGGTCTAAAACAATAGACCCGTCTGGCAACTTATTCAGCACGGTCGTAATCAGCTCTCTAATCGGTAATATAGAGAACGTTTTCGCACTAGGCATTGCCCACTTACGTTCAATCAGAATGTTTCTGCTCATTCGTTGCCCCCTGAATTACGACGATTTTCTTTGTACACTCGCATAAGCATATCGGTACTTTGACTTAGCAACTTTCTTGTCGATCGGTCTAACTCTTCCATCTGTTTATGTCGTCTGTCAATATAAAACATTGCACCTAGATAGAAAATAAAACACACAGTGTCAAACCACATTCCTTTATAGGCGGTAATTCCCGCCATGACCGCAAATAAGAACATAGCGGTTATATAAAGTACCTTCATATTCATATTCATATAAACTCCTAGCAATCACCATAATGTTTAGCGTAAGTTCCTTCACAGTCCAAAGGTAAACCTTTAGCCCATGTCGGAACCTGTTTCATGCACCACTCCATGTACTTTTTAGCCTCTTCAGCTTCATCTTCCTTCACCACGATAAACCATTCGTCATGCGTGTTACCCGCTATCGGATAGCGTTTGTTTATCAATGCCGCTTGGTACTTCAATACAGAATAAGCAAGGCTCTGGGTAAGGTTTTCCGTGCAACGTGCCCCGTACGTAAATATCCACTGCACTCTACCTTCTTTCATACCACGGTAAGCAAAGTTTCGTTTCACTGAACCGTCAGGCATCTCTTTGTCCCGATAACACAGGTCTGTGTAATGGAGCCAGTTGCCGTCAGGCAAACGTATACTCGGTACAGTTTGACCGTGTAACCGCCTTGCTCCGTCATAGTAGAACAGTTTACCGTCTAACCCGCCAAAGTATCCGCTATCGCCCGCAATCATACGGTGGAACACGGTATCGCAGTATTTCCAGAACGACACAATAGCATCGTGTGTCTGTCTGAAAGTAAGTACAATCTGCTGACTTTCTTCGTCTGTCAGCACAACGCCCATCTGTTTAGCAAAGTCCTTAAACTTCGCCCACCCTGTACCATATCCGCACCCTAGCACTGCTGCTTTACCCGCAGGGCGTTGGATAGTGGAGTAAGGCGGTATCTCGTCTTTCGCTTTGCGTTTAATGTCATCAGGGTCGCCCCCATAAATCTTACTCGCCATAACAGAATAAGGGTCTTTACCGTCAATGAAAACTTGAAGATACTCTAAGTCGCTTGCTATGTATGGGAGTACACGACAGTTAGAAACAATTACTCCGTTATAACAGAAACGGTTTCTGCTTCCTGCTTCGACAAGGTCGTATACTTCAATAGTCCCGCAATACTGATTTCCCCATTCGGTTGTATCAGTGTGTCCCAATTCTTCGACACGTACTTCGGTACAGGTTGATTGATACACTGTTTGCCCTTCTCGGTCTCCAATAAGCAACGGTAGTTGTCTTGCCTTTGCTTCATCAAGGGTGCAATGTCCCCCATCCGCAAGGTACACAACGTGGTCTGGTGTTCCGACAATGCCTTCGTACTCGATAACACGTTTGAACCCTCTACTGACCAACCCTAGATGTGATACGAATTCAACTCCGTCCCATACCTTGTCGTCAATAGATACATCTAACATTCTTTTCAGACCTTTGTCTGTAAGTACCAAACCTTGTCCGTCTAAACATTCCACTTGCGACGAGTCGAACGCTACGCACACATATCCGTCAGGTGCTGTGATGCTACGCTTGAGAGCGTTTGACTGTCCCGCTTTTCGTCCACTGCTCAAGTTTTGAACGTTTAACCCGCCACTGTTATGAATCAGTTTGCCGTTCGCCCAAAATCTATTTTTCTTTCCTACGTTGACAAGGTCGTAAACTGGTCGAACTGTTGGGTCTCCCTGCTTGACTTTTACTTCTGTTGATAATGTCTTCATCAGTTAATCCCTGTTTTATAAATGTCCTAATACTCTCATAGCTGTAACTGCACAAAGGCAACAATCGCTGTATCCTAGCTCCCATAGCACCCACTTTATAAGCACGTTTGTTGCTATTCTGTTCACTACGGCTTGCCCAACGCAGATTGCCAGCTTCATAATGCCTGTTGTTATCTATGCGGTCTAGCGAATACGAATCATCAGGTCTGTGTCCTAGATTATCGCATACCCACTGTGCCATTGCGGTCGGCGTACTAAATCGGAACTCAATTCCACGACCCCCATAGTCATTCCAACCACTAGAATTAGGGGCTGTACAACGCCTTTTGGCTCCTTTGCAAGTGCTGAGTAGTCGTTTCCACTCACGACTTTTTCGCATTTTGTCCGCACCTTTAAGACTACACTCGTGTAGTTTAGCTAAGAACTCTGGACTCTTAGCTTTTTCCCGCATGACAAATCTCGATGTGCATTTCCGACAACTTGCGTGTTCGTAATCTACCCGCTCCTTCAAGTCACTCCATCGACTCTTGCCTTGCTCACCGCAACTGCACTCCCACGTTATGAACCAATCACGTTTACCCCGCTCCGCACCTGTTAAGGTTAATTCCCCAATCTTCTGGTGTTGGGCAATCCATAATTCTCGTTCCTTGTTCCGCAAGTTCAGCCAATCCGAACGCTTCATCCTCGTTGATGAAGCACTTGTGGTCTCTTGTACCTGTAATTCCGTCATATGTAATGACCTCCTGATAACCTCGAAAAACAACTCCTTCATGTTCACAAAATTCTTCACCGTCCCACACTAAGTCGGATAGTAATACATCTGTGATGTTCTTCTCTATTATACACCCATAGTCTGTCAGGACAAGGACTTTCGTATCAGCTACTACACAACCACCTAAACGATGTGTGTGAGCACCGCTTACTTCGTACGGCATGCCAAAGCCAACTCCCAACTTAGCGATACGCTCAAACCGTTTAGCTCGTGTCATCTCTATGCTCGACGTTAAAGCTAACTTCATAGAGAAAATAGTAGAGAGTTCTTCGTCGTCGCCTTCGAGCAGGTCTAAAACAGGCGGGTGCGTTTTCGCATAACACGGTTGCACCATGCCTTTCTTTTCAGAATACTTCACTGGGATGAAAAAGCGTGGGCTGATAACATCTTCCGCACACTCGTGTTCAAACACTCCGCCAATTTGTTGCAAAAACTTAGTGAACTTAGGAACTGACCGCATTGTTTCTCGCATCAGTTGCGTGTCACCGTGAAAATAGGTGCGTGCAACTTCAGCGATTTTCTCTCGGTCACGTTCTTCAATACGCTGAATTTCTGCTTGGATAATACCTAAATCCAAATAGAATTGTGGCTTGATATAACATTTCAAAATCATATCACCATACGCCATTTCTTGCGGTGGGATTAATTTCTTGAAATAGTCGAACGCACATTGCGTAAGTAGCACATCATCTCGGCAATACTGTTTGTACTGCTCAAGCATCTCTACGCCTAGCGTTTTTTCGTGTGGCGTGGACGCTTTCTCTTTTGCTAGATATGGCGTGCCGTAAATGTCGTACAGGTGCATACCTTGTGCGGATTTTACTGCGTGCCCCTTGCGTGGAATTGGGTAGCCCATAACACGCAGTTGGTCTGCGATTTTCTCTAAGCTCGCACCGCCCGCAATAACGTGGAACCCTGTTACACGCACCATAGCCATAACATCTACGTACGCTTTGGCAAACTTACCAAAACGCAATGATAAAATACTTCCATCGAATTTTGTATTCTGCCCCACGACGATTGTATTGTTCCAATCTATGTTATCCAACACATCTCTAATCTGTGGATAACCTACTGCGGTCTGAATAGGCGAACCGTTTATGGAGTAGCACATCATAATAGGTTGGAACCTAGCGTCCATAATGTACTCAACCATTGTCATTTTACTCAAACTATACTCGATGTCGTAGTATGTTTCAAAGTCCAAACAAAGTATGTTCATCTCGTTTCCTTATGCAACTGCTTTACTGCCCTGCGTTTTCACCTTCGTAAAACTCTCTAGTAAGAGCGAATAAATCTGCGACTTCCGTCAAAGTTCCTTCTCGCTCTAAGCATAGGTTGAAGAACGAACGTGCGTGGCGGAACGTTGGAAAGTTTCTGCTGTACGGCACACTGCGGTACACGGCATCACGTACTACAACCTGATGCGAAAAATCTACGCCACCTACGGTGGTAATAACTAAATCTAATTCAAACTTACCCATAAAGCCTGAACGTGTATTTACTAAATCTACAATATATTTGCTCATAATTATAACCCTGTTAAGAAAATAAAAACTGAAAGTGCGAAACCCATACTACTAATTGCGAACGTGAACGACAAAATGAAAGTACGGTCTGTGTGGCGGTAGTCTATCCATTTGTTACTCCTTCTAATACTGTTCTTAATTCATCTAAATTATCTTCGTCCACTACAATCGCTATGCCACCCGCATTGCGTATAGCGTGGATATTTTTCTCTTGTAAGCGTGTCACTCCGTGCGATGTAAGCTTACTCTTTGCCTCCACCGCAACGAACTTACCATTTACACAAGCTAGGAAATCAGGCACGCCTGATGAACCGTAGCCGTGTGTGGCTGGCATTGTTACGTACGCTCCGAACTCGTCAAATATCGCCCGAATCTGTTGTTTCACCTTCCCTTCGGGAGTCTTCGCTCCAGTCGTCGTGCGTCGTTTCGGTGCGTTTAGTGGCGTAAGTCCTTCTAAGCTCTGCATAGGCTCTCTCCGCTTGTTTCTGTGCCATTTCCGCTCGTGCTACTCTCTCGTTTAGCGTAGCGTTTAGGCTCGTTACATACTCTACTTTACTCTGCATCTGTTGCATCTGTTTTTCGTATTCTTCAACGAATAACCAATGCAACCGTGTGTCTGCTAGTAAACATCTAGTTCTGCCGTTTCAACCGCTCGTGGTACTCCTGAATAACATCTAAATACTCACCGCTCTCTAAAATCTCTACGAGTTTAGGGCGTTGGTCTAAATACTTATTCATATCTACCGTTAAATGCTCATGACCTAGCGACCGCAATGTAGCGTGTAGTCCGTCAGATAAACCGCTCTCATTATGGTCTGCGTTGGCTCGGTGCATATAATAGTAAAGCCTACTTTTAAACTGCGAGTAAGGGATTTCTGTAAACCATTACCGACCTGTCCGCTTTGTGTTTCCTCACAACAGTCTTGAGTGCAAATGCACCCCACTCCAGTAACACGGTAGGGTCTCGCCCTTCTACTGCCTGATTATATTTGTACCTGGTAATCCCTAGATACTCCATTATCATTAGCGGAGTCCATGGCTTACCTTTGTACATCACCACATCAGGCGGAATCTGTTTCTTGTGTGTCCGTCTGCCCACGTTCAACTACCCCCATGTCGTAAAGTAATTGCTCTAACTGCAAGTGCATAGCATCTACTCGGTCTAACAACGCACCGATTACAATCAATCGCTCACGGTACGATAATTCGGGTCGTACGTTTTTACTGCTCAACTCTTTAAGCCAGTCCATTACTCGCTTAGTCAGTGCATCTGCTTCGTCCACTGTGTCCGCTTTTATCTCTGGCATATCGGAACAAATTTCTTCGACGGTCGCCATTGCTCTAGTCGGATCTACATCGTCCATAAGTGTTTTGTTTCGTAATACTGCACGTATAAATGCAACTTGGTAATTTAATTTCAAGTTCATCTCGCCCCCATATCTGCGATAAATTGTACTAATAAGGAATGGTCGCCAAAGTATAACCCTGAGAACATCAGCAACGAGCCAATTACCATACGAATTAGTACGGCTGTCACATTCTCGTCCGTCACTTTGCCCGCCCATAAAATACCTGATAAAAACATATAAGTACCTACGATAATCAATAAGTCGACCATTACAAATACTCCCACGCTTTATGCCAACGTTCAGGGTCTTGCTCGTACAACGCCAGGTAGTGTCGCATGGTGAACCAACTCACGTTCAACGCCTTACTCGCTTTGAGAATACTTACCTTCTCTCCACTCTCTACTAGCTCTTTGTACGACTTCAATACCCCTGCAATTTTATTGCCCTTAACTGTCCCCGCTCCAACGCCCACTTGCAAATGGTCGGGATTGACACACAATGGGTTGCCACACGTAGAGTAAACGCTGTCCATCTGCTCTAGCAACACATCAGGATTTTTTGTTAAGAACATAAACCGACGCACGTCGAAGTGCGTGCGGTCTTTCTGCCAGTGAAGCGTAAGGAACGGCTTACTTCCCATAATCCGCCCTTTCCACTGCAAACAACCATTTGGTTGAACTTCCGCCTGTTCTGTAATCCGTTTCGTAAAATACGCAACTTGCTCAGGCGTGTACTTTGTCGTCTGTTTTACCATTCTTGCTCCCCACATACCCACTCGCCACGTTCTAACGTGTACGTGCCAATTCCGTCGGCTTTTTGTTGATGCACAATGCCTGTTTCGTAGTAAATACGCAAGTTCCATGTGCTTTTGTATTCGCTATAATCATAGAAGTCATCTTCGTCCTTGTCGTCGATAGACTCACAAACTTCCATAAGCATAACTTCTCGTCCGTCTTCACGCTTAATAGTAACTTCGTCCACTGGGAAAAACGCATTGCTCCACTTGTCAATAAACGGAGCTACTAAAAATCCTTCCGCTCGGTCAGCATTATCTCGGATATACTCCACGACATCATGCTCGTTGTGACCTTCATTGCTTGTCACTTTTACTGCGTAGAACTGTTTGCCAATCGGTCTTTCTACGTTTGTAAACGCTTTATGAATTCTAGGTGCTACATTCTCGTCGCCATAATAACGAGAGTACGCTATTGGTGCATCAATACGATTAGTGAATACGATAACACGACCGACGAAGGGATACTCGGTGCAAGTTTTAATAGATTCAGGGTTATGATAGGACACTAACCCCAATCTAAAATCGGGTGCGTAGTGGTACCCCTCAAGTGGATGCACATCTTTGTCGCCCAATTTATTACCATAAAACTCAACACTATGTGACATACAACTCTTAATGCGTTGATTTCTATACAAAGACTCGTAGTGGTATGGGACATCCGTCGTAGTGAAATAAATCCACGCACATTTAGAAGGGTCATATCCTGAAAGCGAAGCGGAGTATCGTTTTAAGACCTCTTGCGTGCGTGAGACAATATCTGCTTGTGTGTAGAATTGTCTGTATGCAGACCCGTCACCGTTAAGCTCTAGCAAAGTTGCTTGGAAATACTTATCGAAATAAGACGATAGTTTCATTTTACGCTTAGAATCAATTAGCAAATGTTTCGTCTGCTTAACATCTCTGCCTGTTTCTTTATCACGTACCCATAGCACACAATTAATATCACAGGAAAGTTTAAACGTGTTGTTTGTTAAGTCAATATCACTCACGACGATGTAGTCTATTCTTGAACTCGCCATATTAGCCCTAAACCACCCATGGATAGTATCGTCAACAAGCTCTTGCACCTTGCTTATTCTTTGGCGTTCGTCCATTTCCTGTGTACTCATCAAACACATTGGCGTGCTGACGGCTTTGTAAAACGATCTGCGTATTTGGTCTGTAACTAGGTTGCCTTCATACGTTTCAGCTAGTTTCGCATCACGTGCCATTGATTCAAAAATGTTATTTATTTTCTCTTGCATAAAATGTTCCTATTGAGTGCTATGATATTTATAAAAGGCGTACTTAGTACGCCATAGTCTTAGTTTTGAGGGCATACAAATAATGCCATTGTGTCCTGATACTCGTCCATAGAGTAGCCGTACCAACCTAACATTAACTCGTTCACTGCCTCGTCATTCTCAGCTCCGTACTGCAACACGTAATTCATAAAGTCAGGGTCAATAGTAAAGAGCGACATCAGCATCATACGAACGTGTTCAGATATACCTAGTACGCCTTTTCCCTCACCGCCTTTTACCTTTTTCAACCCTGATGATTTAGGCTTGTTATAATAATCGCTATAATAATCGTCATAATAACCGCCATAATAGTCGTAACTGCTTTTGCCCTTCCCCCATCTTTTGTAACTGAAATGGTCGCCAAAGTCACCCGCTTTACGTGCAATCGGAGCAGATGCCCAATCAGTCAAAGGGATAGCAAGTAACTTCTCGGCTAGGGTATCTAAGTAAACAAGGTCAACTTTCTCGTCCGCAGTGTGTGCTGATACGTACCCACTCGCAATGTTCACATTCTCAGGGATAACCTGAGCGAACGTAGCCACATCTGTGTAACTGCCTAACGAGCTAGGCTTGTGTCCCATATCTAGCTTGTCGCATAGCCACTGTGTAAAAGTTTCACTTGCACAATCGCCCGCACTTTGCGACATGATAATTTCTTCGCAATTTCTACGGTCAATCTCAACGCTGTGCGTGTACTGTTTTAAGAATGGTGAGGCGTGTGCAAGTACATCTTCCGCACCAATTCCGCCACATTCTTCACCAGTCGTAAAGCAATATCCACCGATAACGCCTTTAGCTAGAAGGCTAATCATCACGGCTAGCCCTGCTCCGCAGTCCGCACCTAAGCACCCTACAAACTTGTTAAGCTCTTGCGTTTTATCTAAGTACGCAATACCATTTTTGATTGATACGTGTTTATAAAGTAACTCGTCGCAAATTGCGGGAGTCACATCACCTGTTGGCACATACTTTTTAAGGTTCGCATCATAGCGTGTAGGTTGTGTCGGCTTGCTGTAAGATAAATCCTTATCCACTGTGTCATAGTGAGCAACATAAAGTGTCGTACCTGTCGCACTGTCTTTACTCACATCTAAGCAATAACTCTTATCACCGTGTTCATTCTTTCCTACAATTTGTGTAGCAACAGTGTAGCCCTTCGCTTTTAAACCCTCAATGATTTTAGAAAGTGTCGGCTCTAAGTAATTCTTAGCAAAGTTTGCAATGCCTTTACTGCCGTATTGTCTGCGATAAGTCATAATTTGCAAGGCTAATGAACTTGCCGACATTTCGTCGTCGTTAGGTTTCCAACCTTCTTTGCCTTTCAACGTGTAAGCCGTGTATGTTGTTGTCGCTTTCGTTGTTGTAGTGTTGAACGCTGTCGGTGTAGCCGTTGTTGTATTAGTGGTCGTAGCCGTTGTTGTATTAGTGGTCGTAACTGTTGTAGTGTTGTTGGTGTGTGTCATAGGTTTTCCTTTATTCTCTATTAAATCTGTCTGCTAAAAATGATTCCACTGCTGGTTGGAATAAAGCCTGTGTATCTAATATGTAATCGCTCCACGATAAAGGGGCTGTAATACTACTAGGTTTGTCAGTATCTACGTCGTGCTTATGCGTGTCTACATTTGCTGTAAGTCTGATTGGTGCATTTCTGTCGAAGTCCACGCCAAACTCATTTATTACATGGCTGATACGTTTATACTCTGTGTCGTCTGCGAGGGATAACACTTGCTCGAACATTACTCGCATGGTCGCAACTGTACGTCTCAGCAATGTGTGAATTGCACTTTTATCGCCACTGCGAGTAAGTGTTTTGCAATTTGCGTTCCATACCAATGCAAACGTATAACCATATTTACGCCAAATATGTTTGTCATTTACTGTTGTACGTTCTACCCATTTAGCTAACGAGTCAATAGCTCTGCGAGCCTTGCTTGTTGTCGCTCTGAAATACCAATCTTCTAGGTGCAACTGAACATCCTGATTAAAGCGGTCAAACATTCTGCTCTTGTCTCGCTCGGTGCTGAGTCTGCTCTCTACATCTCGCAAGCGTTTAGCTTGTGAATCGACGGTTTCTTTGTATTCTTCAACAAGTTTCGTCAGCCTAGATGCAACAGGTGATAACAATCCGTGCATAAAGCCTATAGTCTTATGAACATCTCTGCCCATTACTTCAAGTGTTGCGTCAAACGTTGGCACAAGGTCGTAGCGAATATGTATGCCTTCCGCAACAAGCCAACCCGTTTGGTGCGTTACTGTTTCGCCTGTAATAGCACACTTCGTCTCGTATTGAAACGGTCTAACGCACCAATTACTTTGGTCTAAGAAGAAATAGTTACCTGTCTTATAGTTAGGTACATAAGCATTTCTGCGATTACCTTCCACCACTTCAAACCAATAGTATGGTCGTCCAATATCATCTTCCTGTCTGTCGCCCACTCGCACAAATAAGTTGTCATCGCCGTCCACATAAGGAAGGATATATTTAAGCTCATTCACTTCACGGCTTTCTTCCCTATCCGTAATGGCTGATACGTACCCCTTCAAGCGTAAACCTTTAAACGTACTCACTTGCTCAATAAGAGATGGGATTGTATCTTTTACGCCCTCGTGTCCGTAGTATCTCGTGTAAGTCCATTTGCCGTCACGCTCCACCATTACGCAACGCCCATTAAAGCCATACTCGTCCAACTCTTGCAATTCTTCTGGAGAATAGAAACTCGTCAGCCCTAACGCCACCTTGTCGGTGTTGTTCAGCGTTGCAATGTTAGGCATGAACACGCTAGGCTCGTTGTTAGCCGTCTTGGTTCTATACCCTTGTGAATGGGCTTTCGCCTTGTCCACCTTAATATAGTGGGAAGGGGCATCCAACGATTCAGTCCCTTTCGTCATGCAACTGTTTAGATTTTGCGATTCTCTCAACTGGTCGTAATGATTCTCGATATAGTCAGTCGTTGCATATAAATACAATGGTCTTTTACCTGATTTAATAATCGTCATTACATTTTTTATCACATCTTCCGCATTTGTGAAGCTGTAAATTGTACATAATGCTCTGATTGTATTTGCAACGGTTGCTTGTCCGTGTTTGTTTACCTTCGCTTCTTTGCGTAGTTGGATAAGCTTATCTCTAAATTCTTCGCTGTTTGTATTAGCGAAGAACCCACCGTGTGAAGTCTTAAACACTTGTGCGATAAACTTAACGTAGTGATCTCGTTCACGGTAAACCGCAAGCCACGTATCTACCCACGCTTCTAAGCTCGTCCACACAAACATAGGCTGTCCGTCCACTTCTGTAATAGACTCAAACATTCGCCCTGGTAAATCGTATAAACGGTTGAATCGCAAGTCGAACACGTCGGAGTAATCCCCGTTCTTCGATTCATACTCAAATAAAAAAGACTTTTGTCGCCATTGTGTCTGCGAAAAATCACACGTGCCAACAAGTTGGACTTCCCTATTTAATTTCTTAACATCTATTTGTCTTATGCTTCTCATATTTAGCCCTTATTAAAGTGAACTGATACAAAATAACGCCCCTACGCAAGCAAGGAAAAACACTCTCACACGTTTAGAACTCACATAAGAGCGTTACTTTGTATCAGTTGCATAAAAAGAGGCTAGATTCCTCTAGCCCCTAATTCTAATTAGTCCTCATCCCCTTCATCTAAGCATCTGAAGAAGGAGGTGTAGCCGAACGTTGCCACGCCTACAACGTCACCTGTAATGTCGGTGCCCTTGATGACTTGTAAAGTCACACGACGGTTCACAACATCAGGCGTTGCTAGTACTAAATGCACATCACCGTTGATTGTCTTTGTTCTGACTAATGGTTGGTTGTGTTGTTTCATCTCTGAAACAAGTGAACGGTTCTTCCCGATTGTAGAAAGCACATCTGCTCTCATATCTTCATTTAATAAAATGCCGTCACGGATTAATGCTTTTGCTGTAATGGTTACTCTGGCCATTTGTTTTTCCTTCTATTGGTTGTTAAAAATTACTCGTCGTTTGACGATATTAAGTATAGCTAATTAGCTATACATTGTCAACTACTTTCGTTAATAAATTGACAATGTATAGCCCCCTAACTAATAGGGAGCCTTGTCGGCTTTCTGCCGTGTTGTCGGCTTTCTGCCGTGTTGTCGGATTTCTGCCGTGTTGTCGGATTTCTGCCGTGTTGTCGGATTTCTGCCGTGTTACTCTTTGCTCTGCTCGTCTGCATTGCGTTCAATCTGCCCGCCCGCTTTCACTGCTGATAAGCTCAATGCCACGCCAAAGAGCCACAATACACTACTTTCCCCTAAGTCACCTAATGTGAAATAATGCAAACCATAGATAAAACAAAACAATGCCTGGGCTAATGCAAGGGCTGTAACTATGGTCATCACCTTGTTGAGTGTCGTCATCTTCTTCCAAAAAGTCTTAGACGGTATTTGACTTGCTGTTGTCGGTTGTGTGATAGGACGCTTTCTTTTTCCGTTCATTTGTTTTTTCCTTATGTGTGAGACGACGGTGGCTGTGATGATTGCTGTAAATTTTGGCATGGTTGTTTTTTCCTTTTTGTGTTGTCTGTGTTCTGTTGTGTGTTGAGCTTCCCTGCTCTGCTGTCTATCCGTTTTACTGCTTAGCGGTAGTGACGGTAAATTGCGTAACCGTCTAACGTGTCGTTGTTGTAATCCCAAAAGTCACGGTGTACATATCCGCCAATGTCTTGGCTGTATTCACACTCATCCTCAGGATAATCTTCCTCATAAATCTCGCAATACACATATTTGCAACATTGCTCAGTTAATCCTGTACTGTATTGTGGTTCATATATGGTTGCGTAGTCCGCATCTTCATAGCATGCGTAACCTGTGATATAGACATGCCCGTCTTTGTCTTTATACTCTGCGTAAGACTCTACGCCCACGTAATTGTGCCCGTCAATATAGGCACATACATATTCACCGCTTGCGTCTTTATAAAGGCGTAACGGCTCGTCTGTCGGCTTGCGATAGATTAGTACGATCTCTTTATCGGAGTGAATGGCTTCTACTGCGTCGTTGGCTCCGTAAAATTTGTGGGTGTAGTATAAGCCTGTCCCACACGTTGTCGCCCACGCTCTTGCAAGGAATGGGCTTTTTGCGTCTGCATCCGCAAAGTCTACCTGTTCCACCTGTTCAGGCGTTTTGTCTGATACAAGCAGTAATTTCCATGCTTCCGTACGGTAGCAGTGGAACGGATGTAGGAACCCGTCGTAGTAATCTGCCCCGAATCTTTCAGGGCTACCCTTCACCATACATGACGTCGTGTTCGTACGGTCATGCATGCCGTAAATCATGCCTACCACTTTTGAGAATGTGGCTGTGTCCATATGGTCCAATTCGTCCACTGCATAAACATGGTATGTTTTCGCTGTCAGACTTTCAATATAGCGTTTTACGTTGCCCTCGTTCAGACTGAACTCTAGGTCAGTCTGCTCTTTAATCCATGCTCTGACATATTGCATAAGAGCCATGATTTTGCAACGCTCGTTGCGGATTTTTAGGTGTTTAACCTTACGGTTTTCACCTTCCATGTAGGTTAGGGATCGCAAACACTTCTCATCAATCCATACTGTTGACGGATGTTGCATGTCATCCGCCTTGCTTGCATAGCGGAATAGTGGGAAGTGTTCTACTGCCACATCTTCCATTCCGCTTGCCATTGCTAGTAGGCGATCATGTTGCAAGGCAAGGCAAATATATGCTGCATATTCGCCTTTTGCGTCGACAGTTTCCACCGTCCGCAGGACACTCAACACCCGCCAATCGTTAGCGGTTCTGTTCACCATCGGTACGCCTAGGCAATGGCGGATTGCGTATTCGTCACGGTATTCTGTGTTTTTGCTACATGTTCCCACGTGTTTTAATGGGAATGGTAGAGAGAGATTATTTACTTCTCTCATTTCTGCATTCATCGGCATTTTGTTTTTCCTTAGTCCACTTGCGGACGGTGTGAGTTAATAAACTCGAATCCCCTATATTGCAAAGGGATTCTGATTTATTAACTATTCTCATAGCGGAAGAACAGTTCCCACTGTTTTTCATTGTCTGCCTTCTCTTCGGCGAACGCTTTGGCGCCTGCTTGGGCAAGACGGTGTAAGCGTCCCCAGTCCACCTTATCGGTGTCTAATATTGCATGTTTTCCCCATGTCCATGCGTTAACATGGACGTCTTGTTGCTCGCCTACGTCAGAGAGGCGTTCATTACGCCCCAACTTGGCAGTTACACTTTCAATGATTTCTTCAAGTTTAGACATGATGTTTTTCCTTAGTCCGTTCGGACGGTGTGAGTTAATAAATTCGAATCCCCTATATTGCAAAGGGATTCTGATTTATCTGCTCTTACGCAATCATTGCTATGATATGCATAGCAATTACAGATAGACTTACTACGATGGCTGTTACGATTGCTGTTATCTTTGGCATAGTTTTTCCTTAGTCCACTTGCGGACGGTTGTTGTGAGATTGTTCAGAAAATACCCTTCAGCATTATGCACAGAAATTCTTAGGTATAGGAATACCTGGGAGGTTGGTTGAACCGTACTAATGTTGGAGCCAAAGGGCAAAAAGGTATTTTCTGAGGCTTGCTTACCTGTTCGGCTTGCTTTGCTTTCTACTGTTTATCTTCTGCTTTATCATACTTGTAACAAGTCTTTCAGATTTTCGCATTTTCATCACGGGCTTTTCAACCAAGGTGAGAAGATGTAGTGTAGATAGCTTAGCTTGCTTACCTGTTCGGCTTGCTTCGCTTTGCAATCATTGCAAGGTATTCATTCTTGCCACTGATCCACGATTTCCCCTTTTATATTGCGAACCTGGGGCGGGTTTCCACCGATTGCTTACGTCCGCACGTCCCTTTTGTAAGAAGGGACAGTTATCCAAATTTTTAAAGAGCAGGTTATCAAGTTTTGCGATTGGTATCGCTTGTCTTGATGCGTTCATTATATGTCAGCTTGTTTTTGCTTGTCAAGTGATTTTTTAAGAAATTTTTTAATTTTCTTTTAATCGCTTATTTTTTAACCATCCACTTTTGCAAGTGGAATTTAGCTAAAAGAGCAAAACAAGAAGCAGATTGTTAAAGAGCGCATCAAGGAAGCGTTAGCGTTGCTTGTCTTGATGGCGCTCATTATAGAGAATTTTAGGAATGTGTCAAGTGGGAATTTAAGAAATTTTTTAAAAATTGTGTTGAGTGATTAAAATTTGAACAGGTGAGAGAATAAGTAATTGATTTTAAAGGCAATTAAAAATTTAATAATTTTTGAGAAAATGCTTGCATTGTGAATTGGTGATAGTTTTTGCAGACAAAAAAGGAATTTTAAGGTTAAAAAGAAAAACAAAAGAGCAAGTAAAACAATAATAAATTTGATCGGGATTTTTAGAAATGTTAAAGACTTGTTACAAAAATGTTGAACAGTTTAACATTTAGACGGTAGTAAGATATTGCTTGCGTATCAAGTGAGATTTTTAGATTTTTTATGATTAGCTGTTTGGCTGTTTAGATTTTAAGCAGATAATAATAGATGTAAGTGGCTAAAAATGCGTAAAGCCTCAATTATTTAAACCGATAGGATTTAACTATTGAGGTTTTACGTAGGGCTCTAGGGATTTTTAGTATAAAAAATAAACAGTTTTTATTTTAACAAAATTTTAACATTTTTTGTTAAATAAACGCTTGCAAAATACCAAGCAAGCCGAACAGCTCAAAAAATAACCACTAAACAGAAAAACCTGAAAATTTGTAAGATTGTCCATTGACTGATTAAAATTCGAACAGTTAAAAGCAAAAAGGCAAAATTTCGTAAAATTTAACTTTACACGATATACTGTTGTACTGTTGTACTGTTGTACTGTTGTACTATTATGCTGTTGTACTATTATGCTGTTGTACTATTATACTGTTGTACTGTTGTACTGTTGTACTGTTGTACTGTTGTACTATTATACTGTTGTACTGTTGTACTGTCGTACTGTCGTACTGTCGTACTGTTGTACTGTCGTACTGT
>SFGS01000064.1 GCA_004557565.1 Bacteroidales bacterium | reverse complement strand
GGTGAGCCCTCGTGAGAGGGTGGCGGAGGGATTGTGTGGTTGGCGGCATGGAAACTCGTTTCCAATGACGCAAAGCGCACAGTCGCACCGCCAAATGCGTAGCATTCCACATTGCTCCAAGGCTGTTTTTTATGTTTTTGTTTTTGATTCCATTCACGATTCGGCAACAATGCATAATTTATCCCCACAAATTTTCCATTGATTCCTGCCTTTTTTGTGCGTGGTGGTGCTTAATCGCATTCGGTGCTATCCTGATTTTGGTTGACACTTTGCGATTATAACGTAGGGCCCTACGTTATGATGAATTCGCAGATTTGCCCCACCGCACACATTGGGGGAAAAGGAGAGAGGTGCTCGCTTCGCAGCGGACACCTCTCATCAATTAGGAAAAATAGATATTTATGAATAAGTATTACTTGCTACTGTGCCGTTTCGTTTAGAAGTGGATATCCACGCCCACGCCAAGTGTGTTGTTGGTGCGTGTGAAATCGCTCTTATACTCCATGTTGGTGTTGGCATCGATTTGTGACATCTTCTTGTGACCGTAGATGGTGGTGAAGTATGCCACGTTCACATCAATCATTTTGCTGGCGTGGATACATGCGCCCATGCCGATAGAGTTACTGCTCACCACAAATGATTTGTCGTCCATGTAAGCGTCGGTGGTGCCGTAGTTGGTGCTTTGCCAGCCAGCGCTGAGTGTCAACAACTTGTTGGCATCGTATTCCACACCGGCGTTGTATTCGATGGTGCCACGCTTGAGCAACTTGTTGTGGTTGTTGTAGCCAGTGGCTTGTTTGTCGAAGAAGTAGTGGAAACCAACATTCACGGTCAACTTGTCGGTAGCCTTCATGCCAGCGCCGAGAGCGAGGTAGGCAGGAATATCGTTAGCCACCTTAGTGCCGTCTTCATATTCACCGATAGCTTCTTTCAAACCCTTGTCGAAAGTTTGACCGAATGCTTCCATTTTGCCTTTGAGGGTTTGTTGAGCGTTAGCCACCACTGATTCGTATGGAGTGCCAGCGTATTTTTCAGCCAATTTTGGGTTGAGCAGTTCCACGCCGTAATCTACAGCGAGCACTTCGGGCAAGTTACCGATACTTGGAGCCAAGTTCACCGACTTGTTCTTCATGCGCAGGCGAGTTTTGAACTCGTATTTAGCGGCGAAGTTGAAGCGACCGGTCTTGAAGTCGATACCGATGTATGGAGTGAAGCCCTTGCCGTTCTGGTCGCAGTTCAACTCGATGTTGGCAGAATTTGGCTTGGTTTTGTCCACCATCATGCTCAAAGGCACACCGCTCACGGTGATGTCTTTCACATAGCCGTAGTAGTTGGCGATAGCGAGCACGCCACGCACACCGGCAGCCACGGCAAGATTGTCGTTGAACTTGTAGGCACCAGCCAAAGAGAGACCCCAGAAGTATTGCTTGCCACGCATGAAGCTGTTGTAAGAGTAAGCAGGGCTCTTAAACACTTGGCTCAAACCTGGGTCGTGAATGCCCAGAGGTGCCATCTGCTGGCTTGCAGCGTCGATGCCGGCTGCTAATTGGCTCACGCCGAGGGCAGTGTTAGCCACGATGCGCTCAAAAGAGCCAAGGCCGTTGTCGAATTCGCACTTGCCACCGCCGCCAGTGAGGGCGAGGTTGGCTTGGAGCGACCAGTTCTTGATATTATACGCGAATTGCACCGAAGGAATGATAGGTGCTGTGGCCTTACCCTTAAACTCACGCTCGGTGGTAGGGTTATTGGTGTTGTAGGCGAATGGTGCGTATTCGTTTCTGATTGTGCGTGTTTGGAATGCTGATTGGAAATTGATAGAGAGGTGTGCGCCATCAGCGAGAAACGCCACACCGGCAGGATTGCTGTAAACGCCGTCGATACCGATACTTGCCTCACGGCTCATCATGCGGTTAAACGCCACGTTTTGGTTTGTGTTTGTGAGCAGGCCGCCAGCTTGCGCTGAGAGTGCCATTGCTACTCCCAAACCAATCAAATAAATTTTCTTCATTTCGTAATATTTTGTGTTATTATTGGAATGCGGTTGCAAAATTACAATAAAAAATCCGATATAATGTCCAAAAACGCTGATAAAATGGTAAAATTATCGCAATCCGTTAACTTGTGTTACAATCTATCTTAATAACTGCAAAAAGCAACCTTTTTTAACAAGTCAACAAGTCTGCGGGTCAACGAGTCAACGAGTTGGTGTCTGACAAGTCTGACAAGTCCGACGAGATTTCGATGAAGCCAAAGCTATCGTCTTAACTTCTTCAACTTCTTAACTTCTTAACTTCTGATTCTCAACTTCTAATTCTCAACTTCTGATTTTTTTTGTTACCTTTGCAGTTGGTTGTGAAATAAATAGAGATATGATAGTTCCTGATTATTTGTTGATCTTTCAATCCTGTGCTATGACGGTGATGGCGCTGATGGCACTGTTGCTGTTGTCTTCTCGCTTTTTCCAGCCACACACCACGCTCAACTACGAAAAATCGCGCTGGCTTCTTTTCACTGCCATGCTTCTTGCCGTGGTGCACTATCTGTTGCAGATATTTCTCGGCTTTCGTGCCGCGAGCGATGAGTTGGGCGCACTGGTCAATATGCTGTTCTATACGCCAGCCGTCTATCTGGTGTCGTATGCATCGCTCCGCATGGTGAGCGACCGTAAGCATAAACGGCTGTATATGCTTGTGGGCTTTGTGAGTGTGGCGTTGATATTGGTGTGTTTCGTTGTGGGCTATATCTGCTATCGTAGTCTGAACATGCCTGTGGCATTGAGGTCTATGGCTGTGGTGTTCTACATTTCGGTTTTCTACTATGCCTTTTATCCTCTCCATGAGCTCTTTCGTGTGAAGCAGTTGGTGGAAAACGAAACCGGTGGCGATATTCGCCAGTTCTTTATATATATGCGTGTGGGCATGGCTGTGCTATTTATGATATGCATTACTGTGCCGTTTGTGATATTCTCTTTGAAGGTTCTTTCTATTTTCGGTCCAATCATCTTGGTGCTGCTGGTGGTGTACGTTTTGAGTTTTATCTCTTTCGGCTACAACCTTACGCCAGTGAGCGACATCATCGATGAGGAATTAGACGACGATAAAGCAAAGACCAATTCAGAAGAAGAGGTTACTGAAGAGGCCAGTGCGCCAACCGCCACCCTTACCGAACAGCAATGCAAGCAAATTCGCACCGCCATCGAACGCTGGCGCAAGGCGCAAGGCTACAGCCAGCCCGATGTGAACAGCACCAACCTTGCCGCTAAACTGCGCGTTCCGAAACGCCAGCTCATCCTTTACCTTTCGGTGTATGAGGGAAAGACATTCCGCGTGTGGCTCTCGGAGCTCCGCATCGAGGAAGCCAAGCGTATGCTGATAGAGGACGAAAACTATAAGCTCGAAACCATAGCTTACGCCTGCGGTTTCAGCCATCGCAATTATTTGCAAAACCGCTTCAAGGCCATCACTGGTTTCACGCCCCGCGAATGGCAAGAAAACCAGAAAAAAACCAAAAAGTAAAACTCCATTTCGGAAAAAACCAAAAATAACCAATACATTTTTGCGATTTTACGGCGAATTGTCGCATTTTTAGCGATTTCGCTGTGGAATAGGTGTTTAGGTGTACGATTTCTATATAAGTTACACACCAAAAAACCCTTAATCGTACACCAAAGGGTAGGAATCTTATACTTTTTGTTAGGATATTGCCATACATTTGCAACACAATTTTCAACCGATTTGGGATAAAGCGATACGAATACGTATGAATACGATTGATATTTGCTCAGATTTTGATATAATGGCGATATGCTTTGGAGCCATAATAGTATGTATCCTTGTAGGCTATGTGTGCTACAAAATTGACAAGCACAATCGCGAAAGGAAATGACGATTAACAATTACAAGGTGCCCTAACAGTGGAAAAAAATATCACTAATATCACAGAATTACATGGCTTTGTGGGTGTGGAGGTTCGTAGAGGGTGAACCTCCACACTTTTTTCGTGCCCCCCAGCCTTTATATATTATAATATGTGGCGTGTGTTTGGGGGTAAAAAGGGTTAAAAGAGGGGAATTTGTTCGGTGGTATTGAAAAATGTATTAACTTTGCACCCCAAAATGATTGTATATAACCACCCAAAAGATTGTATATAAATAATGAACGATATTTTCAACACTATTAGTCAGGCTATCATCAACACAAGCGATTTTGTGTGTGGTGTGCCAGAATTTTTGCTGCTTATCGGTGGCGGTCTTTTCCTGTTTGTTTATTCGGGCGCGGTGTCGGTTCGCCGTTTGCCTTGGGCTATTCGCGAATTGCGAAAAAAGCAAGCCAACGATGGCGGTAAACAGGAGGGACAAATCAGTTCATTCCAGGCATTGATGAGTGCCATTGCTGCCACTGTGGGCTTGGGCAACATTGCCGGTGTGGCTATTGCTGTGGCTATTGGCGGTCCTGGCGTGGTGTTTTGGATGTGGGTGAGCGCCCTTGTGGGTATGACCACAAAGTTTTTTGAAGGTTCGCTCGCCATTATGTATCGTGGCAAAGACACCGCCGGCGAAACACAAGGCGGCACCATGTATATGATTACCGAGGGCTTGGGCAAGAAATGGCGACCACTCGCCATCGCATTCACCATCTTCGGTATGGTGGGCACGCTCTGCTTTATGCAGGCCAACCAGCTCACCGAGTCGATTATCACCGTTTCAGGCATTGCTCCTACATTCTCCACCAAATTCATTATCGGTGTGGTGATGGCTGTGATTGTGGCGTTTGTGATTTTGGGCGGCATCACCCGTATCGCTAAAGCCGCTTCACGCATTGTGCCAATCATGGTGGTGTTCTACTTCCTGATGGTGCTGGCAGTGGTGCTGCTCAATTTGAATCTTGTGCCAGCCGTGTTCACCTCCATTTTTGAGGGCGCATTCAGCCTCAAGGCAGGATTTGGCGCATTCGTGTTTGTGGCACTCACAGGCGCAAAGCGTGCCGCATTCGTCAACGAGGCTGGTGTGGGTACCGCTTCGATGATGCACGGCGCGTCGAAAAACAATCAGCCAGTGCGCGAGGGCTTGATAGCGATGCTCGGCCCGCTCATTGACTCTGGCATTGTGTGCACGCTCACCTCCATTCCCATTATTATGGCGAGCCATTCGGGCTTGGCGTTGGCCGACGATGCCGGGCTGAGCAACGCTTTGGGCGCATTCGATATGCTCCTGCCACATGTGGGACAGTATCTGCTCATGGCAATCGTGCTTTTCTTTGCATTCAGCACCATGTTCAGCTACAGCTACTACGGCTTGAAGTGTACCAACTACCTGTTTGGCGCAAAAAATGCGAAATACTATAACTACTACTATCTCGTGATGATTGTGGTGGCTGCCGTAATCAAACTCACCCTGCTGGTGGGCATCATGGACCTGGCATTTGCCGGCATGGCGGTGTGCACCATGTTCACACTCATTCGCCTTGCTCCAAAGGTGAAGGAGCAAATGAAGCTCTACTTCGCCGAGGAAGGCAAATAAGGCCGCAGCCTGATGCAGATGTTGGATAAATGGCATCTGCATCAAGCGAAAGCCACAAGATTAGAAAAGAAACGTTACCTTTGAAACCAAAATATGCCGAACATGAACTATCAGCAAATATTAGAGGACGTATATCAGGAAATTAAGCCATTTGAAAAAGATGGCAAGCAAGCCGACTATATCCCTGCCCTGGCACAAGTCGATCCCGACCAGTTTGGCGTGTATCTCAACATTCTCGGTGGCGAGCATTACAGCCTTGGGGCATACGATACGAAATTTTCCATTCAGAGTATATCGAAGGTGTTTTCATTGGCTATTGCCCTCAGCATCTTGGGCAAAGACCTGTGGACTCGCATCGGCAAAGAGCCATCTGGCTCTGCCTTCAATTCGCTGGTGCAACTCGAATACGAGAGCGGTAAGCCCCGCAATCCGTTTATCAATGCCGGCGCTATCGTCTTGGCAGATGTGCTGCTGTCGAATTTGGAGAATCCCGAAGAATTTTTCATCAATTTTGTGCGGACACTGGCAGGCAACCCCGACATTCAGTATTCGCAGGAAGTGGCTGACTCGGAATTGAGTTGCAGTTACCTCAACGCCTCAATCGCCTATCTGCTCAAGCACCACGGCAACCTCGAAAACGATGTGGCAGATGTGCTGCACCTCTATTGCATGATGTGCTCTGTGGAGATGAGTTGCAAGGACTTGGCACAGGCGTTCACCGCCTTTGCGCGTAGCAACGAGCCGTTTTCGCACGCTGGCGTCAACCTCACCGTGTCGCGTGTGAAGCGTATCAATGCCATTATGCAGACTTGCGGCTTCTACGACGAGGCAGGGGAGTTTGCGTTTTTGGTGGGACTTCCTGGCAAGAGCGGCGTGGGCGGTGGCATTGTGGCGCTCTATCCCTCGAAATACACCATAGCCGTGTGGAGTCCACGCCTCAATGGCAGAGGCAATTCCATCATGGGTTTGAAAGCCCTTGAACTATTCACCACCCTCACCACCGAATCCATCTTTTAAGAAATTAGAAGTTAGATATCAGAAATTAGATTTATGCCTGTTTTTTTGAAATCAATATGGTAGGGACGCGATATTTCGCGTCCGCATTAAAATGGTTGTTAACCAATATGTTACCACTATTATGGGCGGACGTGAAGTATCACGTCCCTACCGTGCTTTTACGACACTACGTTTTGTGGGGTGCCGTCGATGAAGGCTTTTACGTTGGCGATGAGGATGTTCATCAGGCGCACGCGTGCCTCGTCGCTTGCCCAGCCGATGTGTGGGGTGATGTGGCAGCCAGGCTGTGCCAGCAGTGGGTTGGTGGCTAACGGTGGCTCTTGGGTGAGCACATCCACGCCGGCTCCCATCAGATGGCCGCTTGCCAAAGCCTTAGCCAAAGCCTCCTCATCGACCAGCGGACCACGAGCGGTGTTGATAAGAATGGCACCACGCTTCATTTGCGCCAGTCGCTCGGCATTCACCAAACTCTTTGTGGAGGCGTTGAGCGGACAGTGGAGCGACACCACATCGCTGTTGGCGAACAGCGTGTCCATATCGGCTTTCTGTATGCCTTCAGGTAGCTGCTCCTGTGCCTTGGAAGTGTAAGCCAGCACCTTCATGCCAAACGCCAAGGCAATTTGTGCCACCGCCTTGCCGATGTTGCCCAGCCCCACGATGCCCATCACCTTGCCGTCGAGTTCCATCACGGGCGTATTGATATAGGTGAAGTCCTGACATTCGCTCCATGCGCCACGGTGCGCCTCGGCGGTGTAGTGCTGCACGCTGTTGGTGATGTCGAGCAGGTGGGCAAACACGATTTGTGCCACCGAGCGAGTGCTGTAGGCAGGCACATTGGTCACCACCACGCCATGCTCGCGCGCCGCGTCGAGGTCGATGATATTGTAGCCTGTGGCAATCACGCCGATATATTTGAGGTGGGGGAGTGCTTCAATCACGTCGCGGCTCATCACCACCTTGTTGGTGAGGATGATTTGCGCGTCGGCAGCGCGTGCTATCACTTGCTGGGGTGCAGTGCGGTCGTACACAGTGCATTGGCCCAATGCTTCGAGCGGTGCCCAACTCAGGTCGCCAGGATTGCCGGCAAAGCCGTCAAGCACCACGATTTTCATTTTTTCGTTCATTTCACTACGGTTTTTTGGTTAGAGCAAAGTTAGTGCTTTTCGCACATTTGTGCAAGCGAAATCCGAAGGTGGCGAATAGTGATAATTGCTTTGATTGATAGCGAGAAAGGGGCTATCGTGGCGCATGAAAAGGGTAGAAAAATGTTTTTAGGTGAATTTCGGGAGCAATTTGTTTTCAACTCCAAGTTTTTGTTGTATATTTGCAGTCTGTAAACTCTCTCCTAATTGGACGGGAGCGTTTTTTGGTGTACATAAAACAACAAACAAAATAATAACAAATTTTACACATGCAAACTAAAGGTTTTATTAAAGTTATAACCGGTTTCTTGGTATTGATTTGCTTGTTCTACATGTCGTTTACTTTCGTGGCTAACCACTACGAAGACAAGGCAGTGGAGGCAGCCGTTAACGTGGCTGGCAAGATTGACCACAGCGACAAGAAGTACAATGATGCCTACAACGGTTATATTGACTCTCTTTCAAAAGAGAAGGTTTGGCTGGGCTACTACACATTGCAAGACGTTCGCGAAAAGCAACTCGGTCTCGGCCTCGACTTGAAGGGTGGTATGACTGCCACTCTCGAACTCTCAGTTCCCGACATCCTCGTTGAATTGTCAGACAAGAACGAAACTGAGAAGTTTAAAAAGGCTATTGAAGCATCAAAAGGTAGCAAGGATCCAGTGCACGCATTCTGCGAAGCATTCAAGAGCAACGGCGGTAGCAACTGGCAATCTATCTTCGGTGAAAAGGTGGCTAAGATTAAGGAAAATCCTTCAATGTCAGACAATGAGGTTGAAAACGTCCTCAAGGCTGAAGTGAAGGCTCAGGTGAAGAACACGCTCAACGTGCTCGCTACCCGTATTCAAAAGATGGGTATCACTCAACCTAACTTCCAAGAGCTTGCCAACAGCAACCGCATTCTCGTTGAACTTCCAGGTGTGAAGGACCGCGAGCGTGTGAAGAAGATGCTCCAACAAACTGCAAACCTCGAATTCTATCAAACTTACAAATACAGCGAAATCGCTAACGACTTCCAAAAGTTTATGGCTGCCGCTTCTGGCAAGAAAACTGAGGAACCAAAGGCTGCCGCTGCCGACTCTGCAAACGCTCAAGCCGCTGCCGACCCTGCTAAGAAAGAAGCAGAACCTAAGGTGGCAGAAGCTAAGAAAGTGGCTGCTGGCGATTTCGACATCACCAAGGCTCTCCAAATCACTGGCAATGGCTGCGTGGTAGGTTATGCTAAGGAAAAAGACAAAGCTGCTATCGACGAAGCTATCGCACGCTACGGTGTGATTCGCAACGACCTCAAGCTCTGCTGGGACGTAAAGGCACAGGACAATGGCTATGTGGCTCTCATTGCGTTGAAGACTGTGAACGGCCGTCCTTCAATGACTGGCGACGTGGTGGTAGATGCTGACACTCGTTTCGAACAACTCAAGGGTCAAGCTGTGACCATGAAGATGAACGACGAGGGCGCTCGCCAATGGTCACGCCTCACCGGCGCTAACATTGGCCGTCAAGTGGCTGTTGTGCTCGACGACGTGGTTTACTCTTATCCAAACGTGAACCAACAAATCGACGGTGGCGACACCGAAATCACTGGTAACTTTTCAGTGGAAGAGGCTACCGACTTGGCAAACGTGCTCAAATCAGGTAAGATGGTGGCACGTCCTAACATCATCAGCGAACGTGTGATTGGTCCATCACTCGGTGAGGAATCAATCAAGAGTGGTGTGGTATCATTCGTTATCGCTCTCGTTCTCTTGATGGCTCTGATGATGATGGTTTACGGCGTGAAGGCTGGTAACATCGCCAACCTCGGCTTGATTCTCAACCTCTTCTTCATTGTAGGTGTGCTTGCATCGTTCCAGACAGTGCTCACCCTTCCTGGTATCGCCGGTATCGTGCTTACTCTCGGTATGGCTGTGGATGCCAACGTGCTTATCTTCGAGCGTTGTAAGGAAGAGCTCCGCAATGATAAGAACTTGAAGGCTGCTGTTGCCGACGGTTACAAGAACGCATTCTCTGCAATCTTCGATGGTAACCTCACTTCTATCATCACTGGTGCTATCTTGGCTGCTCAATGTACTGGTCCAGTACACGGCTTCGCTATCACCCTCATCGTGGGTATCTGCTGTTCATTCTTCACAGCCGTGTTTGTAACACGCCTCGTGCTCGAAAACTTCTTGAACAAAAACCGATTCGGTTTTGGCACAATGACATTCACCACCAACATGGTGAAGAACTTCTTGCAAAACACCAAGTTCGACTTCGTGAGCAAGCGTGGCAAAACTTCAGTTGTGGTTCTCGTGGTTGCAGCAGTTATCATCGCAATGTTCTTTATCCGTCCATTGAACCTCGGTATCGACTTCTCTGGTGGTCGTAACTATATCGTGAAGTTTGAAAAGGCAGTTAATGCCAACGAACTCGACAAGCTCGTGAAGGCAGAATTTGGTGGCGATGTCACTTCTTCTGTAATCACTATCGATAACGACCAAACCGTGCGTGTTTCTACCAACTACAAGGTGAAAGAAAACACTGCTAAGGTCGATGAAGAAATTCAAGGTATGCTCTTCAAGGTATTCAAACCATACCTCGGCAACTTGACTGAAGCACAATTCAGCAACAACACCGGCACAGAAGGTGATGCCAGCAAACTCGGTATCGTGTCTGTGGATGCTGTTGGTCCTTCTATCGCTGATGATATGACCCGCGAAGCTGTTTGGGCTGTGTTCTGGTCACTCGTCGCAATGGCACTCTACATCTTGTTGCGTTTCCGCAACTGGGCGTTCTCACTCGGTGCTGTTTCGGCTGTGGCTCTCACCTCGTTCATCGTAATCGGTTTCTTCACTCTCCACGGCTTGCTCCCATTCTCTATGGAAGTTGACCAAACCTTCATTGCGGCAATCCTTACCGTAATCGGTTACCAAATCAACGATACCGTGGTGGTATTCGACCGTGTGCGTGAATATCGTCAACTCTTCCCAAAACAGGATTTGAAGATTACATTCAACAATGCGTTGAATAGCACATTGAGCCGTACAATGATGACCTCACTCAGTACATTGCTCGTGCTCGTGGTTATCTTCTTGTTCGGTGGTGAATCAATTCGTGCATTCAACTTCGCAATGATTCTCGGTGTGGTATTCGGTACTTGCGCATCACTCTTCGTGGCAGCTCCTACCGCTTACGCATTGATCCAACGTAGCGAACGTAAAGCCAAATAAATTGAAGCCAACAGAAAGTAAATAATAAAACGACTTCGATATAAATCTGAAATCGGCTGCGCCAATCAAGGCGTGGCCGATTTTCATTTTGCCCCACCCAGCTTTGCTCCGAAGGGAACACCTATTAAACCCATTTAAATCCTATTTACACCGATTTTTTTTTAGGAAATGATATACACAAGTTGTCCCTGTAATAATTTATAATGATTGAAAAAATCCCGTAGGGATTTGATGTGCGTAGGCAGGTATGCAGCGAAGGTTATGCGAAATGAGCGAAGCGAAATGGAGCATAGCCGAAGC
>SFGS01000063.1 GCA_004557565.1 Bacteroidales bacterium | reverse complement strand
GTGAAGTATCACGTCCCTACCGGGTTTGGTTTTTCGCCGAAGGCGAGCGGTTTTTATCCTTTTGGCGATGCCACCGCCCTCGCTGTGGAGGGCGGCGTTGGTGATGTGGTGTGGCTGATTCAAGCCTCGGCTTGAAATCAGACATGCCGCAACACTAACGATAGGTGCGAAGCACTGGCATCGCCAAAAGGCTGTTTTTTATGTTTTTGTTTCTGTGCCCCCAGTATTTATCCACTAATCCGGAACCGGTTTTCGGTTTAATCTGTTGAATCGGTGTGAGGATTTTTGATGATATACACACATAGCAGAAAAGCGCTGGATATTTCTATCCAACGCCTGGTAGCGCATAGGGGAGTCGAACCCCTCTTGCAAGAATGAAAATCTTGAGTACTAGCCGATATACGAATGCGCCATTCTTTAGCGACTCAGCGCGAACTAAAGTCGCAGAGGTTAAGCGTAGTTACTTAATTAAGCAACGCCCAATTTATTCACATAAAGAGCAAGTTTTGACTTCAAGTTAGAAGCTTTGTTCTTGCTGATTACGTTCTTGCGAGCCAACTTGTCGAGCATAGAAGAAACCTTCTTGTAATCTTCAGCAGCCTTCACCTTGTCAGTTTCAACACGCAATTTGCGTACTGCATTGCGCATAGTCTTTGCATAGTAACGGTTACGGAGATTACGAGTCTCAGTTTGGCGAATTCTCTTAATTGCTGATTTATGGTTTGCCATAATTATTTTAAATCTTTATAATTTTCGTTGTTATTATTTGTAGCGCATAGGGGAGTCGAACCCCTCTTGCAAGAATGAAAATCTTGAGTACTAGCCGATATACGAATGCGCCATTTTCAGCACTTGGGTGCTAAAGCGAGTGCAAAGTTATGAATCATTTTTGAAATGACAAAATTTTTCGGTCACAAATCGCTAAAAAATCGTGTTTTTCTTGGTTTTTATTGTTTTATCTGCCACATTTTCACTAATTTCGTAAAAAAAATCAGGCGTCGGCACGCCATAAAAAAGACGAACAGCATGTATGAATCGCTCCACGGAATAGTGCTCAACACTATTAAATACAACGACCGCCACAACATCACCCACATCTACACCGACCGACGTGGGCGCATGTCGTTTTTGGTGGCGCAGGGCAACACCGCCGCCGCCAGAATGCGTGCGGCTATGTTTATGCCGCTGGGGCTGTTGCAGTTTGAGGCGCGCATCGTGCCAGGGAAGGATTTATGCACGCTGCACGATGTGCGACGCACCCACGCGCTCCACAGCCTCTACGCCGACCCTGCGAAAAATGCCATCGCCATGTTTATCAGCGAACTCCTCTCCCACTCCATTCAGGAATGTGAGCAAAACGATGCGCTGTATCAATACATCGCGACTTCGGTGCAACTGCTCGACACCATGACCGACGGCGTAGCAAACTTCCACATCTGCTTCCTCTATCATCTGGGCAGTTTTCTCGGCATTGAGCCCGACATGAGCGACTACCAGGAGGGCTTTTGGTTCAACATGATGGACGGCACATTCCACTCGCGCCCTTCGGCGAGTGGGCATAATCTGCGCCCAGAACAGGCAAAGGTGATCTATCTGCTGTCGAGAATGACGTTCAGCAACCTCCACATTTTCCGTTTCAACCGCGAGGAACGTAACCAGATGCTCGACACCATCCTCACCTACTACCGCCTCCACAACTCCACCCTCGGTGCCCTCCGCTCCCCCGAAATCCTCAAGCAACTCTTCATCTAACGCACCTGCACAAATAGCGAATCACAATTCGGCATGTTTCAAATGCGGAGATATGCAGATTGCTATCGAAACAATTATGGATTGCCATCGAAACATGCCAAGGCATGTCCCTACGTTTTGCTTCCTTCCCTACCCCCAAAAAACGGTTCAGTGGATAAATGCTGGAGGCACTGAAACAAAAAACATAAAAAACATCCTTTTGACGATGCCAGTGCTTCGCACCTGTCGTTAGTGCTGCGATATGTCTGATTTCAAGCCGAGGCTTGAATCAGCCACCCCACACCTCTAACGCCGCCCTCTTACGAGGTCGGTGGCATCGTCAAAAGGGCAAAAACCGCTCGCCTTCGGCGAAAAACCAAATCCGGTAGGGACGTGATACTTCACGTCCGCCTATAATAATGATATTGAATATCAATCATTTTATCATCAGGGTTTTTTCGCCGTGAAACGGCGAGCGGTTTTTATCCACCGACTCCTTCTCCATTGGTAGACCGAAAGAACCGTCCCTTTGGTGTGCATAATCTATCCCCAAGACTTTTCCACAGATAACGACAAAGGGAAGCCGGATTGGGGCTTCCCTTTGTCGGATAATCTTATATATGGTGATTATTGGAGAATCTGGTTGATGAGTTGAGTTACGTCGCTCACGTTAATCTCGCCGTCGCCATTGATGTCGCACACTTCGTCGGTGTAGTCGCTTGTGCCGAGAATCTTGTTGATAAGGGCGGTAACGTCGCTCACATCCACTGTTCCGTCGCCGTTGATGTCGCCTACCACGCCTCCTTCTTCCTTATAATAGGTGAACACGATGTTGTCAACATACACCTTAGCGGTGGTGCTGCCACCCACTTGATACACGCGATAGTAGGCTGGACCTGAAAGCGATTTAATCTTAAACGATTCGTTCACATCTTCCTTTGCTGCAACTGAAGCTTCGCCAAGGTCTTCCCAAGTGGTGCCGTCGAGGCTGTATTGCACCTTAAACTTCGCCGCCGTTGTGGAAGGGTTGAAGAAATGAACCGCCACCATAAATGGAACCACCGAGAGAGGCTCGGCTGTGGCTATCACACTTGGTTTCTTCATCGCCACAGAATAGGTGTCGTCGCAAGCCGACGCGCTGCCAGGAGCCGTAACGCCACACTTCGTGAAATTCCAAGAGGAGAAGCGTCCACGCACACCTTTCGCGCCATTGGCACTGGTGGTGCCCATGGTTTCAAAATCTTCCTTCATTTGAGCAATATCGCCTTCCTTGTTCACCTTGACAGTAATCACACCATTGGTTTCGGTGATTTCCGACAAGCCGAAAGTGTTGTAAGTGCCATTCCAAGTGCAAAGACTTGGCGAGGTGGTGTTGTTGAGCGTCATTATATTTGATGTGCCGGGGAATGGGTCGGAGGTTTGTGCGCCCGATGTGCTGTTGCCTGCACGGAGCAGCTCGTAGTAGTTGTGCGTTGGGCTGGCATTCACCCTATTGGTTTGCCATACGCTCACATCAGTGGAATCGACACGGAACACCAACATACCATGACCGGGCAACTTAACGTCCCAACCAGTCTTCTGACGGTTTTCGAGCAAGAAGAACTCATTATCCACTGGAGTTTTCAGCATATAAGCCTCGTTATTCTCCTGCATCGGCTTCAACTCTAATTTGCCTGTTTGAGTAATCACTTTTGGAGTGAGGAAGCCAGAGGCATAACGCTGGAAAGCTGAATAGCCCACAGGCAAGCGACCAAATTGAGAATAACTGCCGCCAGCCATTACGCTCCATACACCTGGATCGTGGCTTTGACCGCCAGCATCATAGTCGGTGTCGTATTCGTCAGGCAAGCCGAGCACGTGCGAAAACTCGTGGCACACGGTGCCGATGCCATCAAGAATTGTTTGCTGGTTCAACTCCCAACCGTAAAGTTCAACAGAGCAGGCATATTTGCCCATTCGCTTTCCATTGTATCTTGGAATATCCACATATTCAAGCGACCATTTGTGTGGCCACAAATATGCGCCGCTGTTGCCGCTATAATTTGCACCATAACCAGCCACAATGAAGTACATCATGTCCACAACTCCATCGCCGTCGGCATCATACTTGCTGAAATCGACGGTGGAGCTGAGGTTGGCGATAGCCTCCGCAAACACAACCCATGCTCTGTCAGAGCCATTCACTTCGGTGCTTTTCATATCCACTTCCACAGGACCTACCACATCAAACTGTGGGGCGAACTTGCCCATACTGTTTTGGCTGAAATAGTCGCGCACACCGCCGATAAACATTGAGCCATAGCTGTTCTTGGTGCCGTTTTCGTTGGTGTAGCCTTTATAGTTCTCATCGTTGAACATGTGATCGTACACCGAGTGGGCATCGGAGCGTGAAAATTTCCTGTCTGAGAAGTTGATAAGAATCACCAGTCCACGGAAGTTCTTGTAGTAGCTGTCGCTTTCCTTGGTTGCCACTTTGCGGCGTGCCTTGCGCGCGCCTTCGTTGTTAGCCTTTTCAATCAGCATTTTTCCTGTGGCTTCAAGGAACGAGACATCATTGGCAGTACGCTCCGCTTGGTTGCGGGCGATGCGATCGGTGGGGGTCAAACGATTGTTCTGCAACTGTGCGTACACGTAGTAGCCGGCATCGTTTTTCACAATGGTGTAGCCATCTGCTGTGGTGGTGAAGTGATAAAACTCATCACCGTGGCCTTGAATCACGAGCGTGGAGCCATCGGGCTGTGTAACAGTCACTGGATAGGGATAAGCTGGCACTGCCGACGCGCGAAACATCGCCATCAGGCAGATAAGCAGCAGAGCAAATTTCTTCATTGTTGGTTAATCAAATATTTTGGTTTTTATATATTTAAACCCAAACCCGTCATCGCTGACGGACTTGGGTTTAAGATTGTTGCAATTATTTCAAAATTTGGTTGATAAGAGCTGTAACGTCGCTCACGTTGATTTCGCCGTCGCCATTGATGTCGCACACTTCGTCGGTGTAGTCGCTTGCGCCGAGAATCTTGTTGATAAGGGCTGTAACGTCGCTCACGTTCACTTCACCATCGCCATTGATGTCGCCTGGGAGAGAGGTTTGCTGTCCCTTTTCGGTGTAGTAGATCGACACATTGTCGATGTATGAGGCAACAGTCTTACTACCCGACACCATGCCGATGCGATACATCACTGCGTCGCGGCGTGATATGCTCACTGGCCAGTATAGGGTGATAGTGGTTTTGCCCGCTACAGTTTGTGAAGTTTCGTTCATAAATTTCACTGGGGTCCAAGTTGTGCCATTGTCCTTTGAAATGCTCAACGCAAACTTTGCTGTGGTTGAACCTGGATTAAACACCTTCGCGCTCACTTGATAAGCATCGTAATAAGTGGCTCCACTGGTCATTTGGCTTGGGAGTTTCATCTGCACAGAGTGTGTGCCGTCGGCCTTAGTGGCTGAGCCTGGGGCTGCCACGTTACACTTGGTGAATGTCCAACTTGTGAATTTTCCTTCATTGTCCTTTGAGCCACTTGTTGCAGTCACAGGCATAGCCTCGAAGTCTTCCACATCTGCCACGATGCCGCCGTCAGGAAGCACACGGAATGAAATCACACCATCCTCTTCTTGAATACCAGCAATGTTCCATGGGTTGCGGGTGCCATTGAAGGTTTTGAGGTTAGCCTCGGTGTCGTTGGTAATCATAGGGATGCCACGAGTGCCAGGGAATGGATCGCTTGCATCACCTTCACCAGTCATCACACGGCCTGCGCGAAGCAGTTCGTAGTAGAGGCGAGCAGGATTGTTGTTCACAGAGTTGCCACTCCACACGCTCACATTTGAAGAGTCGACGCGAGCCACCAGCAAGCCAGTGCCTGGAACGTGCGCGTCCCAACGTGTTTGCTGACGGTTTTCGAGCAAAAAGAATTCTTTATTCAAAGGCGACTTGATCATCATGATTTGATTGCTTTCGCCCAATGCTGGAAGCTGGTATTCGCCAGCTGCCTTGATAACGGTTGGCTTGGCGAAGCCCAAAGCGTAGCGGTCGTAAGCTGAATAAGCGGCTGGAGTGCGGCCGTAGTTGTTGTAGCTACCGCCCGACATGATTTCCCAGTCACCAGGATGTTGCGCCTGGCCACCTGAGCCTTCATAGTCTGTATCGTAAAGGTCAGGCAAACCGAGCACGTGAGAAAACTCGTGGCAGATGGTGCCGATACCGTCGAGAATGCCGTTCTTTTCTGAATAGTATTCGCAAGAGCAAGCATAAGTGCGCCAGCGGCTGAAGTAGATGGATGACTTGTGAGGCCAGATGTGGTCGTCGGCTTCACCAGTGTTAGCGCCAACACCTGCAAAAATCATATAGAACATATCCACATAGCCGTCGCCATCGCAGTCGTAGTCAGTCACGTTCACGCCGTAAGTCTTCACTGCTTGGTCGAGGGCGTTACGCATCAGCGCAGTTTGTGTGTTTTTTGAGTTTTTGATTGAGTAAGGCACGGTGATAGGGCCAATCACGTCGAAAGAGGGGGTGAACTGACCCATACTGTTTTCTTCGTAGTAGTCGCGTACACTACCAGTGAACTTTCCCCATGTGGCTGCTGAGCCGTCGGGGTTGGTGAAACCGGTATAACCTTTCTTGTTGATCATTTCGGTGTAGAACTGGTTAGCATCGGAGCGAGAAAAAGAATAGTCGTAGAATTGCACCAAGAGAATCAAACCACGGAACTTGCTGTAGTCGATGCGTGCCTTTGGAGCAGCGTCACGTTTCACTTTAGCCGACTTGGCAACAGCCACTTCAGTCTTGTCGATCATACCCTTTGCCACGGTGCTGAGATAGAGATTGTCGGCTTCTGAACGCTCGCTGATGTTGCGGGCCACCATAGCGGTAGGCTCCAGCTTGCCTTCAGCACGCTGAGCGTAGGTGAAGAAGCCCATCTCGTTCTTCACAATGGTGTAGCCATCTTCTGTGGTGTAGAAGTGGTAAAATTCATCACCATTCAAACGCACGGTGAGTTCACGACCGTCGGGTTGAGTAACTTTCACAGGATAAGGTGTTGCAGGAACAGCCAGCAACTGAGTGGCTGTCAACAATGTTGCAACTAAAGCAAAAAAGAACTTTCTCATATTTTATATTAAAAACATTATATTTTTTTGGTCAAAACACGGTTTGCAGTTAAGCCAGCAAACCAAAGTGTGCAAATATCGCCATTTTTCCTCATCAAAACAAGAAAATCCGAATTTTTTCTCACACTTTCACAAATAACCACAATTCTTCACCAACAACGGCGGTAAATTCACACCGCATTCTCTAAGTACAAACCATTAATACCCAACACTGTGCACATGTCGTTGGGTTACATCCATGGCGCCATATAGAGAGGTAGATAGGTGATGCCTTCCTTCACTTTAAAGTCGGCGGTATGAAGCACGGTGGGCGTGGTGATATACTCACCAAATTTTGCCACGCATTTATTAAGCGAGGTGAGGGTGTATTTTTTAGTTGACTTCACCTCTATTGGAATGATGTTGTGCCTTGATGTGATCGACGACTTCGTGATCAGAAAATCTATCTCCATTCGCTCCGAGGGGTCTTCACGACTCGACTTACTGTAGAAGTAGAGTTTATTACCTCTCGCCTTGAGCATCTGTGCCACAATATTTTCCATCAGCATTCCCTCGTTCACTTCAAGCGAGCCTCGCAAAAGCGCTTTATAGAGATCGACTGGAGTTCTCCCGTTTTCATCAAAAGCATGACTGATGAGCAGACCGGTATCAGCCATATAGCATTTCAGCGTGGTTCGCTCCATGTTTAAGCGAAGCCCGATATTTGGTGCCGTACAACCGTAGCAAATGTTCACAATGCGAGAATCAGAGAGCCAGAAAAAGGCATTGTCGTAGTCGCGGTACGATGTGCCAGGCTTGATAGCCGAAGGACTGAATTTCTTCTCTCCCCTTTGGAGCATGGCAGGAATTTCGTCGAATATGCTCTGAGCCTTAAGTTCGCTTCCTGTGGCGTATTTGGCAATATCATTACGATAAACACTTAAAATGGCACGTTTTGCGGCATCGGCCTTGTCGTAATCTTTCGTTTCCACATATTTAAGTAGGGCTTGCGGCATACCTCCCACTATCATATAGTCGCGAAACAGATTCATGGCTTTGCGATGCAGACCTTCCATCGGCTTTTTCTTTTCACAGCACTCTTTAATGCGATCTACCAACAAATCCTCACCCATCGCCCAAAGAAACTCCTCAAAGTCCATCGGATTCATCTCAATAGCCATTTCTTCGGAAGGGATAGTGATGTCTTTCACATTCTTCTTAATGCTCACCAAAGAACCGGTTTCGATATAGTGGAAGCGTCCATCTGCCACCAAATATTTAATGGCGGCACGAGCGCGAGGGCACATTTGCACTTCATCGAAAACAATGCACGACTCGTGCGGTGTGAGTTTCACTCCGTATTCAATCTGCAAATTCAGCAAAAGGGTGTCGATGTCGCCGAGATACTCGTCGAACCACCCTTTTACTACCGATGAAGCATTATTAAAATCAATTAAAAGGTGTGATTTGTACTCGTTTTTTGCAAAGGTTTCAACTATAAAACTTTTACCAATTCTTCTCGCACCTTCTACGAGTAAAGCACTATCACTCCTATTTTGCTTCCAATCAAGTAGTTGATTATATATTTTACGCCTAAATATTTGCATTTTTACAGCTTTTCAAGAGATTTTACACCACAAATTTACAACTTTTCAAGAGATTTTCAAAGCTGTTTTTACAACTTTTCAAGAGATTTTTATTGGCGTTTTCACAGCTTTTCAAGAGATTTTTGGTGAAAAGCGGTGGTTTTTATTGTGGGTGGTGGGGCTTAGCAGTTGTGGGGCGGTTTGTGGAATTTTTGGTGGCGGAGTTGGCAGGTGGAGGCTTTGTCGCAGCAAGAGCAGGAGCCTTTGCCCGACTTTTGATTTCTCCACACGCGCCGCACCGACAGCCCCACTGCCAGCAACACCAATATCAATATAATCCAACTTTGTATGTTCATTGCTTCAAAATCCACTGAAATCGGAGAACTCGGAGAGCTCGGAGAGCTCCGAGAACTCCGATTTTCTAATTTCTAACTTCTAATATCTAATTTCTCTACATAAAGCACTCCAGCAGGAGTTTGACGGCAAACGCCACGATCCATGCCACGACGCATTGCCATACGACCATCGCCCAGGCGTGACGGTTGCCCAACTCGTGGCGCACGGTGGCGATAGTTGCCACACATGGGGTGTAGAGCAAGCAGAACACAAGCAGGGCGTAGGCTGATGCCACACCGAGAACCGAGGAAATCGACACGCCACTGCCAAACAGCACGGTGAGGGTTGACACCACACTCTCCTTCGCCATAAAGCCAGAAATGAGCGAGGTGGTGATGCGCCAGTCGGCAAATCCGAGTGGTTCGAAGATTGGACTTATCACGCTTGCCACGCTTGCCAAGATGCTGTTTTGCGGATCAGCCACAAGCGAGAGGTGGAAGTCGAACGATTGCAAGAACCACACCACGATGGTGGCGATGAATATCACAGAGAAAGCCCTCTGCATGAAGTCTTTACCCTTATCCCAAATCAGGCGCAGCACGCTCACTGCCGTAGGTATGCGGTAGTTTGGCAGTTCCATCACAAATGGCACAGGCTCGCCACGATAGATGGTGTTTTTCAGCACCAATGCCACGATAATTGCCATCAGAATGCCCAACAGATAGAGCGAAATCATCACAAGCGCACCATTATCAGGGAAAAACAGTTGGGTGAAGAACGCATAAATCGGCAACTTTGCCGTGCAGCTCATAAATGGCGTGAGCATAACGGTGAGTTGACGGTCGCGTGCCGACGGCAGTGTGCGGCTTGCCATCACACTTGGCACCGAGCAGCCAAATCCCATCAGCAATGGCACAATGGAGCGGCCTGAAAGTCCGATGCGGCGAAGCGACTTGTCGGTGACAAACGCAATACGCGCCATATATCCGCTATCTTCCAGTATGGAGAGGAAGAAAAACAGCGTGAGAATGATAGGAATGAAGCTCACCACGGCACCCACACCACTAAACACACCGTCGATAATCAGCGCGTGCACCACATCGCTCACATTCCACGATTGAAGCAAGGCGTCGGTTTGCGCCGTAATCCACTGGATGCCCTCGTCGAGCCATTCCTGCATAGTGCCGCCTATCACATCAAATGTGAGCCAAAACATCAAGCACATAAACAACAGGAATGCCGGTATAGCGGTCCAGCGACCAGTGAGCACCTCATCGATTCGGCGGCTGCGCTTATGTTCCACACTTTCAACTGGTTTCACCACCGAGCGACCGCAAATTCGCTTAATGTAGGAATAGCGCATATCTGCCATTGAAGCGGCAGGGTCGAGGCAACGCTCGGCTTCGAGTTGTTTCAAAATGTGGTCGATGGTGTCGCGCTCATTATCGGTCAGGTGAAGCGCTTCAATCACTCTCGCATCGCCTTCCACCACCTTGCACGCCGCAAATCGCAGCGGTATGCCTGCAGCCTGCGCATGGTCTTCAATCAGGTGAATCACGGCATGAATACAACGGTGCACGGCACCTCCATGGTCGGTAGGGCTACAGAAGTCGGCACGACGTGGTCCCTCTTGGTAGCGTGCCACATGAATGGCGTGATCCACCAGTTCCTCCACACCTTCGTTTTTGGCTGCCGAAATCGGCACAACTGGTATTCCGAGGCTGGTTTCAAGCTCATTGATGTCGATAGTGCCGCCATTGTTGCGCACCTCGTCCATCATATTCAGAGCAAGCACCATAGGTATGCCCAATTCCATCAGTTGCATGGTCAGATACAGGTTGCGCTCAATGTTGGTGGCGTCCACAATGTTGATGATGCCCTGTGGCTTGGAATTGAAAATGAACTGGCGCGACACTATTTCCTCGCTCGTGTAAGGCGAAAGCGAATAGATGCCGGGCAAGTCCACCACCTCGGTATCGGGGTGTCCTTTAATCACGCCCGACTTGCGGTCGACGGTCACGCCCGGAAAATTACCCACATGCTGATTCGAACCAGTGAGCGCATTAAACAGCGTGGTCTTGCCGCAGTTCTGATTACCCACAAGTGCAAAAGTGATTTTGCCGGTAATGGGGGCTGGATTTTCCTCGCTTTCGGTATGGTAGCGGCCTTCCTCGCCCAAACCGGGGTGTTCTGTGCGTGCCGAGGATTGTTCAGCAGGCTGATGTGGCTCTCCGCCTTCGCATGTGGGGCAAATGTCGATGTCGATTTTCGCCGCATCGTCTTTGCGGAGCGTCAATTCGTAGCCATGGATAAGAAGTTGCATCGGGTCGCCCATCGGTGCGAATTTCACCAAAGTGAGTTCGCTGCCAGGAATCACACCCATATCAAGGAAGTGCTGACGGAGTGCGCCGTCACCTCCCACCTTAGTAATAATGGCCGATTGGCCAATTTTCAATTCATCTAATGTCATAACACCTTATATATATTATATATAATTATATATATTATATAGCCTCCATTTCGCGCGCCGCCATAAGCATAAAAAAGTGCATCAGCGGCAACTGCAAAAAAGTAAGCCTTACGCCCAATTTTCCAAGGTGCAAAATAACAACAAATTCACCAATTTTTCAATACCTACTTTTAGGTATTTTTCACTAAAAAAGTCATTATAAAAGACTACAACTCTACGGGTCAACGGGTCAACGAGTCAACGAGTAATCGGACATAGGGTTAAAAAAAAGAAATGATATACATGTTGTCCCGAAAAAGATGCTATGAAATTCCGTTAGGAATTTGATGTGTGTAGGCAGGTATGCAGAAAAGATGTAATGGAGCGAAGCGAAATGGAATCTTTTCGAACCTTTAGCTCGCTC
>SFGS01000062.1 GCA_004557565.1 Bacteroidales bacterium | reverse complement strand
AGATTCCATTTCGCTTCGCTCCATTACATCTTTTCTGCATACCTGCCTACACACATCAAATTCCTAACGGAATTTCATCGCATCTTCTTCGGGACAACACGTATATCAATTCTAAAATTTATAGGCGCTGGAGGATGTAGGGGCGTGGGACGAGCACTTTCATTTTCATGTGCTGCTTGATGTTGCGGATAAAGAGGGCGGCGGGCTCTTTTTCGTCGTAGGCCTGTGCCACCACGCAATATTTCTTTTCGCGGTTGGTGTACACCACATAACTCTGGAAGCCCTCGTTTTGCTTGAGGCGGTCGCGGTAGCTGCGTGCGTTGAGAATCTGGTCGAACTCTGCCACCACCACGCCAAACTTCTTGGTGTTCTCATACTTGTCGTCTACCACATTAAAATACGAGCGGAGCAGGCGCACACTGTCGCCGTTGATAATCTCGGTGGCGCGCACACGCTCGGCTTGCGACATGTCGTAGATGGTGCCGCCCATGTTTTCACGGGTGCGCTCTTTCGCCTTGTCGTAGGCGGCTTTATAGTTTTCCTCGGTGGTGTAGCACGCTGTGAGCAGCAATGCCAATGTCATGCAATAGAGTAATCGTTTCATCGTCTATATCATTTTTTAGTCGAGTATTTTTCCGAATTGATGCTCTTTGTCGGGCGCAAGTTCTATCACTTGGCAACCCGTAATCACGCCTGCATCGAGTGTGAGCGTGATGAGTGTGCGCACCTTTTGCCAACCCTGCGTGCCTGCCGCGCCCGGATTGATGGTGAGCACCGAATAATAGCGGTCGGGGATCACTTTCAGAATGTGACTATGGCCGCACACCAGAATTTTCGGATGCGAGATGGTGAGGCGCTGCTTAATGCCGGGCGCATATCGCCCCGGATAGCCGCCAATGTGCGTCATCACCACCTTCACGCCCTCCACCTCAAAGATTTCGGTTTGCTTGAATCGGCGGCGCAAATTCTGTCCGTCGGCATTGCCCCACACTGCCCGAAGCACAGGCACAAGAGCTGCCAAGCGGTCGATTACCTGCTCGTTGCCGATGTCGCCTGCGTGCCAAATCTCGTCGCAGTCCTTAAAATGTTCCTCATATCGGTCGTCCCAATATGAGTGAGTATCGCTTATAATTCCAATCTTTTTCATTTCACTGCTTTTCTTTTGTGCGAGTGTTGTGCTTTACCGAGCGTCGCAAGTCGTCGGGTTTCTTCTCATCGCCTTCTGATTTTTTCTCGTCGTCGGGTTTCTTCAAATCGTCAGGCTTCTTGCCATCGTCGGGTTTCTTCACGTCATCGGGCTTCATTCCTTCGCCCGATTTCTTCACATTTTCGGACACATTCTCGCCATCTGCTGGTGCAGGTGCCGATTTAGACTCCGATGGCACATAAGGAATGCCCAAGCGTTTCGCCCTTTCGCGGTCGCGCTTTTCTTGCTGCTTCCGCTTTTCCTTTTCACGTTTCTCGCGCAGTTTCTGCTTTTCTTTTTCACGCTTTTCGCGTTCTTTTTGCTTCTTTTTTTCGCGCTTAGCCTTTTCTTTCGCACGCTTTTCTTGCTCGCGTGCTTTCTTTTCAGCCTTGTCGTTTTCGCGTTCTATCTGCTTTTCCGATTTTTTATTTGCAGCCTGTTTGCGCTCTGTCTCAGCCTTTTGCTTTTCTTTCTCTTTTGCCTCGGCACGCAAGCGCGCTGACTCTTGTTCTTCCTCCAGAATCTTCTTTTCGCGCTCCACCTGGCGGATTGAGTCCTGCAAGGCTTGCATACGCTTCAAGTCGTCGGCAAACGGTTGGAAATTGGTGGACAGCACCATAAATTCGGTGCGGCGATTCACTTGGTCGGCAGCCGCCTGATTCGCTTTTGAGAGCGTGTCGATATACGCCACATTGAGCGTGTCGCCCACGGCAAACTGTGGATAGAGGTGGTGGATGCGCTTGGTCACCACTTTGGGGCGGCTCTTGCCATAGCCCTGTGGCTTCAGGCGTGTGGAGTCGATGCCGTTGGCTATCAAATAGTTCACCACCGACTGCGCACGGCGTTGGCTCAACTTCTGGTTGTATGCCTCGGTGCCGATGCGGTCGGTGTGCGCCGCCATTTCGATGGTGACATACGGATTTTCCACCAGTGCCGTAACCATCGAGTCGAGTGCCGCCTTCGATTCGGGACGAAGCGTGGCCTTGTCGAAGTCGTAGAATATGTTTTCTATCACTTGTGGTTTGTGCATGGCCGCAAGCACGAAGTTCACACTGTATTCGGTATTTTCATCCGTCATGTCGCTCTCAAATTCCTGACGGCTGTTGAGATAGCCGTTGGCTCCTGCCAGCATCACATATCTCACGCCGCCCTGGAGGTCGAAGCGGAAACTGCCGTCGGCATTGGCTGCCGCCTTCTGATTGCTGCCGTCGTCGCCCACGATACGGATAACTGCGCCGCTCACCGGCTCCTCGTCCTTGTCCATCACATAGCCCGAAATCCATATTTTCAGGTCGGGCTTCTCAAAACTGTAGATGTGGTCGTAGCCACGGCCGTCTTTGCGGTTGCTGCTGAAATAGCCACTTTCGCCCTTGCCGAAGGTGATGCCGAAGTCGTCGTCCGACGAGTTCATCGGACTACCCAAATTCTCGATAAACCAGCGGCCCGAAGGCTGGAGCGTGGCGCGGAAAATGTCGAGTCCGCCAAAACCGGCATGGCCGTCGCTTGAGAAATAGAGAATGCTGTCGGTGCGGCAGTATGGGAATCGCTCATTGCCTGGCGTATTGATTTGGTCGCCAAGGTTTTCGAGCGTACCTCTACGGTCCTTCAAGTTGATGCGCCACAGGTCGAGTTTGCCCTGTCCGCCTGGCATGTCGCTGGTGAAATACAGATAGCGGCCGTCGGGACTCACGGCAGGGTCGCCATAACTCGACAGCGTGTCGGCGGTGATTTCCAGTTTCACTGGTGCGCTCCATTTCGCCTCAGAGCGTGTGGAGGTGTAGATTTCCACTGGCGATGCCGATTCTGCCTTGCGCACCACCTTAGCCAGATACATGGTGCCACCGTCGGGACTGAAAGCGGTGCAACCCTCGTCAAATTCCGAGTTGAGTTCGCCTTCCACCAGTTCGGGTTTTTGCCATTTGCCCTTATCGTTGAGTTTCGACACGAAGATGTCGGAATTTTTCGTGCCGGTGATTTGACTTTTTTCCGTGCCTGTGGCTTTCTCGTTGCTTGAGGTCCAATACAGTTGGTCGGCGTTCACATCGAGGAACATCGGGCAGAAATCGGCTCGGCGCGAGTTGAAAAACTTAGCGTTTTTCACAATGTAGTGCGAGCCCTGCTGCTTCCAGCGTGGAGCCATTTGGCACGCTCTGATGCCCTGCTTCGCTTCCCAACTGTCGGGCACCAGTTCCAAAAACTGCTGATAACTGGCAAGTGCCTCCTTCCAGTTGCCCTGCATGTGCTGTGCTTGGGCAAGGTAGAGGACTTGCATGCTGTCGGGGTATTCGTAGCGAATGGCATTCTGAAACGCAGCCGCCGCACGGCTACTCTGGTTCAGACGCTTGTAGCACAAGCCCAACTTATACGCCACCTCACCACGAATCCAGCGTTCTTCCTTCTTGGTGTATTTGTTATAGAGTTTGCGATAAATCTTTTCGGCACCGAAATATTCGCCACGGTCATACGCCTCGTCGGCATCGCGCATCTTGGCAGTCTTACAGCCAGTAAGCCCCACCGCCATCGCACCGATAACCATCGCAACTGCTATGTATAGAAATTTCTTCATAAATTGGCATAACTTAAGCGAGCAGCACATTCGCCACCCTAATTTAGATATAAACGCACCCCACCCCCCATTTATTGCCCACCCCCAAGAAGATATTAGAAATTAGAAATTAGAAGTTAGAAATTGGAATTATTGGAAGTTAAGAAGTTAAGAAGTTAGAGAAGTTAAGACGAAACCTTTGGTGATTTGATGGTTTTTGGGATTAGTGGAAATTTATACATTCCACGGTAGGGACGTGATACTTCACGTCCGCCTATCACTTGACCATCAATTCATAATCCTGTTTTGGGTTGGGGATTTTGCATGTTATCCCTGACGAAAGTTGACGGATTTAACAGAAATAATTCGTGGAATTTGTGCAATTCGTGGTTAAAAACCTGGCACAAATTAGCACAAATTTCACGAATTAGTTTTGACTTTCCTAAATCGCCCAATTCCGCGTGGAAGCGAAATGGAGATTTTCACTTGGAAGTGGTGAATTTGCATTTACACCACGGGCAGTTTTTGTTCTGACGAATGATGTGATACGACTGCGCTCCCATAAAATGGTGGCATTTAGGATTAGGGCAAACGTATTCACTGTTGAATTTTTCAGTTGCAGCTTCTCGCTTTTCAATGCTATTATCACGGAATCCATTTACGAAGCTAAACACCATCAGCATCAATCCTATGGCAGTCATCATCAACGTGACAACAAAAATTGCATCACCCCAGCCCATGGTTTTCGCCAATGTGGCTATGGCGCCACTGCCAATGGTAAACATGGGCGATGCGCTTCTATACATGTTGAGTTTGCGCTGCCTAACCTGTATATCAAGTAGCGTGTCGTGGTATTCGTCCCACACATCCTTCAGATGCGCAATCGAATATTCTTCCACAGTTTTGCCACCCTGAGCTGGTTGCTTCAGAGGCAGCAAGTCTGCCACTTTCACTGTGGTTGAAGCACTTAGCGTGATTTTGTCATCGGCTTCAACAATGGTTTTCACCACCTGTCGTCCATTCACAAAAGTGCCCTGCAGGCTTTTATTCTGCAGGGTATAGGTGCCGTCGCCGTTGTCGGTGAGCCAGCAATGCTCACGGCTCACAGTGGGGTCGGTAATTTCAATTCTTTGCGTGGCTTTGCTTCTGCCACGTCCTACTATTATCGTCATCTATTTCTTAAATGTCTATTTCTGAGTATAAAGATCCTTCAATTTTTTCAAAGCCTCCTTCTTCACCGTCACTTTGAGCACACAGGGCGATTGCATATCAGAGAGCACGATTTCCTGTTTCGGCACATTGATGTGTATCAAGCACGACAGGTTCACAATCAAGCTTCGTCCAATGCGCACAAAAGGTATTGTGCGCCCTTTCATGCGGTCGTCGTCAAGCATTTGCTCAATCGCCATCAAATTGGTGGGCAATGTGGCGCGATAGCCGTTCAAGAAATACACATCAGTATAGTTTCTGTCGGCTTGAAAATAGCCTACCTTGCGCAAGTCCACTCGCAACATTTCGTCGCGAGTATAGAAATACAGCATACTGATTTTCTTCTGTTTCTCCATCACTTATCCTTTCTAAATAATTTCTTTAAAAAACGCCCTACACACGACCCTTCGTCCTGCTTCTGCAGATCCTGAACTACTGAAGCTTGCGTCATGCAGTGATCACGGATGCCCGATGGCCGCACTGTGCAATCGTCGTTGGGCATCACTGTGGCTATGGTATAGTCTTCCACTGAGGTTGCCACATCGGTGGCTTCAGCCGCCACTTTGTCAATCGGAATGAGCCAGCAAGTGTAATTGTCGCGCGTTCTGCCGTCGCACACCTCTTTAATGGCATCGATTTTGCCCTGGTCGTCGAGATTCTCGTCGGAGAGTATCGCACCGAGCATATCGTTGGTGAGCTGTTCGAGCACACCGTCGCAGCACAGGAAAAAGTAGTCGCCTGCATGCACATCGTCGATATTGAGAATGTCGGCTTTGTATCTGCGCTCCAAGTGTGGCTGCATGGCGCGCGTAATCACATTCTTCTGTGGGAAATCGGCAGCCTCCTCCTCGGTGATTTCGCCTGCCCGAAGCAGGTCGTTCACCAGCGAGTGGTCAGCCGACTGGTAGATGATGCCGGAGCGTCCTTGCTCATCGGCAAGCGACGGACGAATGTGATACACACGGCTGTCGCCAATGTGCGCCACCAGTGCGCCACCACGGTGTAGCACAAGGCACGTCATGGTGGTGCCCATCTTTCTGAAGGCGCCAGTGTCCACCTTGTCGAGCTCATCGTAGCCATAGGCGAGCGCTTCTTCAAACATGGCTTTCGTGACGATGCCGTCGGAGGCAGGGTGCGCAGTGATATATTCGCCAAGGGCGGTGGCTGCCGTTTGGCTTGCCACTTCACCGCTATCCTGACCGCCCACGCCGTCGCACATCAAAAACACACGATTGGCTTTGGTCACAGCCTCTGGCTGCGGCCAAAGATAGTCCTCTTGATTGTCCTTGCGGCCAATTTCAGAGAAGCTGAGCGGTTGTCGAATCTTAATTATCATTTACTAATGTAGCTTCTTCATCGGATTCTTCCAAGATCACCTCGGTTTTACCCAATGTGAGTTTATCACCAAATTTCAGCACTAACTCATCACCTCGCTTAATGTCGCTGCCATTGAGCTGAATGATGTTTTTCGATCCAATTTCCACCAGATGGTGCTCGATGCCTTGAGGGGTTTTCACCACATCGATTTGCACATGGCGGCGGCTCATGTATTCGTCGTTATAGTTATCGTTGCCAATTTGCACATCGGCAGTGCCGCTCTTTGCCAAGCGGCCTATCACCAGCGACCCCACGCACAGTTCAATAATCTGCCCTGTTTGCTCCACCCTCATCTGACCGGGGTCGGTTTTTCGCTGTTGGCGCAACGATGCCGGCAGTTTGGTGTCGCCCTCACTTGAGCCTTGGCCGCCCTTTCCAGCCTGCCCCATTTGAAAAAGGCTCACTTTCGCCTTGTATTTACAGATAGGGCAAGCCAGCATCTTATCTTGAATGCCGGGCTCGTTCTGCAGCGACAGACGCGAGCGGCAGTTTGGACATACAACAGTAAGTAATTCCATCTTATTCCTTATCCTTTAGGTTTACACATCCATTAAGCCTGCGTCGGTAGTGTCCGTATAGTCGCCCATATCGTCGGACGCGTCAACGTAATTGTCCTCTGGCACCACCTCGTCGGCGCCGGTGATTTGCAAACCGCCGTCAGGAGTAGTGTCGATTTCGTGGTTTTGACCTGTTTCCATGTCGGTCACCACAGGTGTTACACCCTGTGCGCGTGCTTCTTCCACATAGGCACCCACCACATTCACAGTTGATATATTTTCATTTCCTACGTCATGCACCTCATGGTCTTCGATTTCGCCATTGCCATTATCGTCATGAATAGCGTAATCCAATCTGCCATCAGATTCCACGTCCACGAGCAAAGCATGATCGTCGCCTTTTTGAACAGCCACAACAGTGGCAACGCCACCGTTTCCATTATCCTGAACACCCACGCCCACCACATGCACTTCATCGTCGGCATCAACAGAAGTTGCGGTTTTCTGCGCATTAGCGTCGCCGCCAGCGGTTTCGTCATGATGAGATTCTTGTGTTTCTACTTCGGCCTTTACTTCTTCTTCCGACTTTGGCGCTACTTCTGGTTTTTGCTCCACTTCAGCCTCTGCTGGAGCTGGTTTTGGAGCAGGCTCTGCTTCTTTGGCAGAAGCAGTCTCCTTTTGGGATGTTTCTTCGGGAGCGGCTTCTTCGCCAGTTGTGAAAGCTTCGTAGGCGCGTTCGGCACCCATTGCCACACCTGCGCCCATTGCTGCACCAGCAGCCACGCCTGCTATGCGAGCACCCTTACCATTACCTTTTTTTTCAGCTGCTTGCTGAGTGGTAGTTTCATTCACCTCGTTTTGGTTTTGCTGTTCATTCAGAACCTTTGTTGCTTCGTTATCCATAACTGTTTATTTTTATGATTAGTATTCAGTTTATTTCTTGTTTTACGCTGCAAAGATATATCGTAATTGCTTACCCACCAACACTTCTCCACGCCCAAAGTACCAACCCCTCCGCTTAAAGTACCAACCGCCCAAAAGTAGCGGACTTTTCTTGGAGAGCGTAGTGCCAAATCCACGAATCACGATTCCATCATAACGTAGGGCGATTGTACTATCCTGATTTTGGTTGACCGTTTTGGGTGCTATCCCTGATGGTAGTTGACTCGGTTAAACTTATTCCATCATAACATAGGGACATGCCTTTGGTATGTATCAATAGCAACCAAAACAATACCTAAATCGCAATCTGCAATATCGTAATCGCGACCAGCAACACCTCAATCACATTCGAAACATGCCGAAGGCATGTCCCTACGTTATGGCGTTGCCGTTTTGGGGCATGACAAATGGGAACAAAATCTTAATCTGCACACCCCTCGCCTCATCGCCTTGTTGACTTGTTGACACATTGTCTCGTTGACCTGTTGACTTGTTGACTTCAAAACAAAACTTATAGGGACAAGCGGAGCCCAAGGTAGCTGCTGCGGCTGTCGGGGCTGATGTCGGTGCGGAAAGAAGAACGACAGATTCTCGGATTGAAGCTCCAGCTGCCGCCACGATACACACGGTACGACCCATCGTAAGGGCCTTTAGGGTTAGTCTGCGCACCACTGCTGTAAACTCCATACCTGTCGGCGCACCACTCCCATACATTGCCGCTCATATCATAGATGCCCAACTCGTTGGGCGACTCCGTAGCCACAGGGTGAGTCTTATCCCCAGAGTCACCGTCGTACCAAGCCACATCGTCAATGTACTTGCTGCCACTGTATTTATAGCCACGGCTGTTGTTGCCGCCACAGCAGGCGAACTCCCACTCATCCTCAGTGGGCAGGCGGAAGTTCTGACCGGTAAGGGCGTTCAGCTTGCGGATAAACTCCTGACAATCGTTCCAGCTGACACATTCCACTGGCAGGTTGTCGCCTATAAACCAGCTCGGATTGCTGCCCATCACCGCCTTCCACAGCGCTTGCGTCACCTCGGTTTTGCCAATGTAGTATCCGCTCAACGTGACACTGTGAACTGGCTCTTCATCAGGCACTGCGCCACTACCATGCTCGGAGGTTGCACCCATGCGGAATGTGCCGCCTTCCACCCAAACCATATCAAACAACACACCCCCTACCTCAAAAGTCCTTATCGTCTTTACTTCAGGCTGTTGCCTCTTAGGCTCGGCTTCGGCTGGGTCGGGAATCACAACGGTAGCGTCGCTGTTGAGATTGCCTACAAACTCTGCTATGCTTTGGGTGCGGTCGTGGCGGCCTTTCATCGCCATGGCAATGGCGGAAATCACAAGGCGAGAGATGTGCTTTTCCTGCAATTCAGCCACAGGCAATCCGTCTTCTTGAATCTCCATTGCTTCGGGCGGTGTGTTGCCTGTGAGGAGCTTGAACAGCGTGGCGGCAAGGGCATACACATCGCTCTGTGGCGAGAATGCCTGAACACCATTTTTGCGATACTGCTCCGCTGGCGAATAGCCGTAGCTGATGCCCACAGGCGTGGTGGTTGTACCCTCGGAAGTGACGGCGTCGTACTGCTTCGCCACGCCGAAATCAATTACGAGCACCTTGCCGTCGTCGTGGCGCAGCACCAGATTGCTGGGCTTGATGTCGAGGTGATTGATATTCTTGCTGTGGATATACTCCAATGCGCTGGCGGCATCCTTCACATAGCCAATTGCCTCAGCCTCGGGAATGGCACCACGGCGTGTCACCATATCGCTCAGCGACTCGCCCTCAATGTACTCCATCACATAGTAGGCTGTGCCGTTTTCCTCAAACACGTCATGAATACGCACAATGTTGGGATGGTTCAGTTTAAAGGTAGTTTTGGCTTCTTTAATAAACTTCTGCTTAAAGCGCTCCACAATCTCGCGGTTGTCCGACTTGGGGATAGTCACGTGGCAAGTGGCATTATCACGCTCACAATATTCCTTGAAGAAAAACTCCTTAATCGCCACCTTGCCCTCAAGCATTGTGTTCTCCGCCAAGTAGGTGATACCAAAACCTCCTTGCCCCAGCTTTTCAATTATCCTATATTTTCCACCCTGTAGCGTGGAATTAACTCGTAATGCTTGCATCTATAATTTTCAACTAAATAAATAATTTCAATTTTAAAATAGTACGAATAAACTTTACTTCCGTTTTCAACCTCTGCGCCAACTGCTTACACAATACCATCTAATTAACAGCAAGACTACACAAAAAACTAGTTGGTCTGTTTACTCTCTTTTTCTTTGACCTGTTGACTTGTCGACTTCAAAACAAACTTAAAGGGACAAGCGGAGCCCAAAGATGCCGATGCGGTGGGGGTCGGGGTTGATGGGGTCGCCGTCGAGGCGGGAAGATGAACGACATTCATCCTCTTGAATGCCCCAGCTGCCGCCACGAAGCACACGGCCCGACCCATTATCAAGACCTTTAGGATTAGTCTGTGCGTCACTTCTGTAATCTCCATACCAGTCATTGCACCATTCACAAACATTACCAGTCATATCATAGATACCCAATTCGTTGGGAGCCTTCGTAGCAACTGGGTGAGTTTTTTGTCGCAATTTGCCAAATATGGGCTCCAAATATTTTATTCCAGAGTTATCCCAGTACCAAGCCACATTATCAATGTAATTGCTGCCACTATATTTATAGCCACGGCTATTGTTGCCACCACGGCAGGCGAACTCCCATTCAGCCTCGGTGGGGAGGCGGAAGTTCTGACCGGTCAAGGAATTCAGTTTGCGTATAAACACTTGGCAGTCGTCCCACGAAACACACTCCACAGGCAGATTGTCCCCTTTGAAAAGGCTCGGATTGGTGCCCATCACTGCCTTCCATAGTGCCTGTGTCACCTCGGTTTTCCCGATGTAGTATCCGCTCAAGGTTACACTATGAACAGGCTTTTCATCATCGGCAACATCTACGCCCTGCTCCGGAGTAGCACCCATGCTGAATGTGCCGCCTTCCACCCAAACCATATTGTACTTTATGCCATTCACAGTCAAAATACCATTTGAATACGAAGCCTTTGGATTCTCACCTTTTTGGAAAGGAACCATCAGCCATATAGCCACAATAGCCACAATAGCCACGAGGACTACCGCCATCCACCAGTATTTCTTGAGGAGCGACTTTATGCGTCTTTTCTTGCGAGTGGTTATAATATTGACGCCCTTGCCTTTAAGTGATTTTTTCTCCTTTTCTGCTTTTGCCTTGGCTTCTTTCTGCTTACGCTCGGCCTCTGCTTTTTCTTTCGCAGCCTTTTCATTGGTCTCTTTACGCTTGCGCTCTGCCTCTGCCTTTTCTTTCGCAACCTTCTCCTCGGCTTCTTTGCGCTTGCGCTCTGCCTCTGCTGGATCGGGAATCACGACAGTGTCATCGCCGCTGAGATTGTTGATAAACTCTGCCACGCTTTGGGTGCGCTCGTGGCGGCCTTTCATCGCCATAGCTATGGCGAAAATCACTGACCGAGACACGTGCTTTTCCTGCAATTCAGCCACAGGAAGTCCGTATTCTGGAATTTTTATTGATTCGGGCGGTGTGTTGCCTGTGAGGAGCTTGAACAGCGTGGCGGCAAGAGCATACACATCGCTTTGTGGCGAAAAGGTTTGCACGCCGTTTTTGCTGTACTGTTCCATAGGAGAATAACCAAGGCTGATGCCAACTGGCGTGTTGGTGGTACCCTCGGAAGTGACTGCGTTGTACTGCTTCGCCACGCCGAAATCGATTACGAGCACCTTGCCGTCTTCTTTGCGCTTCATCAGATTGCCGGGCTTGATGTCGAGGTGGTTGATATTCTTGCTGTGGATATACTCCAATGCGCTGGCGACATCTTTCACATAGTCCAATGCCTCCGCCTCTGGAATAGCGCCACGACGCTTCACCATATCGCCAAGCGACTCGCCCTCGATATAGTCCATCACATAGTAGGCTGTGCCGTTTTCCTCAAACACGTCATGAATACGCACAATGTTGGGGTGATTAAGCCTAAAGATGGTTTTGGCCTCCTTAATAAACTTCTGCTTGAAGCGCTCCACAATCTCACGGTTGCCCGAAGTGGGAATGGTCACGCGAGAAGTGGAATCATCACGCTCGCAACTTCCTTTAAGGAAAAACTCCTTGATCGCCACCTTGCCCTCAAGCATAGTGTTCTCTGCCAAGTAGGTGATACCAAAACCTCCTTGCCCCAGCTTTTCAATTATCCTATATTTTCCACCCTGAAGCGTGGAATTAACCCGTAATGCTTGCATAGTCATATATATGTTGCTTCGATAATGTTTTCTTTCCTTTCTGATTTTCAGGTCACTATAACAGATGGCTTAGTTTGCTAAGTCGGGAGAGGTGGTTGTTCATCTTCTTGCCTCATTTTCAGTTATCATAATGCTTGAGCGTCAGATTTATGTAATTATTGTGAATTCATCCCAAAGTTACAAAAAATATTTCATAATATCACCTATAATAGAAATTAGAAGTTAGAAATTAGAGGCTCACACAGATCCAACAGATTTAACAGAAAATTTTATTCGGTGGATTCGTGCAATTCGTGGTTAGCCATTCTCACGCAAATTAGTGGTTGATTTTTAGCCACAAATTAGCACAAATTTTCACGAATTATATTTTGTGTGGTAATTTTCTACACCCTATTTAAATCCATTAAAAGGTTCAGTGAATAAATACTGGGGGTACTGAAACAAAAACATAAAAAACAGCCTTTTAGCGATGCCAAAAGGATAAAAACCGCTCGCCTTCGGCGAAAAACCAACCCCAGTAGGGACGTGATATTTCACGTCCGCCCATAATTGTGGTACAATATCAGCAATTTGTCGCGGACGCGAAGTATCGCGTCCCTACCATGCAAAATCGTTTTGGAAGATTTGATATAACTCCTTCCTGTAAATCATGTTATCATCAGGGGTTTTTCGCCGTGAAACGGCGAGCGGTTTTTATCCTTGGGGCAATGTGGGTAGCCCTCGTAAGAGGGTGGCGGAGGGATTGTGTGGTTGGCGGCATGGAAACTCGTTTCCAATGACGCAAAGCGCACAGTCGCACCGCCAAATGCGAAG
>SFGS01000061.1 GCA_004557565.1 Bacteroidales bacterium | reverse complement strand
TTTTGAGCTTATTGTGGAGTTGCCGCTATTTAAGAAAGAGATGCGGGAGTTAAAAGCAATATCTGAGGCGAGTCCGAACGCTCTTATTCAGATGAAAGCGAGGGAGTATGTCGACCAAGGGCTTGACTATTTATGGGATATTGTCCGATTTGGTAAAGACCGAGATAAAATTGCAGCGATGAAATTCTTGTCGGAGGTTGGCGGTACACAGGAGACAGGCGGGCTTAATCGGAATGACGAGAGTAGCAGTGCTAAACAGGCGAGCGGTTTGACACTAAATGTGAACTTGGGTCCTGGTGGGTTGATACCACCGTTGCCGACAGAGCAGAGACCATTAAGACGAATTACGGAGGTGATTGATGTCCAGCCAAACAAGTGAAGCTGAAAATGTCGTACGTGCAGCAGTCGGTGGAGCGTATGCCCCTTCTGTTGAGGACGAGGCTATTTATAAATCGGGGTTGGATGACTACGCTCCGATAGACCAGACCGCCATGGTGGAGATGGGTGAGAATGACATCGGGTTTAACTTCTTGATGTATCCTACACTGCACCGCATGGCGTTAGACGAGAGCCGAGTTAAGATAGCGATAGGTCCCGCAGGATGTCTGGATAGAGACACAGAAGTGCTGACCCCGACAGGTTGGGTGTCCATTGCAGACGCTCCAGAGACAATCATGGTATACGACCCAGCAAGTAAAACAGGCTATTTTTCCGAAGCAGAGCATTTGAAATATAGCTGTCCAGAACCCCTGCATAGATTTACTACATCTTACGCTTTGGACATGGTTATCAGTGACGAGCATAAGGTGTGGTATCAGACAGGTTATTCTGGTAGACAAGGCAAGGACAAGTGGCAGATTGCGACAGGTGCCGAACTAGCAGAGCAGTATAAACGTGGGGCTAAACGAGATGCTAAAATCCCTTCTGTGTTCGACTATGCGTCTACGACAGAGTATCCGTTGACTGATATGCAGTTGCGGATTCAGGTGATGATTTCGGCGGATGGCAGTTTACCTAAACGTGGTAAACAGGTTTGTGTATGTGTTCGTAAGGAGCGTAAGAAAGAACGCATTAGACACCTTCTTAACGAGGCAGGGATAAGTTTCACAGAAATGACATATCCACAGAGACCGACGGAAACTCGGTTTAGCTTTGTTCCGCCTGAATTTAATAAGGACTTGTCGAAATACTATTCAGCAAGTAAGCGACAGTTGCTAGTTATGGCGGAAGAAAGTTTGCTGTGGGATGGTAATATTGGGGAGAAAGGGTTTTACTACTGCAGTACACGCAAAAACAACGTGGACTTTATCCAGTTCGCTTTTATTAGTAATGGTATTCCATCAATTATTAGTACAGAGGAGTATGATAATGGGCGATGGAGCACAATATATCGTGCTACGGTAGGGGTTAATAAGAAAACGAGCTGGGTAGGACTAAAGACCGCCAATTATGAGGAAGTGAAAAGTCCTGACGGTTACAAGTATTGTTACACCACACCGACTGGTATGTTTGTTGCTCGTAGAAATGGTAAGGTGTTCTGTACAGGTAACTCTGCAAAAACGTCAGGTATCATCTGGATGCTACTTCTTAGGGCAATGTCGCAAGAGCCCGCCCGAGATGGTGTTAGATACTCCAGAGCGTTGGTGGCGAGAAATACTAACTCAATGTTGAAGTCTACTACAATCCCATCTTTTAAAACGATGGTAGGCAATTTGATGACGTTCCGAACAGGTTCATTTCCGATGATGGCACATGCTCGGTTTGATTTGAATGACGGTACAAAGGTTCACTTCGATATTGAGTTTTTGTCGTTTGATGACGAGCGGTCACAGAATAAGCTATTGGGTTGTGAACCGACATTTGCCTTCTTGGACGAGGTGTCTGAGATGCCTGAATCATTGATATTTGCGGTTGACCGTCGTCTAGGACGTTACCCTAGTGGTAGATTTGGTAAGGCTTCACATGTAGAGTTGCTCGCAGCGACCAACGGACCATTAAAAAACCACTGGTTGTATCGCTGGTATATGGGTGACAAAGACAAAGAGTTCAGTATGATGTCACAGCGTATGGGGCGTAATTATTTTAGATTGTTCAGACAGCCTCCAGCTCTACTAAGACAAGCAGATGGCTCCTGGCTCCCGAACGCTTGGGCTGAAAACGTGGAAAATTTACCAAATGGGTTCACGTATTATTACGCAATGTTAGGGGCTGACGACCAAAAAATCAAGTCGTATGTGGAAGGAGACTTCGCTGATTTAGTAACGGGCAAAGTGGTGTTCCCAGAGTTTAACTCTGAACGTCATATTATTCCGTCATTTAATGTGCCAGCAGGTGCTCCGTTATATTTAGGATTCGACTTCGGTCGCACGCCAGTTTGCACGATTTACACAGCAACGGCGGGGGGGCGGATGATACTGATTGACGAGGTTATGGGGGAAGATATGTCAATAGAGACATTGGTAACAGAACATCTACGCCCTTTATTGCGACAAAAATATCCGAATAATCTGGTTAATGGAGCATGGGGAGACCCTAGTGGCGGTGTGTCAGCTCAATCGGTTGAGTTATCTCCGTTTGATGTATTGCTTAATAATGGTATTCCTATTGAGAATCCTGGTACGAACAAACTTCAACCACGCTTAGAGGTTGTTAAACAGTATCTAACTAAGCTGGACCGAAGCGGACAACCAATGTTTCAAGTAACAGAAAATTGCAAGTATTTCATAGAAGCGATAAAATACAACTACATATACGAGAGTGTTCGTGGTAAAAATGATGTTGTACGTGATACACCTACCAAGTCACACGAGGGATGGTGCTCTGATTTAATTGACAGTTGTCAGTACGCCCTGATGGGATACAATATCCTGTCGAGAATGTCGCAGCGTCCGAAGAACTGGGAAAACTAAACACAAGTAGGGAGTAATATGGGACGACCAAGCAAGAAACACCAGCGTCTTGTTGAGGAACTCGGACAGTATGTCCGTGACCGATTTGAGCTGGCGAAAGAAACCAAGCGAGAACACTACGATGTGTTACTTGACTGTCTGCGTCAGGTGCGTGGAGAGCTTCTTGCTTGTGAAACCTTAGACCCTGACATTGACGTGAACTTCAACATCACGTCACCGATTGTCAAGGGTATTGTGGGGTTGATTCGAGACGTATTTGCGAACTCGATTGAAGCCCCGTTCACGATTAAAGCGACACCACAGGCTGACTTGAACGACAACATGTCGCAGAAAGTTATGCAGTTAGTGGTAGCACAACTTCAACAGATGCCGATGATGACCCCTGACTTGATGGAGCAAGCCATGCAGGAGCAGGGTCAAGCATTGAAAAATGCAGCATTGGCAGAGCAGGAAAAGATGGCTGGATTAGCGGCGGATAAGATGAACAAGATTATCCAAGACCGCTTGCACGACGCAGACTGGCTACGCCAATTTGGTGATTTTATTTATAATTTTGTGGTTTATCCTACGGCAATTATGAAAGCACCTGCGGTGACAAGACGACCGTGGAAACGGTGGAATGGTGACCGAATGGTTGTAGAGCATAAGCTAGTTCGTGCAGTAGAAAATATCAGCCCATTCGATTTCTACCCAGCTCCCAACGCACAGACAGTGCAGGATGCAGAGTATGTGATTGAAGTGCGGAGATGTTCACGCTCAGAACTCGTTGGCTATTATACAGCATCAGGGTATGACGCAGATGGTATTCGTCAAGTTTTAAGTGACATGCCGACTGGACATTTGGAACAGCGTGAGGACGGACACGACCAAAATCCAGAGGTTGACACAACAGACTATGCGATTGGGTTGGAAGATGACGCACAGGGTTTCTACGATTGTGTGGGATTCTACGGACGAATCCGTGGAGAACTACTACAAGAGTTTGGTGTAGACGTGGGAGACCCAGACCTAGCGTATGAAGCTGAAATTTGGACAGTGAATGACATTGTTATCAAAGCTGTGCTAAACCCAGACATAGCAGGACAAAGACCATTCTATGCGGCATCATTTGAGCCGATTCCAGGAGCGTTCTGGGGCGAGTGCCCTGTTACAAGACTGAGAGATGTTCAACGAGTGTGCACGGCAACCATCGTGGCAATGGTGAGAAATATGGGACTCGCATCTGGCGTATTAGGCGAGGTGGAGAGTGACCGTATCATCGACGATGAGGATGTGAACGTTATCCTACCGAACACCATCCGTGAGGTTAAATCGGTGGTTGGGATGCAGGGTAGAGCCTATAATTTCTATACCGTACCAGATATTTCGGCTCAGTTGCTTAACGTATTTGAGCGTTTTATGCAATATGGGTACGAGACTATTGGTATTCCACGAGTAGCATTTGGTTCGACAGAAAATATCGGTACATTAGGGCGTACGTCAGGCGGTGTGGCGATGGTACTCAACCAAGCAAGTAAGTCTGTAAAATTCGCTTTACGTGTACTAGAAGAAAACGTAATTGAGCCAGTTATTCAATCTTACATTGACCACGAATTGATGTTCTCGTTGGATACGACCATCAAGGGTGACATTCGTGTCCATGCTCGAGGCGTGAGTGGAATTGTGGAGAAAGAGACACAGGAGAACAAACTCCAGTGGGCGTTACAATCGTTATCATCATACGTTGGCATGCAAGACCCTATGACTGGTCAACCAGTTGTCCCTGCGGAAGCAATCAGACGCTTGTTGTATCAGATTATGAAGTCAAGTGGGATTAGTACAGAAGGTATTTTCCCTGACTACGACCTACAATCTGCGATGGTGCAAGACGTGCGTAGTTTGAACCCAATGTATCAAGGTGGTACTATTGACGGTAGAAACGCTGGAGCTGGTCAAGCAATCGCTAACCAGAACGGTTTGGTTTCTAATCCAACAGCAGGGGGTATTTAATGGGATGTTCCCAATTACATTATGATGTTGCTGTCGTCGATAACTATACCGTAGCCACAGAACCGCAGACTGTCACGTTGTTGAAGACGGCTGCGATGCACATTATCAACGGAGACCCTTGCGGTGCTCCGATTGAAATTTGTGTGCAAAGGGTTGTCAAGTGTCAAAAGGGTTGTGCGTTTGAAGTATTTTTGCATGATTTTCCTATTGACCCGTGTGACCCGATTCTACCACCTGGCACGTATGAGATTTCAACTACTGATGACTGTTATGTTCCACTGGAGAACGGCGTGACAACGGTAGATGTCGTGTTTGAAGATGTGACAGCAGAATATGTTCAAGCAATTATAGCTAACAAAGGAGCAGGCTGTGAAAACTAAGGTTTCACTACAAGAAGCAGGTGCGTTTAGACGATTTCGTTCATCCGCCGATGCAGAATTAATTAAAGCGGTACTATTACGTGAATTAAACTTGACACGTGACCAGTACGAAGATAACGTAGCAAACGAAGATAATCGTGTAGGTGTGAACACCGTTAAACGAGTTATTCAGTGCATTTTTGAAGATGAATTGGAGCGTATTGATGGCTAACAAGAAAAGCATTTTTAGTGGAGTTGTTCATGTAGAGTGCGGAGATAAAGCCGTTGCTATGATGATTCGTGGCACTACTGACAGTAAGTTTGTGTTAGTTCGTGGTATTCCTGGCACGACAGAGAGCCGATTAGACGACTATCTATGGGCGGATGTTATGCAAGATGGCAAACCTGTAGAGTTGACTGTGAATCAGAACCCTGTGGTGATTGAGATTCCTGGTACATATCGTTTCCGAAACGAAGGTTTGGATGACGAACAGGCATTAGTCGACATCACGGTGTACGCACGCAAGACTGAGGTAAGAACTTATGTCTAAAGAAAAGCAACCGAATATTGAAGAAATTGTACGTTTCCTGAAAGCTAATCCGATTTTCAAACAGCTTCAGGACTACATCAGTCTAGAACTGGAAAGAACTCGTGACTACTACGAAAATTCAGAAGCAAATGAATTTTTACGTGGACAAGTTTACGTATTGAAAAAACTGAAAACCGACCTGGAGAAATAACCAATGGCAGATTTTGACCAAACCCAAGACGAACTTAGTGCGTTTTTAGAAACACAATTCGCATCGCAAGCAGAAACTACTGAACAACCAAAAGAACCTGAAAACGACGATGAAATTAATCAGTTTTTAGTTTCTGATGAGGAACCAGCACAGACTGCTCCGCAAGGTACGACACCTACTGCTCCACAACAGCCAGTAGTGTCGGACCAAGAGCGAACGTTGCAACTAGAACGTGAACTAGCGGCTACTCGCACCAGAGCTCAGATGTATGAGCTAGCATTACAACAACATACGTTCCAAGAACAACTACCTACTCAGTATCCTGCCACAGCTCCAACAGCGTTCGCAGATGAAGAACTTCAGGTGGATGAGCGTTATAAAACGGACTACGGTGATGCCGACCCGTACATTGCGTCTATTGCAAAGCGAGTAGCTAATGACCTGTACCAACGCACTGTACTACCACTCCAACAGGAGTTAGATGCGGTACGTGGTCAACTTCAGTCGCAAGCAGAATTTAATCAGGCACAACGCACTGATACTTTGCACATGCAACTGAAAAGCGTGGTTCCTGATATTGACACACTTGTGCGTACTCCAGAATGGCAGAGTTACATTAAGCAACCTGATTTATATGGAAGCGGTCGCACTATTGCATCATACGTGCAAGAAGGTATACAATATGGGAACGTAAAACAGTTGGCTCAAATTGTTCAGCAATTCAAGCGAACTCAACAGCAATCTCAACCGCAACCGCAACACGTGTCGCCAGGTCGTGCTCAAACCACTGTACCTAATACGGCTCCACGCAGAGGTAGCGTTTATAGAATGTCTGAGTTTGACCGAGCCACTCAAGCTTTCCAAGCAGGGAAACTTTCTTGGGATAAATATCAAGTAATTGTTAATGAGTTTAACGAAGCAATGCTTGATGGACGAGTTAATTATAACAAATAACACGAAGGAGTTATTTAATGCAAACTAAACCAGGTGGCGTACTACCGTCAGCAAGTGGATACCAGGTATATAATGCCTTAAACACACCTATTTATGCGAAAGCGTTTTTAGCTCGCTTCTACGCAGACAGTATTGCAGGGGCAATTACATCGCAAGATATTATCCCTGCTGAATTGAAGCAATGTGGCGACCAAGTGACGTTCCGTGTAGCACCAGTAGGTGAAATCTTTGACTACATTAATAACCAAGACTTAGAAGTTTCTACACTCAACACTGAGTTAAAAACTATGGTTGTTAAACGTGGTAAATACTGGAACTTAAAACTTTCATACGTTGATGAAAAACGTACTTGTAACATTAAAGAGTACATCAATGAGTTTATGGAAAACTCTACTCTGTTATTACGTCAGCACATCGACCGTGAGATTTTAACCGAAGTACCATTACTAGCAGACCCTTACAACAAAGGTATTAAAGCTGGTATCAAGTCAGGTGCATATAACTTAGGTCAGTTAGGTCAACCAGTTGCACTTAACAAAGAGACAATCTTAACCAAGTTATCTCACTTATCTACTGTTCTTGATGAGCAGAACGTACCAGAAAAAGGTCGTTATGTAGTGTTACCTACAATGGCTAAAACATTGTTCTACACCAATCCGTTATTAAATAACGCGGGTGCGGCGGGAACAAGTAAAGCGATTTTATTATCTCAACAATTCTTAGACGTTGCAGGTTTCAAAGTCTACTTTACCAACAACATGCCAATGTACTTTGACCCACAAGTAAATCAGCAAACATTCTTGATTTTAGCTGGTTTCAAAGATGCGGTAGGTTTCATTACTCAATTAACTAACCAAGAAGTTATTGATAAAGACCCTCGCTCGTTCGACAAATACTGGCGTGGTTTAACAATCTACGACTTCGATGTATTAACCCCAGAGAAGTTAGCGGTTCTATACGCAACTATCGAAATTGAGTAAGGAGCTAATTGATGGCAAAGTATAATATTTACTTAGGTGGTAACAAACGCAACAACGCCCAATATGGCGATGCTATGTGGGACGCAGGGTTAGACCCTGCTGACCAGCACGTAGAATATGCGGCACACTTAAAAACTCGTCACAAAACAGTACAATACTACTATGACGACGGCCATGAACACATGCGTATGTGGTACCGTCAGAAAGGTCTTGGCGTACTCCCAGTAGGCGACGAGTTAGGTGTTGTGTTATTAGCGGCTGGTTCTTATGTAGACCACATCGTGTTCCACAACAAAAAACAAATGGATGAAGGTAAAGTTACCGTTATTTTAAATGGTACCGCTTCTGATGCTCCGACTGACTTAGCTAAATTATCTGACGCTGTACAAGCAGCTAAAGATGCGTTAGCAGCAGCTCAGGCGAAAGCAAATACAGACCCTACAAATGCGACATTAAAAGCAGCTGTTACTAAAGCTAAAACAGCATTAGCGGCAGCGGAGCAAGCAATCGCAGATGCGAACTCAACAGAAATTCAAACATTTGAAGTTGACTTGACTAAAGTGGGTTACACCATTTTACGTACTCAAAAAATGCTTCAAACTAACGGTGACATCACTGTTAAGATTGCTGAAGGTTCGTTATCAGGTTCTTGCTGGACAGTATCAGCGTCTGTTGAACATCACAACGACCAACACGGTTGCTCTTGTTACCAAGCTCCATGTGAGACTGTGTACCCAGACCCACTATGTGTTCGTTTACCAGCTTAATTTAACAGCTGAAGGGCAGGGAACCCCCCTGCCTTTATTTCATAAGGAAAACAAAAATGAATGTACACTCAAAACCATTAGCTTTCGTTGATGAAAGCGGATTTATTATCCCAAACCCGACGTTTAACACAGAGAGTATGAAGCACATTAAAGGTCGTTTCATCTACTCACAGACCGAATTAAAACAAGCTATTGCAGATATGAATCGTCGTCAGGACGAACGCAGAGCGTTAGCAGATAATCATTACGGTGGCGAAGCTGTTGTGATTGACGCTGGATACGAAACCATTGAAGACGCTCATGAAGCGATGGCTGGACAACGAGAAACGATTCCTTCTTTGACGGCTTCTCCAACGAGAAAGCGTAAAACAGAAGGTCCATCTCAAAAACTCATGCAACCTAATTATGCACCGTTACCAGATTCGTTAGATAAGCCACAACAAGGTGTGAATTTAACCGAAGAAGAACGTGCTGATTTACAAGGTATCGACACTGCGGAAGCAGTAAAAGCTATGTTTGGACATTAAAAATGGCAATTTCAGCAAATTCTCTTATCGAAGACGTAGCTAGATACTTATCGGATTATGAAGAAGACGAAGCGTATGTCCACTGGACGAAAGAAGATTTGCTGTCTTATTTCAAACGTGCGATTAGTATCGTAGCGATGACGAACCAAAAACGATTTGTCAAAAAGACGGAAGTAAAACTAGTAGCTGGTATATTGCAAGATGTGCCAGAAAGTTGTGAAAGCGATGTTACTGTCTATGGAATGGCGAACGAAGATGGTGTTGTTACAGAACGAGCTAGACGCACAAAAATCGGGCTCTACCCTAAATTGGGTAGACCTGTTTGCTCAAGTCGTGTCAAGAGCGACACCTACAAGTTAAGTTCTTACGATATTGACGAGAGTAATCCACGTCAGATTATCGTAGACCCACCAGTTCCAGAAGGGACAGATGCAACGCTTATCATTAGTTGTTATCAACCGCCAGTAGTTACAAGCGAAAACAGTGCAGTAGAGCTAGGGGCAGACCTAGAAAGTGCAGTGTTCGAGCTAATGTTGTACTACGCATGGGGGGTTGATATAGAAGACCAAGCTAACAGAGAACGCAGTAACCAGCATTGGAATAATGCGATGGCTCTGATGAAGCTTAATTTGGAAATGCAACAGTTAGCGAAGCAGGTGGCTAGATGAGAACAGTATCAGATTTTGAACCCTTTGTTTTAGCTTACGTACCCTACCTACCACAAGAAATTATTCAACACGCAATTAGAGAAAGTATAGTTGAGTTCATGCGAGAGACAAAAATCGCACGAGATATACTGGAAGTAGAAACGCAAGAAAAAGTTCCAGACTATATTATGGAAATGCCAGATTGCCGTAGGATTGTAAAAATCCATACGGTAGATTCTTCGCCAGCGAATTGTAATGGACGAGAGAACTGGCAACGATTACGCAGTGGTGAGTGTGGAGACTACGAAATAGAGCTGAGACGAGGGGATTATCCTATTATCGTATTACAAGACCCGCCTAAAAAACCGCATAGATTGCGTATTGATTATAGTTGGACAATCGGCAGAGATGACTGTGATGTGCCTGACTTTATCTATGAAGACTTTATGCAAGGTATTGTGGCGGGTACGTTATTACGACTAGCATCCCTACCTGACCAACAAGGTCTGTTGAGCCAGTTGCAAATTCACCAGTCTACATGGTTTAATGCTATTCAATCCGCTAAAATAGAGCGTACGGGCGGGAAAGCCAAACGCATTATTGGAGCACCAATTTTATCGAGAGGTAGGGGGAGTATATGGCGATAGTTTTTGGCGACGCACCAGAAAGTACGTGTTGTCGCACCAAATGTTTACCAATCGCACCTGAGTATGAGGAAGTCTGTTGCCCAGACCCTTGTGACCCATGTGGCGAGAAAAAGTGCCCACCTAAAACGTGTGCATCAAACACCATTAAAATTCAAATGGGCGAAGTAGAACGTTGTTTTACATTTCGTCAAATGGGCTGTAAAGGACGACCGATTCCAGCCATTCGTTCCTGTTTACGCATGGAAATTAGACGCAAAGGATTCTGTCGTACATTACTAAAAATTTTGCCTTATAGAATGGACGTAGAAAATGGCGTTTGTTTTAAATGGGGCGATCATTTCCTGAGTCTACCAAAAGGGTACTACGAGGGAGATATTTATATTAATGACGAGTGCTGTACGCACGTTTTACTTTATTTACCAGGTTGTCAGACGATGGTAGCAGCGAGCGAACCTGTGATTGACGAAGGGTGTGGCGGAGCTACGTACGCAAGCGATTGTTGTGCAATACCACAATATGACGAAGATTTAGCAGAGCTGACAGGCGACTGTGATGTGGGGTGTTCTACATGTTAAATACTAATTTCTGGGGCAAGTGTACAAAACTTGCCAATTCTATTACAGCAACAGATACGCAAATTAAACTAGTCGCTGGAGATGGTGCAAAGTTCAATATGACTGGAGATGACCATTTTTACTTGACTATTCGCAATGGCGGAGTGAGAGAAGTGGTTAAGGTCGTCGCTAGAAAAGGCGATGTACTGACCGTAGAACGTGCCCAAGATAATACTAGCTCACAAGGGTTCGGTGTTAATGCTTGTGCTTGCGTGGAATGGAACCCAGCTCAACTATGCGAGTTTGTTCAAAGTTGTGTGGGTGGATGTACCAACATTACACCACAGACATTCGTCGTACAATGCGGTACAGCAATCGAAGTTAATGAGTGCGGTAATATCGTATCAATTAATGGGAGCGAGAAATGTTAAAGTTTATAGATGGCTTTAAGGGTAGTTTACTAAAACACCTTCAAACTACTGACGATACATTGCATATAACGCACACAGCTATGAACGCATTGAATACTCTACCTGAAGGTGACCATGTGTATCTTACTTTACGTTATTTAGACCGCTACGAAGTGGTTAAATTTGTGAAGGACACTACACTTAAAAATAGTAAAGTTCCAGTTGTGCGAGATGTGTTGGGTAAGGGTAGAAAAAACTTCCCAGCAGGAACATGTGTCTCAGTTGATTGGAATTCAATCCAACTCAAAGAGTTTATTTGTCAGACTAAAGAGGATTGCTAATGAATTGCGAACTTAATTTAGTTCCTCTTTTATGCGACCGCACTGGTGTGGGGTTTACCTCACATCCTTTGTCAGAAGACAGCAATAGATTACGCTTAATGGTGGGTCATGCCAAACATTTCCCACCTATTTCTGGACAGCAATACTTTTATGTGAAGATTGCTGGGTGTAATGGGTGCTGTGAAACGGCTAAAGTGGTAGGCATTGAAGAAGACACGTTGATTTTAGACCGTACTACGAGCAGTAAATGCCCATGTATTTTATCTAATACGCAAGTATCGTATTTATGGGACGATACTAGAGTTATCCAAGACATTGCTAAAAGCATAGGTTTCAATGTTTTATCACCACTGAAATACGACCCATGTACTAGAACATTATCAGTTGACTGTAAAGAGTTATTTGCTGCGGATTGTGGCGGATGCGGATGTGGAGAAGGTGCGGTAGGTACTGGCACTGGTACAGGCGGAGCCGTTACAGGCGGTCTACGAGGTGCAAAAGGTGACAAAGGCGATAACGGGGTTGGCGTAGCGTCATTCTCTATTACAGCAGATGGTAGACTTATGTACACTTTGACGGACGGCACTACTCGCTCTGCAGGAACCTTACCGCAAGCGAAAGGCGTACCAGGTCAACCAGGGCCAAAAGGCGAGAAAGGTGACGAAGGTCCTAAAGGCGATGATGGAGCTAGAATCCAAGCCATTACCGTAGAAGGAACCACGGCAACATTCATGATGACAAATAATGAGTCGGTCACAGCAGATGTATCGGCGTTGAAAGGTGAAAAAGGCGATAAAGGCGACAAGGGTGACAAAGGCGATACTGGTCCAGCAGGATACAGTTTCCAGTACACCGAAGTCGGTACGCAGTCTATTATTTTCGGCGTGCCAAATACCGCCGTGACTATCTCGTCGCCTAGTTTACCTGGAATGACATTTGGTCCGTACACCACAGGTGCAGATGGCATGGTGACATTCACTAAACCAGCTATCTCAGGTCAGGTGCTGATTCTTATCAAACAAGGTGCTAAATTAGTAGGTATCGGGAGAAGCAACTAATGAGAGTTATAAAGTTTAGTGGGTTAATTCCAAAACTGGGAAGAAAATCTCTACCAGTAGGAAACGCTGAAATCGCAGAAAATTTGGACTTGTACGGAAATCACTTGCGTCCCATTAAACTACCTCGTGACACGGGCGAGAAACTTATGACCCCGTGTGGCGAAGTTTTTACAGGTAAACCTGCTACTGTTCACAGAGCAGGTTCTGTGTATGTAGCATGGGATAAAAAAGTATTCACGTCAGTAGACTGGACTAAAAAGCTAGGTGACACAACGTTTTTATTCGTGGACGACGGTGTGTTATGGCGACAATCGGCAGAGAGAATTCTGTGCGGGCAATGTCCGATAAAAGTGGGTATTTGTCGTCCTAAAGATGCGGTTGTGACAACGGAAGTTATAGACCAAGCGGGTTGCGAGCGAACAGAAATTCCTTATATCTGTGCCCCTTACAACACTTGCGACAACGTAGAACATCCGCCAGTACCAGTTGCATACTTGTTTACGTATGTAAATGCGTGTGGCGAAGAAAGTGCTCACTCAAAGCCAAGTGAAGTAATGGACATCACATGGGGTGACGCAGTTCATGTCAAGGTAGAAGATAAAAACGTGCCAGACAATGCGGTTATCCGCAGATGGTACAGAGTAGTTACCGACAATGAGGAGAACGCTCACTGGTTAAAAGTGGGTGAAACCCCAATCGACCAAACAGAGTTTTACGATACGAATTGCCCTTGCGACTGGGCATGTGAGTTATCTACCGAGAACCACGATTGTCCGCCTGATTGTTTGGAAGGCGTAGCCGCAATCGGAGATAATTTGACGGTCGTGTGGAGCAACAGACATTTCTGGGTATCGGAGCATAATTTCCCTCACGCTTACGACCTGAACAACGAATACAGATTGCGTTATCCAATTCAGGGTATGTACGAGATAACAACTCGTCTCGAAGGCGAGAACCATTACGACCTTATTGCGATTACGCACGGACTGCACTATGTTATTATGGCGAGTGAACCTAACCAAATTAACATTGCAGAAATCCAGCAACGGTATAAGTGCTATGACAACACAGCGTGTCATGGAGAGAGCGAGATTATTTACTCTAGTAAACAAGGTCTGGTTGCAATCAGTCAAAAAGGCGAAGAACTTCTGACAGGTCACCTGATGACCGAGTATGAGTGGGAAGAATTCGACCCTAGATATATCCGCTTGACTTACCATGATGACCGCATCTACGGATTTAACGACGAAGGCGGGTTTATATTCCAGTTGGGTAGCGATAAACGACGAGAAGGCGAGTTTGTCACACACAACGTCATAGTAGATATGGGGTTTACCGACGAGATAAGCCCTTTCTTAGTGTTCAAAAACGAACATATTTACGAGTGGGGACAAGGTGAGGTAGCTATTTATGACTGGAAGACGCACACCGTAGTGGAAGCTGGGATGTGGAGACCTGTCGCATGCAAGATTATTTCTCCAGATTTTGATAATATAATGCCTAGAGGACACGCAGAAGCTAAATTGAAATTTGATGAGTGGAAACGTAAATTCCCTAATGGTGACATTAGTAATTTTTTCCTTGTCAATAAAGAGTTTCAACAACACTATTCATATTTAGTTGGCTGTCGTCCTAGCGTGGATATAATTATCTACGCAGATGGGAAAGAGTATTATCGCAGAACTGTAAGCTCAACGAAGCCGTTTTTGTTACCTAGAAAGTACAAAGCGATTGACTGGGCGATTAGGGTGGTAGGGTCTCTTAGAATAGAAGAAATTCATTTACAGGCATCGAGAGAAAGCCTGTTAGGGAGTAGGTAATGGCAGACGCAGTAGACAGCAGTCAAGCAGGAGCGGCGGACGCACCATCTCTTACTAATGCCGCACAGTCAGCCTGTGCGTCAGCCTGTGGCGTGAACCAAGCGAACATAGAAGCAGGTACAGCAAGCGGAGTAGGTTCTACTCAAGTAAATGCTAACCACATAATACAGTACCCACGTCAACCAAAACTTGACGATGGTAAGTGGATGGCGATTGGTTCGTTGCTTGGAGCATTGCTAGGTAAGTTTGCCGACAACGGTCTAATCAACAAAGCAAAAAATGCGGAAAACGAATGGAAGAATATAAACCAGCAGTTACACGCAAAAGGTATTGAGCTTTGGGATTTAGCCCCGAAAGAGAAAGCATTGGCAGACGAGGCTGATACGGATTTGGCTAACCAGTATGGTTGGAATATAGGTCAGCGAGATGCCGAGTTGGCTCGTGCACAACAGTTGGATAGTTGCAATGATACGCTTCATGATATGATGTGTAAGTTCGCTACCTGTGGATACACCCCAGACTACGATGGAATTAAAGCTCGTATTTTGGCGGATGTTGCAGGGCAAACGAAAAAAGCTCGTGCTGAAATGTGCAAGAACTTGAACCGTTACTCAGTGCGTCAATGTTGTGGAATTGAGACAGCTTTAGCGACAACAGCAATAGCAACAACAGTCAGTGCGCTGTACAAGGCTAGAGAAGACGAGCGTTCACGTGCGTGGCAAATTAACGAGCAGTTGGTATTTAAAACAGCTGAAGTTATGGAACAACATCGTAACAACCGTCTCAATTCGTCCGCAGCGTTCGACAAAACTGGAATCGGAATTCAGCAAGCACGTTACACTGCACATAATGGTAACTATTTCGACCTTACTAAACTAGGTGGAGATTTCCTTACGAGTGCTGGCAAAAACTATGCGTGGTTGGCAGACAGTTATCGTAAGACAGCAGATAAATTATCCAGTTCTTTAGCTAGCTTAGGATCGTTAATTGCGGTAGTATTATCTATGTGGTTAGGCAAGAATAGTGGAGAGAACTCTTGCGGTGATGGAGCTGGTGTAGTAACAGGCTCACCTGCTGGCGGAGCAAGTGCTGGTGGAGGTGGAGGCACCCCTACTGTAGACTCTACTATTTCAGGCACATAGAGGAGATTTATGAGTGAAACGACCGCAGTGCCAGCACAATGCTGGACACCTAACACGTGTGATTCGCTACGTGTTGAAAAAACGAACGCCACAGTATCTGTACAGCTTGACAAGAAGACTGTGGCTGAGTATGTTGATTCTTGTAAGTGTGTGGAGAAAAAATGAATTCATTAGAACAAATGATGGGTTTGACACAACAAGGTTATCCTAATGACATGCCATATCCAGATGACCCTGCTTTAATGGCAGGGTATATGGGTAACGATGAACTTCTTATGGAACAAATGGGCGTACCGCCTTTAGAGAGTCCATACGAACTCGTAGGCATGGAAGACCCTACTGGTGCAGATCCAGGTTATGCGTTAGCACAGAATATGTTAGGTGGTCCACCACCGCAAATGTCACAAGATGACATTAATGCTTTAGCATACTCGCTAGGGCTAGGTGGAAACGAAGGTATCTTGGTAGATGACTTCCAAGATAAAATTTATCCGAGTAGATTTAATACACTAAGCCTTATGGGAGGTTTTTGATGAATGAAACTTACGATGCGTCAACCTTAGACGCAATGATGGGAAGATATGCACCCGCAAACAACGGTTGGGGTCTGACCGCACCTAACGGTTTGGGTTTTGCCGTGCCTATGGTGTCTGAGGTTTATAATTTGCACGCCGTAGACATGCCGTCTACCGCAAACATTGACGCACTAGCAGCAAGAGCGAACGCGGTCGACCCATACTCGTTCGATATGCCGTCTACCGCAAACATTGACGCACTAGCAGCACGAGCGAACATCAGTGCACTAGCAGCAAGAGCCAACGCAGTGAAACCGCAAGCTCAGCCAGTTAGACAACCGACGCAGCCTGAAAGAAACATGACGTACACGATGGGACCGAGTGTTACGACTTCAGCGACAAATATCCCTGGTCAAGTTCAAGTAAATTTAAACCAACGTCACATGCAGTTTGCTGATCCTGAGTATCAACGCCTGTACGCATTGCGTGAAGCACGAGCTCGTGAAGCATTAGCACGACAAGGCGTGTCGTACCAAACAGCTATGAACCACGCTAAGAACGGAACTAGCTATTAAGGAGTAAGATATGTCTAGCTACGCAATGAACGGTAGTGGAACTTTTGGTGGGTCGAACAATTTTCTAGCGTTGATGGGTGGCGTAGGTGAGGACTGGTTATATGGTATGAATCAGGGCATGGCATTTGGCAAAGCCCTTATGGATTATCAAAATCAGTTGTACACTAGCCCATCGGCTACTAGAGCCATCAGACCCACGCAGTCCGTTCAATCCATATTGGGGGCAGAGTAGGATGCCAATGCTAACTGGTAGCCAAACAATCCCTGGAACACCTGTTTCTACGCAGACTAACAGCAGCCCTACAACAGCAACAGTCGCTCCGAAACAGGTTAATTCAGCAGGGTCTCCAGTGAATATTGGTTCGGTACCAGGGTTCTCGATTCAGATTAACCAAGCTGGTCAGCAAAAGGGGTGGTAATATGAGCTATCCTATTTGGTATGATGGCACGAAAAGGGGTGGTAATATGAACTATCCTATTTGGTATGATGGCACGACTACTAGCCAGCCGATTGACTATGTGGCGTTGGGCAATTCTATTTTAGGATGGATGGGTGGCATGACTCCACAGGTGTCAGCACAAGATGGGTATCAGTCAGCGGCTATGCAGGACATCCAACGTAGGTTGGATAACCCTAGAGCAGTGCTGAACACCCCGCAAGTCAACCCAGTAGTGACCATGGCGACAACAGTTGCAGATGAGATGGTGAAATTATTGGGCGGAGAGACGAAGAAGGACACGACGAAATCAAAGT
>SFGS01000060.1 GCA_004557565.1 Bacteroidales bacterium | reverse complement strand
GCTCCATTTCGCTTCGCTCATTTCGCATAACCTTCGCTGCATACCTGCCTACGCACATCAAATCCCTACGGGATTTTTTCAATCATTACTAAATTATCATAGGGACAACTTGTAAATCATTTCTAAACTTTTTTTCATTTTTTTTGCACAAAACCCTTGAATTGTGCAATATTCTGATTATCTTTGCGATTGATAGTTAACTTGATTAACCCGATTTCGGTTTAACCATAAGAAAAACGTTACCAGTTAATTTATATTTAGGATATATAGGAATATGACGAAAGTAAAAGGGGTTCTGAAGAAAGATGGGAAAGAGCTTACCGCTCTTCGGAAATGTGTGGAAACACAAATAGGACATTCTATAAAAAACTCATCCGATTTTGCGGAATTGTCGGACACCATACAAAATGAAATCCGCGAATACGTTTCGGTGAACACGCTGAAGCGCATTTGGAATTATATCAACGACGGTAATGTGCCAAGCAACTCCACATTATCTATCCTTTCACGCTATGTGGGCTTTAACGATTGGGATTCGTTTCTTACCAATCTCGACCGCACCGCCACTTCGCAGGAGTTTATCGGTGATGGCATTCGTTGCGATATGCTCAACGAGGACGACCGTGTGGAAGTGACTTGGACACCAAACCGTAAAATAGTGATTCGCTACACAGGTGAGAACTGTTTTGTGGTAGAGGAATCGGTCAATTCAAAATTGGCGGTGGGCGACACCTTCAGGTGTATGTGTATGTTTAATCAGCAGCCGCTGTTTCTCGACGAGCTCATTCACGAGGGTTTCGATAAGCCCATGAGCTACATTTGCGGCAAGAAAGGCGGCGTGAATGTGGCGCTTCTCCCCCTCGTCCCCCCCCCCCCCCCCCAATCAAGAAATTGGTTCGTAAATTTCTGTAAATCAATTAATAGTGACGATGATTATGAAGAACAGAGCGTATAAGATACTGATGTGTGTGGCATTCTTTGCCACCTTCACAGTGGCTTGCACCGGCTCAAAACCGAGCGAGGCAACAGATGCGGAAATGTATGTGGACAAAGAAGATGAGGAAGCCGCAGAGATTTCTGATGGCAAATTCCGCCCCGACACAGCCAAGATATTTTACGATGGCGCTTACGACGAAGGTAGTGCTTTTGTGGTGATTTCAAAGAAAGAACTTCGCCTGAACGTGTATGCCACCGTGAAGGGCGACACCACCTTGATAGCGCGCTATCCTGTGTGCCTGAGCCGAGTGAAAGGACAGAAAGAGAAAGAGGGCGATATGAAAACGCCTTCATGCACCATCGACAATCCGTTTACCATCACAGAAATTAAAGACGCCAGCACTTGGACCCACGATTTCGGCGATGGGCGTGGCGCGATACTCTCTTATGGTCATTGGTTTATGCGCCTTGCCACCCCACACAAGGGCATCGGTATTCATGGTAATACAGGCAACGAAGACAAGATGCCTGGCCGCGACAGTGAAGGCTGCATACGCCTCTCCGACGCAGGTATCGACCACTTCAAGCAGCACTACGCAAAGAAGGGCATGAAGGTGATTATCAAAGCCGAAAACCAAGGGCGATACCCTTTCGAAACCCCAGCCATCAAATCGCCAGGCAAGCCAATAGCTGAAACGGAAACCAAGCCCTAAAATACTTAAGAATGCCTGAAATGCTATAGCATTGAGGGACAAAATACCCCTCCCAGCGGAATGCTGGTGGGGATTATTTTTTGTGGAGGAGGTGGGAGATGGCGGTGTCGAGGATGGTGTCGTGGCCGGACAGGCGGTCGGCTTCGGTCATATCCACTTTGATGTCGGGGGCTACGCCAAATTCGGTGATATTGCCTTCAGCGTCGCGAATTACCGCCGCAGAGAAGCGCACGCTCCAGCCGTTGGGCAGTTCGCTGGTGAATGGCAATCCGCAACCGCCGCCAGTGGTGTCGCCGATGATGGTGACATTGGGGAGTTGCTTCATGATTGACACGAAATTGTTGGTGGCGCTGAAACTGCCACGGTTGCAAAGCACCACGATAGGCTTATTGTAGTGCTGACGGCTCTTAGCCGGGCTAAATTCATAGTTATAAGGTTTGGAAAACGCATCGTGGGCAGGGCCAGTCTTGTGGCTGATGCTTCCCACCGTCATTTTCTCGTTGATGAATCTGCCCACCAGTTTTTCTACATTGGTGAGGAATCCGCCGCCATTGCTGCGCACATCGATAATCAGTCCGTCGCTACTTGCCAAATAGGCTAAAATGGCATCGAGATTGCCCTCGCCGATGCCGTTAGAGAAATCACCGTAGTACATATAGCCGATGTTGCTGCTCAAAATCTGGTATTTGATACCGCTTGTGCGCTTGTATTCGAAGTTGAGGTAATGCTCATCGATGAGGCGTTCGTCGTAGTTGATAGGGTATTTTTCCCAAATCCAGTAGCGCGACACATCGCTCGCATTGATTAGATTGGTGTGGCCGTCTTTCAGTTCCTTCAGCATATCGCTGCAGAGGTTGAAGAGTTCGTCACTGTTGATGCCCTTAGTGATTTTTGCGCGGTATTGCTTGCCCACAGCGTCCCAATCCACATTCTTGTACTCAAAGAATGTGTAATGCTCGTCGAGAATGGTCCATAGCGCATCGAAATTGCCTTCGGCATCGTTGCTGAAAGTCTGTTCGCTACATGCCGAACCGAGGCACGCCATCACCGAGAGTATGAATATGTGAAACCACTTTTTCATTATTTCCTTTTCTTAGTGCTCATCAAATTGCAACCGATGCCAATCACCAGACTGTGGCTGAAGGCACGCGTAGTGATGTGGCACACATTCGACGACTCAACACGGTTTCGGTAGCCGATACGCAGCACCGTGTTGGCACCGATAGCATAGTCGGCATAGAGATAGTTGGTGATGTCGAAGCGATTGCCCCACCAACCGAAATGCGCCAAATTCTTGCGGTTGCCCACATATATCTCATAATACGCCTCATCGTATTCGGGCGAGAAGAACGCGCCCAGCACAGGGAGCGACATTTCGTAATTCAGCGTGATGGCACGCTTCCAAAGCGTGGTGGAATACGACGCCATGGCATTCACGCCGGCAGCCACATTGATACGAGCCGACACCACATTGTTGCTATTATTGGTGTTGTAAAGCACGCCGCCACGGAATTGCGCCATCGGGCCCACCATCACGGCAAACTTTTGCCACGGCACATTGCTCCAACTGCGCATACCAGCCCACTTGAAATCAGCCAGCAGCGCGTGCATGGTGTGGTTGCCGGCAGGATTGTGGGTGAGTTCGTAGTCAACGCCACCCTCCATGATTCGGCACCAGCGCGAGGCGTGGTTGCGACACATGTTGGCGTATGCCACACGGAAGTGCGGACCATTGTAGGCGATGGGCGAAACGTAGGTGTCGCGCTGCGATCCATAGCCAGCATCGAGGGTAAACATACTGGTGGTCACCTTCGTGGAATCGGCAGAAATGGTGGCTTGTGCGCTTGCATGGCTCACGCACAGCCAAATAGTAAGCATTGATATGTATGCCGAAAGTTTATTCATCGCCTTCGCCGAAGAGGCGGGTTTGTCCTGTCAGTTGGTCGCGCACCTCCTGCTGGTTGATAGCATCGGAGATCGTGGCATCGGTGTCGGTGTTGTCCATCTCAGCCACGGTGGCAGCGGACTGATCTTCTTCTTCCGGCACTTCGCGAGGCTCGATTTCAGTCACCGAGTCGATGGTGAAATTGCTCACGCGCTTACCCTTGGCCTTAAAACTCTTCACGCCAATGTATTCGTCGGCATCAATCACAAGATTTTCGCGGAAAGCGTCGCCACCGCCAAATTTCACATCGAAGCGAGGGAACTTCTCGTCGGTGAGCGTGAGCAGTTTGGAATCGGGGTTGCCGCCAATCATGCTCTGCTTGTTGTTCTTGTCTTCGAGCGTGCATCGCTTAATGTAGAGGAAGCCTTGGTCGGCATCATCGACGATAGCCGTCCACACCTTGCCCTCCACATACTTCTCGATGCGGAGAATGCCGTCTTCATAGTGGTTGGTGGCTTCGCTGGTGGTGGTGTAGAAATCGCCATTTTTCATAATCACGAGAATACGGTCATCGCCACTGAACTTGCCAAGCGAGAAACCGTGGTTCTCGTAGTTGAGACGAAGCACATCGGGGTCGAACCACACTTCACGGTCGCCGAGGGTTGACACGCCATGCTCCTTGAGCGAAATGCGGTGCACCTCGTTTTTGGTCACAAGATTGCCACGGGTGAGTTTGCCCTTAATGCCGAGTTCGGCGAGGTCGATGTCGAATTGCAGCACCTTCAGGCGTGGCTTAGGCTTGAGCGTGATGCGAAGCACCTCAGCCTCACCGTTAGGATTGGCGGTGAACCACATCACCTTGCTGCCCGGCTTTCCTTGCGTAAGGTCGTATTCACGGTCGCGGGTCACGCCTGTAACGGCAAATCGCTTCATATACACGATGCCGCCGCGTCCGTCTTGATAGAGCACATTGTAGATGGTGCGCGTGTCGTTGCGCTTAAACACATTCAGGTAAATCACATTCTTACCCACATATATCTTCTCGCTCACCTTAATCACCTTAAACTTACCATCTTTGTAGAAAATGATGATGTCGTCGATGTCGGAGCAGTTGCACACAAATTCATCCTTCTTCAGAGCGGTGCCGATAAAGCCGTCGGCACGGTTGATGTAGAGTTTTTCGTTAGCCTCAGCCACCTTCGATGCCACGATAGTGTCGAAGTCGCGAATGATGGTGCGGCGTGGGAACTGGTGGCCGTATTTCTTTTTCAGTCCCTCAAACCACTTGATGGTGTGGTCCACCAAGTGAGCGAGCTTGTTGTCGATGTCGGCAATGCGCTCGTTGAGAGTGGCGATGTAATTATTAGCCTTGTCGATGTTGAACTTCAAGATTCTGCCCATCTTGATTTCGAGCAGGCGGAGAATGTCGTCGCGAGTGATGTCGCGTACAAACTGCGCCTTGAATGGGTCGAGACGCTTGTCGATGTGAGCCACGGCTGCGTCGAGGTCCTTCGCCTGTTCGTAGCCACGATCCTTATAGATGCGCTCCTCGATGAAGATTTTTTCGAGCGAGGCGTAAAGCAGCGATTCGAGAGTGTCGGCACGCTGATACTCCAAATCCGCTTTCAGGATTTGCTTGGTGCGGTCCACGCTGTAGCGCAGCAGTTCGCTCACGTTGAGGAACTGAGGCTTCTCGTCCTTAATCACACAGCAGCAAGGCGAAATGCTGGTTTCGCAGTCGCTGAACGCGTAGAGCGCGTCGATAGCCTTGTCGCTCGACGTGCCAGGCTGGAGTGTGACGATGATTTCGGCTGTGGAGGCAGTGTTGTCTTCCACCTTTTTGATTTTGATTTTACCCTTTTCAGCCGCTTTCAGGATTGATTCAATCACAGAGGCAGTGGTCTTGCCGTAAGGCACGTCCTTCACCAGCAGCGTTTTATTGTCGATTTTCTCAATCTTGGTGCGCACACGCACATTGCCGCCACGCTCACCGTCCTTATAGTTGTTCACGTCGATGTAACCGCCAGTGGGGAAGTCGGGGTAGAGGTGAAATTCCTCGCCACGGAGATAACTGACAGTCGCATCGATGATTTCGCAGAAGTTGTGAGGCAGAATTTTACACGACAAGCCCACGGCAATACCCTCGGCACCTTGCGCAAGGAGCAAAGGGAACTTGGCAGGGAGCGTGATAGGCTCCTGGTTGGTGCCATCGTAACTCCAAGTCCACTCGGTGACCTTATTATCGAACACCACTTCAAGGGCAAACTCCGACAGGCGCGCCTCGATGTAACGGCCAGCCGCAGCACCGTCGCCAGTGAGAATGTTACCCCAGTTACCTTGCGTATCTACCAGCAGCCCCTTCTGACCGATAGCCACCAGAGCCGAATAGATGGAGGCATCGCCGTGTGGGTGATAGTGCATGGTGTCGCCCACGATACCAGCCACCTTAGCGTAGTGGCCGTTGTCGCTCTTTTTCATCACGTGCATGATGCGGCGTTGCACAGGTTTCAAGCCATCTTCGATGTGTGGCACCGCACGCTCCAAAATCACATAGCTGGCGTAGTCGAGAAACCAATTCTCGTACATACCAGAGAGTTGCAATTTCTTGTCTTTGGGCAATTTGTAGGAAGAATGGGCAGAAGTAGTGCCGTCGTCGGTGGTCACTTCTTCGGCTTGCACATCTTCCACCGGAGCGTCGGATGCTTGGGTATCGTTCATTTCGCCCTCAGGGTTGGTGGCCTGTGGTTGTTTGTTCAATTCTTCGGGTGTCTTCTCGTTGTCGTTGTTCATATTTTGTGGGTAAAATCTGCGTAATTTAGCAATTAACCTACAAATTTAACAAAAAATCTTGATTACAGCCCCCTTTCTTCCTCTTTTTATTAATGTGGAACGCGGCTTTAGCCCAGATTCGCCACGGTTTGAAGTGGTGGAAAGGGAGAAAATGAATAAAAAATGGCGTATTTGTTTGTTTATTAATATAAAATGACTATTTTTGCAATGATAATTAGTGGATTGATGAATAGTGTCTAAAAAAAAGATGAGAGAAATCATTTTATGTGAATCTGTAAAGCCATTATTTATTTTCCCTAAAAATTTTTGTTAAACATTTTCTAAAAACTAAATGACAATGAAAAAAGTTATTTTGATGCTTGCGTTTGCTGCCTCATTGATGGTAGTGAGCTGCGGTAAAGGTAATGGTAAAGCTGCTGGTAGCGATTCTGCTGCCGCTGTAGAACAAACTGCTGATGATGCCGCTGAAGCTCTCCCAACAGAGCCATTCACCCTCAAAATTAGAGGCGTGAGCGGTGGTGAATGGGACAACTTCAAACCATGCCTTGGTGAAGCAAAATTCACTTTGGGCGCAGAAGAAGGCGACATGGTGAACGTGGAGGTGATGGTTCCTTTCGAATCAAGAAATGCGCGCGCGGTGAAGGGTGTAGAATCGGCTAACTACCAAATCTACTACTCAGGTGAAGACAACAAAAGCATTTACTGCGATCCAATGCTTGAACTCGACAAGGCAGAAATCCCTGCTGTAGTGGAATTTGTGAACGCTGGTAAGGCTGGCGAGGAAAAAGATTTCAAATATGTGGGTAAGTTGAAGAAGGCTGATGTGCTTGCTATGATTAAGGATGGCGAGATGGGTGCATTGGTTAAGAACTTCAAGTTCCAGGAATAATCCTAAATTTTCTGATTTAAAGACAATAATTGTTTGATATGATGATTGCTGCCCGCTTGGCGGGTGGCAATCTTTTTTTGCCTTTTTTGTGGTGGGGGGGCTTTTGGGAGCAGCTCGGAGCACTCGGATTTTTTTGAGGGGGATTTTGTGGTGGGGGATTTTTGGGAGCACTCGGAGCACTCGGAGCACTCGGATTTTTTTTGAGGGGATTTTGTTGGGGGGGGATTCTTTTTTTTGGGGTGGTGGGGTGTGTTTTGGATTGTAAGTGTTGGAAAAAATTAAAAAATGATTGATATTTTGCATATTTTTGTTACAATTTGGGAAAAATGCGTATCTTTGCACTATAAAATTTTATACACTATAAAAATATTAAATGTTATCAGAGAACTAATTAGTTATAAATTAGTATTTTGAAAAAACTATTACTAAGCAGACTATGGCTAACGCAAAATTAGACACATTAGATTACAAGATTTTAAAGATGCTTTCGATTGACGCAAGAAAGCCTTATCTTGAAGTGGCTCGCGCCTGTGGCGTGAGTGGCGCCGCTATTCATCAGCGTATTCAGAAACTATATAGCATGGGTGTGGTGAGAGGTTCGATTACATTGATTGACCCATCATCGGTAGGATTCGACACTTGTGCTTATGTGGGTATTTTCCTGAACGACTCATCGAAGTACGACGAGGTGATTGCACACCTCAAGGAAATGCCTGAAGTGGTGGAATGCTATATCACAACCGGCAAGTACGACATGTTTGTGAAGCTTTACGCAAAGAATAACGACCATTTGCTCCACTTAATTCACGACAAGTTCCTGACTATGGGTCTTGGCAGAACCGAAACACTGATTACCTTCAAGGAAGTGTTTAAACGCCAAATTCCTGTAGAAGACTAAGAAACTCTTCATTTTTTTATTTGGACAACCTTTCCTCGCCCAGGTTTCGCATTTTCTCTGTCGTGGCTTGCCCATGATGAGACAGGCGTGACCTGAGTGAGGATTTTTATTTATTAAACTATGAACGATAAGGCACATATTCTTCTCGATGCTATCAGTATAGCTCGTGGAGCAGGACAAATTCAGATGGCGAATTTCCGTAGCGCCACGCTGAAAGTGGAAACTAAAGACAATGAGTACGACTTGGTGACGGCAGCCGATAAGGCTTGCGAGGCATTTGTGGCAAGCAAGGTGCATGAATTGTATCCCACACATTCGGTGTTGAGCGAGGAATCGGGCGACGACGATGTGAAAAGCGATTGGCAATGGGTGGTCGATCCAGTGGACGGCACCACCAACTTCAAGTCGGGACTGCCTTATTTCACCATTTCGATTGGTATTCGCTACCGTGGCGAAACGGTGATAGGGGTGGTGTATGCGCCACGCCTCGATGAACTGTTCACCGCCGTGAAGGGTGAGGGTGCGATGCTCAATGGCGAACCCATTAAATGCTCGGCTTGCACCTCGATTTCGCAGGCTGTGGTTTGCACAGGATTTCCTTACGACAAGGCGGAAAATGCCGACAACAACATAGCTGAATCGGTGCGCATGATTCCAAAGGTGCGTGGTTACCGCCGTTTGGGCTCAGCATCGCTCGATATTTGCTACACAGCGGCTGGCATTCTCGACGCCTTTTGGGAACTGAATTTGCACATTTGGGACGTGTGTGCGGCATATCTGATTGCCAGCGAGGCAGGGTGTGAGATTCACCGCCTGCGCACCGACCGTGCCGAATCGGTGCTGATTTCGCCCAAGGCGCTCACTCAGCCCATGCTTGATGTGCTGCTGCCCTCAACAATATAACGGTTTACACACAAACGCTTTATGAAGAGGGGATATTCTCTTGGTGTGTTATTAATGGTTCAGTGGAAAATTTCTGGGGATAGATTATGCAATGTTGCCGAATCGTGAATGGAACCAAAAAACAAAAACCTAAAAAACAGCCTTGGAGCAACGTGGAATGCTTCGCATTTGGCGGTGCGACTGTGCGCTTGGCGGCATTGGAAACGAGTTTCCATGCCGCCAACCACACAATCCCTCCGCCACCCTCTTACGAGGACTATCCACTTTGCCCCAAGGATAAAAACCGCTCGCCGTTTCACGGCGAAAAACCCCTTATAGTAAGAATGATTTCTTGAAAAGAGGTTGTATCAATCTCCCAAAACGATTTTCCATGGTAGGGACGCGATACTTCGCGTCCGCACCAAATGATTGATATTCAATATGATATCATAATTTTGGGCGGACGTGAAGTATCACGTCCCTACTGGAATTGGTTTTTCGCCGAAGGCGAGCGGTTTTTTATGTTTTTTGTTTCGGTGCCCCCTGTATTTATCCACAGAACCTTATTAATGCAATTAGCAAAGTATCAATGCATTAAGAAACATGCCAAAGGCATGTCCCTACGTTATATTGGATTTTTTTTGATATAACTTTCTTTATTTTGGTGCTTCGTTGACTGGTGATGGCATTTTGGAGAGCGCGCGGAAGTAGCGGACCATGATGGGTAGGGTGATGGCTGCCGAAATCACATCGGCGAAGGTTTGACACACCTCCACACCGAAAATGCCCCAATAGATGGGTAGCACGATGATGAGTGGAATGAAACACAAGCCATTTCGCAGTGCCGCTACCACATTGGCGGAGATTGCCCAACCGCTCGTTTGCAGCGCCATGTTGCTCATGATGATGAAGGCGGTGAGCGGCCAAGTGATGATTTGCCATCGCAGCGCCGCGGCACCCACTTCCACCACGGCAGGGTCGTGGCGCATGAGGTCGATTACCTCTTCGGCAAAGTAGAAGCCAGCCACACAGCACACCACCAGGAACATAAGGCAGAGTTTGATGGCGTAGAAATATCCTTTGCGCACACGCTTAAAGAGGCGTGCGCCGAAGTTGAATCCGCAAAATGGCTGGAATCCTTGACCAATGCCAATCACCACCGAGAACACCACAAAACTCACACGCCCCACAATGCTCATGCCGGCAATGGCAGAGTCGCCAAACGAAGCTGCCGCCAAATTGAGCAACATGGTGGAAACGCTTGCCAGACCTTGGCGCGAGAGCGATGGCGTGCCGCCTTTCAGCATCTCCGTCATGTAGTGCTTGTTGAGGGTGATGAATTTCAGCGTGAGGCGCAGATTTCCGCCCCTTATCGCCAACATGTACAATACGATAAAGCCGACCAACTCGCTGAGAATGGTGCCGATAGCCGTGCCGGCGATGCCCATTCCGAAGGTGAATGTGAACAGCGGCACCAGCGCCACGTTGAGCACCGCGCCCGTCATCATACCCACCATGGCAGAGACGGCGTTGCCCTGAAATCGCATTTGATTGTTGAGCGTCATGGTGGCGGTAACGATAGGCGTGCCGAGCAGCATAATGCCTAAATACGTTTTGGTGTAGGGGAGAATGGTGGGCGTGGAGCCGAATGCCAAGGAAAGCGGCTCGAGAAACAGCAATGCCACGATAGCCAAAGCCACACCTGTGATGATTGACAAATAAAACGAAGTGCTTGCCATTCGTTCGGCCTCGTTGCGGCGTTTGGCTCCGAGTTGGCGTGAAATGTAGGTGCCTGAGCCTTGCCCGAAGAAGAAACCGATGGCTTGCACAATAGCCATAGCTGGGAACGCCACGCCCACAGCGGCGGTGGCTTGCGTATTGATTTGCCCCACATAGTAGGCATCCACGAGGTTGTAGATACTCGTGACAAGCATACCGGCGATAGTGGGGATAGCCATACGAGAAATCACCTTTCCCACATTGCCACGCGTGAGGAATATGTAGTTGTCTTTGTTTGTCATTATCTGAGTAGAATCATTACGCCACTGATGGCGAGATAAATATACACTAAAGTGCGCAGCAGATTGATGGATATTCGGCGGAATACCAATGCGCCAATCACATTGCCGATAATCACCCCGCCTATGCCGTAAAGGAAACCGTAGCCCACGGCAGGTGTGACGAAGCCGTTGTAGGCACGCACCATCGCCATGCCTATGTTGCCAATCAGGAAGTAGGTTTGCACCGTGGCCATATAATGGTTTTTATCGGTTTCGGAAGCGAGGAAATAGAGCACCGCCGGTGGACCTTGCATGGCGAAAAGTCCGCCCATAATGCCACTGAGCGAGCCAGCCGCCACTTGTGTGGAGCGCGAGGGCTTGAGGTGGATATGCCCGTTGATAAACAGGAAATAGATGCTCGCAAAAATGAGCACGCAGCCCAAAATGGTGTTGAGCACCGTGTCGTGAATCTGTGTGAGGGCGAAAATGCAGATGGCTGAAAACGCCATGAACGCCACGAGAATGAGCCAAAGGTGATTCCAGCGGATATGGCGCCACATCCTCACTGCCACTATCAGCGAGGTGCAAAGCGCCAAGATTCCAGATAGGGCAGTGGCTTCACCGTAGCTGGGCATGAGCGCCGTGAGCCACGTCATGATGAAGATGCCGAATCCGAAGCCCGTGACACGCTGCACGAAGCTCGCTCCGATACAAAGCAGTAGTAAATATAGATGCGCGTCCATGTTTTCAGTTCTGTGTTGAGAGGTTTTTTCAAAATCGGTTACTCGTTGCCTTCTTCCTCGTTGAGGGTTTTGAGCGCCACTTTTGCAGATTTGTGCTGCTGATTGGCGGCTTTCTCATACCAGTATCTTGCCAGTTTGTGGCTTTTCTTGATGCCGAATCCGAAGTGGTAGCAAACGCCTATCTTGTATTCAGCCTCCGCATAGCCCTTCTCGGCTGCTTTTTTCCACCATTCAATGGCTTTGTCGAGGTCTTTTTCCACTTGGTCGCCCTTCATGTATTCCACACCCAACATGGTTTGTGCCACCGAATCGCCTTTCTCGGCTTTCTGCCTCAAATCCTCGATGTTTAGCTTCGGGGCTTCGGGCTCGCCACTTCGTGGTGTGGCAGATGGGGTGGTGGTGCTTTGTGGTTTTTGGCGATGCGTTTTGCGCTTGTTGCGCCGGCGCTTTGTGGTGGTTTTGCGTTGCGTGGTGGTGTCGGGTTTGGTGGGCATGGCTTCCACGCTCACACCTTCAATTTCAGCCACGGTTTTCTGTGTGCTGCGGCAACTGCCCAGCACCAGCATCAACGATGATATGATAAAAATGAGTAATCGCATAAATAATGTATACAATATACAAAATTACTGCTTTTATCCTTAGTAATCAAACGCTGTGTGGAAAAAGCAACGGAATGTTGCCGCCATTGGGTGAGGCGGGCAACATTCCGTTGGGAATATGCTTATTGTGGAATGTGTCAAATGCGTTGATTCATTGCTGTTTGCTTCGAAACATGCCGAAGGCATGTCCCTACGTTATGATGCAAATTTGACACACACTCGTGTGGGGATTAATCTTCTTTCTTAGCTTTGAGGCAAGAGCAGATGAGGAAGCCGATAAGGGCGAGGTAGATGACCACAGCCAAAGCGCTTGTCACGCCATCGCTCAATGGACATTCGTAAGAGAAGCCAGAGAGGGTCATACCTGCGCTCACCACACCCATCAATGCGCCACCTGCGATGAAACCGCTGGCGAGCAAAGTGCCTTTTTCTTGACGAGCCTTGTTGAGTTTCTCGTCTTTGCTGCGAGAGCCTACAAACCAGCTGATAGCGCCACCCACGAGCAATGGAGCGTTGAGGTGGAATGGAATGAACATACCCAAAGAGAATGCCAAAGCAGGCACTCCGAGCCAGTTGAGCAAGCAAGCGAACACCGCACCCACAGAGTAGAGAATCCATGGAGTGTCGCCACCCATCATCAGAGGGTCGATCACGGCAGCCATTGCGTTGGCTTGTGGAGCGGCCATCACGTCGGGGTTGGTGAAGCCGTAAGCCTTGTTGAGCAGGAGAATCACGCCACCCACGGTAGCGGCCGACACCAGAGTGCCCACTGCTTTCCAAGTTTGCTGCTTAGCAGGAGTAGATCCCAACCAGTAGCCAATCTTCATATCGGTAACCATACCGCCAGCCATAGAGAGCGCGGTGCAAACCACACCACCAATCACCATCGAAGCGATGATGCCTTGGGTGCCGTTCAAACCAATAGCCACGAAAATGGTGCTTGCCACGATGAGGGTCATCAAAGTCATGCCCGATACAGGATTGCTGCCCACGATAGCGATAGCGTTGGCTGCCACGGTGGTGAACAGGAAGGCGATAACCACTACCACGAAGAATGCCACGATGGCTTGTGTGAGGTTGCCGATCACACCAATCCAGAAGAACACGAAAGTGATGATAAGCGCAGCGGTGAGTGCAAACACGAGAAGCTTCATTGAAATGTCTTTCTGTGTGCGCACGGGCTTTTCTTCGGTGCCCTTGTTGCTGAACGACTTGCCAGCCAAACCAACGGCGCTCTTAATCACGCCCCACGACTTGATAATGCCAATCACACCACTCATGGCGATACCGCCGATACCGATAGAACGAGCGTAGTCCTTGAAGATGGCGTCGGGAGCCATTTCTGCCATTTCGGGAACCATAGAGCCGAGCAGAGGAACGATGCACCACCAAATGAAAGCACTACCAGCGAAAATGATGAAAGCGTAGCGAAGGCCCACGATGTAGCCCAAACCGAGCACAGCAGAGCCGGTGTTGATGCTGAACATCATCTTGGTGTTGTGGGTGAAAGTTTGGAGCGCAGGGATAGCCTGTGTGCTGAGCACCTCTTTCCACCAGCCGAATGTGCTGAGGAAGAAGTCGTACAGACCGCCCACCAAACCTGCCATCAGCAATGGCTTGGCTTGACTGCCGCCCTTCTGGCCGCTTATAAGCACCTGTGTGGTGGCAGTGGCTTCAGGGAATGGGAATTTGCCGTGCATGTCCTTTACGAAATATTTACGGAAAGGAATGAAGAACAGAATGCCGAGCAAACCGCCGAGGAGTGAACTGAGGAACACTTCAAGGAAGTTGACGGTGATTTCGGGGTACTTCGCCTGCAAGATGTAGAGCGCAGGCAAGGTGAAGATGGCACCAGCCACCACAATGCCCGACGCTGCGCCGATTGACTGGATAATCACGTTTTCGCCGAGCGAGTTTTTACGTTTGGTCACGCCGGCAATACCTGCTGCGATGATAGCAATAGGAATTGCTGCTTCAAACACTTGTCCCACTTTCAACCCAAGGTAGGCTGCGGCGGCACTGAAAATAACTGCCATAATCAAACCCATCGACACAGAGTAGCCAGTGGCTTCGGGGTACGTCTTGTCGGGACGCATGGGGGGAACGTATTCCTCTCCCGGTTTGAGTTCGGTGAATGCGTTTTCGGGCAAGCTCATGCTTTCTTGCACTTCGTCATTCAAAACATTAGTTGAATCGTCTTTCATTAATTTACTATGTTTTTATTTGTGAGTAATCAATTATGCGAAGTTACATAAAATCTCCCGAAAAACTGACCAATTTATCAGTAAAAAGCACAAATTCCTCAAAAGAAGTGAAGAAAAAGGGAGGGAGAAGTTAAGGAGTTAAGAAGTTAAAGAAGTTAAGACGATAGTTTTGGCTTCTGTTAATTTGCTTGGTGGGGGGAGGGGAGGGAGAAGTTAAGGAGTTAAGAAGTTAAAGAAGTTAAGACGATAGTTTTGGCTTCTGTTAATTTGCTTGGTGGGGGGAGGGGAAGGGAAGTTAAGGAG
>SFGS01000126.1 GCA_004557565.1 Bacteroidales bacterium | reverse complement strand
CATCAGACCTTGTGGGGACAGCACTGCAGCTCCTGATTGCCTTGGGTGCTGCCGCTATCATCTGGCTTTGCATTTTTCTATACATCAAAGCGCAGGCAAAGAAGATGAATCAAAAGATCAAAGAAAAGCAGCAGGACGAATAGCCGCCATCACAAAATATTATTCCTCAAGAGCGCAATCGACGAAAAGCGGTTGCGCTTTTTCACTGCCTGCCCCATACAGCGAGGAACGCCGCAGGACGGCAAGCGAGGCGGCGAAAAAGCGCGGCGTTCATAGAAAAGTTGCACATGGATAGGTTTATTCATACACCACGCCCATCACGCACAAGGAGGTGCTTTCTGTGAAACGATATTCTGTGTTAATCGCCGTTGCTGTATTTGTTTTATCATTGGCAGGCTGCACTACCGCTCCGTCGCCCGGCTCAACGGGCAAGAGCCGACCTGTTACCAACGCCGCCGATGTGCAAATCATTGGCATGATTTCTGGCGAAAAGGAATCTTCCTATCAGGTTGAAGCATTGCTACCTACCACAAATTTATCTTCTGTCGGTCAGCCGCTTGCGGAAAAGCTTTCGCAGGAATGGGATGAATTCGACAGTATGACCAAAGAACAGCAGTGTACATCAAGCAAGCTATGGGGCGTTGTCGATATTCAAACCGACACATGGGATGACTGCGAAGAAGCAATCGGCTTCACCTTGTATAATCCCCTTGAAACGCTTGACTGGCTCAATAAAACCGGATACTTTGGAATGGAGCACGTAGATTCCCAAACACCAACAGCTCACGTTCAGGCAACCGCCAACGCATCCCAGACCGCAGACAGAAAGCTCGGTGAAGTAAGTGTTATCGCCGGATACAAGGATGGTGATGTGCGGATAACGCTGACGGAAACGGTTTCTTCAAGCACCGAATCATTTACCATAGGGAGCGTCTACACCGGGTATGGATTATTTTGATTCCACAGCCTACTGGGTAAAAGACAATGTGTTTTACGCGCTCCGTGTATTCGGAAATGAAACCGATAAGGCGGAAATTCAAGCCACACTTGACAAAATCCTTGCTGAAATTTAGCTGCAAAAAGTGGAGTGGGGAATTTTTCGTCACTTCGTTCCGTCAAGGGAGCTGCACTCCCTTGTGACGCTAAAGCGGCTATCCCCTGTGGACTTGCCGTCCGCAAACGGTTTTGACAAACTGTTCGCCGCCAGCAAGTTTGTAGACGATAAACTTGAAGTTTTGAGAGCGTTTAATATGTGATTTTATGTTAGACAGATGTGTCTAATTGCAAAGCACGGCATTTTCTCGCTTTGTGTCGTGTTGCATTGAGCTATTCTTTGCTATGATGTGGATGAAAGGAAGGAGGGATTGCAATGGATCAGAAAAAAATCGGAAATCTACTCAAAAAGCTTCGCAGTGAAAAAGGGCTTACGCAGGAACAGCTTGCAGAAATATTGAATGTGTCTAACAGAACTGTTTCTCGATGGGAGACTGGAAGTAATATGCCAGACATCAGTTTGCTGGTTGAAATTGCAGATTTTTATGATATAAGCATTCCCGAAATCATCAACGGAGAAAGGAAAAGCGAGAAAATGAATGAAGAAGTAAAAGAAGTAGCCAAAACCATGTCCGACTATGCCAGAGCAGAAAAAGAAGCTATCGTAAAAAACATACGGATTATAAGCGTGATAGGTTTGGTCGCATTTGTGGTTCATGCTTTGCTGGATGCTACCGGGCTTCATCTAAAAAGTAGTGTATTGGAGCATCTGAATCTGTATAGCGAAACTCTGATTTATGTTACTGTAGTGATGTTTCCACTATATACGACAGGGCTGTTAAGTAAAATTCATCGCAGGAATAAGGATACAAAATTTGATAGTCTTACACAGCCCGTGAAACTGATAATTGCAGCGGTCGCAGCCCTTGCGGTTGCTGCAATTATAGGGCTCGTATTGTCATGTGTTTTTTAATCAATGGAGGTGTGAAATCGTGTATAAGGTATGCGAAAAATGTGGGAAAAAATATGATTTAGAAAAGAAGTGTCCCAAATGCGGTTGCAAAACGACGATATGACTGTAATAAATACAATGTTACTGTAAATTTGGAGTTTGCCAATCTAATCATAACAACTAAATATCGAAAAACAGACCGTTGACCCGCGCCGTGTGCGTACAGTCAGCGGTCTTTTTTTACCCAAAATCAAGAAAGGAGCGACCACCCATGACAAAGAAGAAAACGCCGCAGACCATCGAGGAATGTAACGCCGAGCTGGAACTCACGCAGAAGAAAATCCGGCAGTATGAGAACCGAAGCAAGATGCTTGACCGCAGGCTTGCCATTGAGAAGCGCAAGGAGCGCAACCACCGCCTGTGTTCGCGGGGTGGCTTTATTGAAAGCATCGTGCCGGAGCTTATCACCATGACGGACGAGGACGCGCAGACCTTTTTCCGACTTGCTTTGACGAGTGAACCAGCGCGGGAGTTTTTGAGAAAACGAGCCGAGGAAACGACAGGCTGAATAATCCCTTGGCAACAAGGGCGCACTTATACACCTCGTCGGGGCAAGCTCCATATCGTTCGTTTCGCCGCAAGCGGCAAAACTCATTCATTCT
>SFGS01000125.1 GCA_004557565.1 Bacteroidales bacterium | reverse complement strand
GGTTGGCAAGCTGGTTGTCGAAGTGAAGGAAGGCAAAGTCACCGTGAAGTACGAGCTGAGCGCCGTGCCCGCCGATGCGTTCCTGACCTTCGTTGCCGAGGCTCCCTCCAAGGATATCCATGCCGAGAAGGAATTCGAATTCGAGAAGGCTATCAGCGTCGCGGATGAACTGGCTGGTGCTGCCGCCGCCTACATCTACGTGGAAATCGAGTACTGATAACCATCGCAATAACAAAGTGTCGCCGTGGGGAAACCCACGGTGACATTCTCCCCACAAGCACTGGGCAAAGCCGGGAACCTGGGTAACCACCTTCCCGGCTCAGCCTTCCCCCGATTCCCTTTCCTATAATAGGAAAGAAATGCTCACCCGCTCCGCTGCGGAGCATCCCCGGCGGGGCGGTGAGCACGGGGCGCAGGCAAGCGGATTTGCCTGCCTCATTGCCTTCAAATGTAAAATCTCTCCACCGATACAGACTTGAAATTGACATAATTCGCCCTCTCCAATCTCAGTTTCTTCATTATAATGTACATGCAAGCGCGGCATGTATGGGCAAATTTCCTTGCCAAAAGCTATTGACGTTCCCAAGAATTTCATATATACTGTGGTTAACGGTCTCACAGGCGCTGCTAAAGAGTGTTTTGGCACCCCAAAGGTATGCGCAGGAAGGGAGGGCAGTTGACAGGTGTAACCCTCGCGATTTTGGTAAATCGTAGTGGGCTATTTGTCGTATTTGCCCTCTGAGATCGGCAAAGTGTTGCTATAACAATCGGCAGCGATTGCTATATGAACCAACAATATGTATTGGGAGGAACATCGAACATGAAGAAACTTCTTCGCGTACTCGTGATCGCGGCTTTGTTGGTCGCGCTTGCGATCCCCTGTCTGGCGGACTATGAGACTACTCAGCCCGTCACTTGCGATCATGCTGGCACTGAATATACTGAGAGCCAGAAGCCCACTTGCGAAACCAAGGGCTTGATGAGCGGCGTATGCCCCAAGTGCAGCGACACCGTGACCTACACTACCCCTGCTCTTGGCCATGCTTGGGACGAGGGTAAAGTCACCACCGAAGCGAACTGCGGCAATGATGGTGTTAAGACCTATACCTGCACTCGGCGAAGTCACGACCGAAGCTACCTGCGGCAAGGCTGGTGAAAAGACTTTTACCTGCACTGTATGCAACGAGACCAAGACTGAAGAAATCCCTGCCACCGGCAAACACAAGATGGGTCTGGTTGAAGTAAACGACAAGCCCTGCAAGGAACACTACACTGTTTTCAAGTGCAGCGTATGCGGCTATGTTGATGAAGCTACCAAGACCAACCTGCCCCTGGCCGATCATCAGGCTGGCGATCCTAAGGTTGTTTCCGAAGCTACCTGCACTGAGCCCGAAATGAGCGAAGTGAAGTGCACCGTTTGCGGCGATGTTATCGAAACCAAGGAAACCAAGGAAGCTCTTGGCCATGAATGGGGCACTGAGAAGTTTGACGAAGTAGAACCCACCTGCACTGAAAAGGGCAGCTTTACTGTAAAGTGCACTCGTTGCGATGCGACCAAGGTTGAGGAAGTTCCTGCCAAGGGTCATGTGTGGGATACTAATCCTGATCATCGCACCAATGTTGTTAAACCTACTTGCACTGAAAAGGGCAGCTTTACCGAAACTTGCACGGTCTATGGCTGTGGCGCGACTCATACTGTGGAAACTGATCCTCTGGGTCATAAGTTTGCTTGGATCGTTACCAAGGAAGCTGATGGCTGCCTGAATGGTGAAATGTCTCAGGTTTGCTCTGTGTGCGGCGATGTTGGCGAAACTCAGGTTATCGAGGGCACTGGCGAGCATACTTGGAGCGACGATGCTATCGTTGTGAAAGAACCCACCTGCACCGAAGCTGGCCAGAAAGCTGTTGCTTGCACCAAGTGCGGCACTGTTAAGGAAGGCGCTGAGGTTGAGGAAATCGAAGCTCTGGGTCACGAAGCTGGCGAATGGATCACTGTCCGTCAGCCCTCCGCTACCCAGACCGGTAAGATGATCCAGAAGTGCACTCGCTGCGGCGTACAGCTGGGCAAGAAGTACATTCGCGCTAACGGCACCGTGGACACCACTGCTAAGACCGTTGCTTATGTGGCTGGCGAGGAAGTTGCCAACTACGCCAAGATCGATCTGACCGTGGACGGCACCACCGAGCTGGATCTGGTTAGCGCCAATGGCACCAAGGTTGGCAAGCTGGTTGTCGAAGTGAAGGAAGGCAAAGTCACCGTGAAGTACGAGCTGAG
>SFGS01000124.1 GCA_004557565.1 Bacteroidales bacterium | reverse complement strand
AACGAAACTAAGTCAAAAAAACTTTGAAAAAAGTTGTTGACATAAAGTTGAGTGAGTGATAAGATAAGGAAGTCTCTTGAAGCGATAACAAAATATGGTCTTTGAAAATTGAACAGAATATAGTTAAAGTAAACCAGCAATTCTTTTGAGAGTCTTAAAACAAGACTCAAAGTAATTTGAGCAAATGATTAAACTTTTTAGTGAGAGTTTGATCCTGGCTCAGGACGAACGCTGGCGGCGTGCCTAACACATGCAAGTCGAGCGAGTTGATTCTCTTCGGAGATGAAGCTAGCGGCGGACGGGTGAGTAACACGTGGGCAACCTGCCTCATAGAGGGGAATAGCCTCCCGAAAGGGAGATTAATACCGCATAAGATTGTAGCTTCGCATGAAGTAGCAATTAAAGGAGCAATCCGCTATGAGATGGGCCCGCGGCGCATTAGCTAGTTGGTGAGGTAACGGCTCACCAAGGCGACGATGCGTAGCCGACCTGAGAGGGTGATCGGCCACATTGGGACTGAGACACGGCCCAGACTCCTACGGGAGGCAGCAGTGGGGAATATTGCACAATGGGGGAAACCCTGATGCAGCAACGCCGCGTGAGTGATGACGGCCTTCGGGTTGTAAAGCTCTGTCTTCAGGGACGATAATGACGGTACCTGAGGAGGAAGCCACGGCTAACTACGTGCCAGCAGCCGCGGTAATACGTAGGTGGCGAGCGTTGTCCGGATTTACTGGGCGTAAAGGGAGCGTAGGCGGACTTTTAAGTGAGATGTGAAATACCCGGGCTCAACTTGGGTGCTGCATTTCAAACTGGAAGTCTAGAGTGCAGGAGAGGAGAATGGAATTCCTAGTGTAGCGGTGAAATGCGTAGAGATTAGGAAGAACACCAGTGGCGAAGGCGATTCTCTGGACTGTAACTGACGCTGAGGCTCGAAAGCGTGGGGAGCAAACAGGATTAGATACCCTGGTAGTCCACGCCGTAAACGATGAATACTAGGTGTAGGGGTTGTCATGACCTCTGTGCCGCCGCTAACGCATTAAGTATTCCGCCTGGGGAGTACGGTCGCAAGATTAAAACTCAAAGGAATTGAGGGAAGCCACTTCGGTGGCAGGAAGACAGGTGGTGCATGGTTGTCGTCAGCTCGTGTCGTGAGATGTTGGGTTAAGTCCCGCAACGAGCGCAACCCTTATTGTTAGTTGCTACCATTTAGTTGAGCACTCTAGCGAGACTGCCCGGGTTAACCGGGAGGAAGGTGGGGATGACGTCAAATCATCATGCCCCTTATGTCTAGGGCTACACACGTGCTACAATGGCAAGTACAAAGAGAAGCAAGACCGCGAGGTGGAGCAAAACTCAAAAACTTGTCTCAGTTCGGATTGTAGGCTGAAACTCGCCTACATGAAGCTGGAGTTGCTAGTAATCGCGAATCAGCATGTCGCGGTGAATACGTTCCCGGGCCTTGTACACACCGCCCGTCACACCATGAGAGTTGGCAATACCCAACGTACGTGATCTAACCCGCAAGGGAGGAAGCGTCCTAAGGTAGGGTCAGCGATTGGGGTGAAGTCGTAACAAGGTAGCCGTAGGAGAACCTGCGGCTGGATCACCTCCTTTCTATGGAGAAATGAAACAACAAGATGTTTGTTTCGTAAATCTTAAAAGATAACTGGTTTAACTAGTCTGTTCAATTTTGAGAAACCATGTTTCTCAAGAAATTGTTCTTTGAAAATTGCACATGAATTAATATATAACTTCAAAACATATTGAGAAGTAAGCCAAGAAATATTCTTTGTGATATTAAATGCAAAACTTTGAAAAATTTTGACTGAATAGGTCAAGCTACAAAGGGCGCATGGTGAATGCCTTGGCATCAGGAGCCGATGAAGGACGTGATAAGCTGCGATAAGCTTCGGGTAGGCGCACATAGCCAGTGATCCGGAGATTTCCGAATGTGGGAACACACATGGGAAACCCCATGTATCGTATAGTGAATACATAGCTATACGAGGGTAAACCTAGGGAACTGAAACATCTAAGTACCTAGAGGAAGAGAAAGAAAAATCGATTTCCTTAGTAGCGGCGAGCGAAAGGGAAAGAGCCCAAACCAAAGATTTATCTTTGGGGTTGCGGACAGAGCATTAACGAGAAGTCGTAACTAACCGAACATAACTGGAAAGTTAGACCGTAGGAGGTAATAGTCCTGTAGGTGAAAGTTAAGATGATCAAGCTCTGATCCAGAGTACCACGAGACACGTGAAACCTTGTGGGAAGCAGGGAGGACCACCTCCCAAGGCTAAATACTACCTGATGACCGATAGTGAAGCAGT
>SFGS01000123.1 GCA_004557565.1 Bacteroidales bacterium | reverse complement strand
CCCGATTCTCCCCGCGCTCTTAATGATACGATCCCGCTGAGATTTGTCTTGGTTTCGAGGATGGATGCGTAGAGAAGATCCTTCGGGTCACTGTTCAGCAACGAGTTCGACTGTGCTTCTTGTTGGAACGTGAGCATCCTGCCGTCGGCGTTGTACGTTACCGTGACTTCGAAGAAACAGGGCAGTTTACCGCCCGATACCTGTAGCTTCTCGAGGTCAATCGTGGCCTCGTAGTTTTCATCCACTTCCACGAAGTTTTTGTTTGCTCTCACGAACTCGTTCGACGAGGAACGCCCCTTCGCTTTTTCAGGGAAACCGGTTCGAGTCGTTTCGATTAGTACCCGTGCTAATTGTACGAGCATCGTGAAGGTTGCTCGATGACGAAGTTGTTTCGGGGTTTTCGCGTTTTTTACGTGTGCGACTTTCGCCCGGGCGAATGTTTTACCGTGCATGATGTAATACGTTACATTTCCCACGGATTTTCTCAATTTTTCAGCCATTGGCGCTTGATATTCTGACATAACTTTTAGGTTTTAATTGTGATTATTAATTTGAAAGGATCCTTTCTTATATAATATAGGAAATGGTTTTAATACCCCGGTTGTAAAAGTTAAATAATGTTAGATATGTACTTTCCTGAAAATGGTTGACTCGGATTAAACAAAAATTTTAACAAACACCCTAACAATGTATCAAAGATACGTGTACTTTCCTGAAAATGGTTGACTCGGATTAAACAAAAATTTTAACAAACACCCTAACAATGTATCAAAGATACGACATATAAATAAAACACCCTATAAATTCGGGTACTAAATTTTCCTAATATCTTCGGTTGGCTGCCTTCCACGGGCATGAGCCAACCGTTCGCGTAGCGAAAAACCGGGAATTCCTTCCTGGACTAGTACATGTGGAAGGCGAACTTTCCGGTCAAGTCCCGGTAAATCGAATCAGGCGTGTTCAGCCCTATAGAGAAGTGCGGTCTCTGCCCGTTGTACAACGCGACGACCTTCTCCACCCTCACCCTGACCTGTTCGATGTTCACGAAAACCTCCTGTTCCAGCCACTCCCTCTTGAGAATCCCGTTCACCCTCTCCGCGATAGCGTTATCGTACGGAGATCCGTCCTGGGTCATGCTCGTGTTCATCCGCTTCATCCCCAGCGTTGTGTTGTACTGGTAACTACAATACTGCACGCCCCTGTCCGAGTGATGTATCGTGCCCTCGATCTCGCTTGCCCTGACCTGCAAGAAGGCCCTGTACAAGGCGTTCAACGGTCCTTCCGTGTTTAACTTGTCGTGCACGAACCACCCCATGATCCGGCGGGAGTAGGCATCCGTCACCAGGGAGAGAAAGACGAACCCCGAGAGCGTGTCCACGTAAGTGATATCACTGACCCAAACCTGGTTGGGGCGCTTGATCTCCAGCCCTTTCACCAGGTTTGGGAACTGCCGGAACCACCCGCTGGAATCCGTCGTTACCACTCGCCTTTTCTCGTGCTTGACCATCAAGTCGTGAGCGCGAAGCAAGCGGTAAAGCTCGTCACGCCCGACCTGGACACCGCTGGAATTTAGCTTCTTCCATAGTTTCACCCCGCCGAGGTTTGGCATGTCCTCGCGTATGTCCCGGACGAGCGATAGAAGGTAACACTCCCTCTCCAGTTTGTCGCCAGCCCGCTGCCCGCGGTAGTAGGCCTGCTTGCTGTAGCCGAAGTGACCGCACAACAAGGCTACTCGTCGTTGCCCTTTACGCCGGGCACTTCCTTCAAGCACCCGCCGGATAACATCTCCTCGTAGTTTTTTTTTATATCGATGCCGAAACGCTCCTTGGCCATGTCGATCATCAGCAGGTTCGCCTCGTGTAGTAATTTCAAGTCCTCGTTCTCGCGGCGAAGGCGAGTGAGTTCATTTTCTTCTTCCGTGGTCATGGTTTCCTGGTATTTAAGAACGTATAAAGGTAAGTCTTTTACCGGGAAACGACGAAGAACTTCAGCTTTATATTTCTTGATCCAAACGCTTAACGTCGCGCTACAGATCCCGTGACGTTCCTGGAGTTCTCGGAAACTACTCTCTTGAAAAATTCGTTGACGCACTGCCTCTATTTTTTCTTCGATCGTGTGGCGAGACAAACCACTGGATTTTGTTGCTACTGACATAAGTTTACTTGTTGAACAAGTCAACTTTTTTAGGATAAGACA
>SFGS01000059.1 GCA_004557565.1 Bacteroidales bacterium | reverse complement strand
AAAAACAAAAACATAAAAAACAGCCTTGGAGCAATGTGGAATGCTTCGCATTTGGCGGTGCGACTGTGCGCTTTGCGTCATTGGAAACGAGTTTCCATGTCGCCAACCACACAATCCCTCCGCCACCCTCTAACGAGGGCCTTCCACATTGCCCCAAGGATAAAAACCACTCGCCGTTTCACGGCGAAAAACCCATGATGATAAAATATTTTCTTGGTAAATAACCGCATCAAATCTCCCAAAACGATTTTGTATGGTAGGGACGCGATACTTCGCGTCCGCATCAAATGACTGATATTCAATATAATACTACAATTATGGGCGGGCCTACTGGGTTTGGTTTTTCGCCGAAGGCGAGTGGTTTTTATCCTTTTGGCGATGCCACCGCCCTCGCTTGGGAGGGCGGCGTTGGTGGTGTGGTGTGGCTGATTCAAGCTTCGGCTTGAAATCAGACATGCCGCAGCACTAACGACAGGTGCGAAGCACTGGCATCGCCAAAAGGCTGTTTTTTATGTTTTTGTTTCAGTCCCCAGGATTTTTCCACTGAGGTGATTACTCTTAAAAGAGGGTGGGGTGGGGAAATAAAAAAAAAGGAAATCGGGGGTGATTTCCTTTTTTTGTAGTAGAGACGAAGGGATTCGAACCCTTGACCTCTGCAATGTGACTGCAGCGCTCTAAACCAGCTGGGCTACGCCTCTATTTTCGTTTAGCGATGCAAAGTAATAAAAAATTTGGCGATCTCGCAACTTATTGGCGATTTTTTTTGAGTTGGAGTGGTATTTTTAGTGGATTTAGTTAAATAGTGTTAAATTCTTGAATTTTATGCCGAAAAAGTATGTTATATAACATATTTTGCATACCTTTGCATCGGTTTTTCATGGTATTAGTTTTTAAGGTTATGAAATACTTGGCGTCGCGACGACGGTGTTTATTTCATTTTGTTTAAGGTTTATGTTAATGGTATTAGAAGGTTAATTAGTTAAGCAATCCCTGATAGTGATATCTGGGATTTTTTTTGCTCCATACCTCTCCCCTCCCCTTTCAAAAGTCCCCCAAAAAGGTTCAAAAAGCAAGATATTTCTTATTTTTATCCACCTTTTGATATGAAAAAATTCCGAATTTATTTTAATGATGAATATTTTTTCATAACTTTGCGTCAATCCAACAATCCAAACTCAACTAATTAACGCTCATTGCTCTATTTTACAGTTTGCTATTTATTGATTGTAGGGATTCTGCCAATTAGGAAACGTAAACTAATATTATTAACTTAACAATGAAAAAAACAATTATCCAACACTTTAGGGTTATTGCTTTGTGTGCCCTTTCTTTATCTGTGCTTTCGCCATTGGCATCTGCGCAGAAGTTTGAGGTGACAGAAGTGAAGCAAATTCCGGTAAGCGTAGAGGCTTATCACCCTGTGTTCGTTCCTGGCGATAACCAATTGCTCGTCAGCGAAGAAGATTATTATGGTTTAGGAGTGATCAATCTTAAAGACAACTCTTACAAATTCCTTGTGGAAGGGCGTGGAGCTGGTTACATGCCAGCTATCACAGCCGATGGCACATCGGTGGTGTGCCGTGACATCAACGAGGAAACCATGGCCCTTTCACTCAAAAATGTGAATCTCCAGACTGGCGCAGTAAGTGCTATTGCCGACAATCTCGACCACTTCAACCGCATCAACATTAATGCCGACGAGGTGGAAATGGGCATCGAAGGCGCAAAAGTGAACCGACGCGGTGTGAAACGCCAAGCCGCCAACAACATCTTCGTGACCGAGGAAGACCTCAAAGTGGTGGTTTACAACAATGGTGTGCGCACTGTGGTTGACCCTCTCTCAACTCCCGAACGCGATGTTAACTACTGTTGGAGCAGCCTTTCGCCCGACAAGCAACATTTGATGTTTGTGGCTGGCAACGATGCGTATGTGAGCAACCTCGACGGCTCGGGCTTGGTGAATCTTGGCCGACTGCACGCACCTGTGTGGCGCGACAACGAGTTTGTGGTGGGTATGGAAGACAAAGACGACGGCAACCGCTTCATCGCTTCCGAAATCGTGATTGTGGGCATCGACGGCAACAATCGCCAGCAACTCTCCACCACATCAAGCGAGATTAAGATGTTCCCCTCAGTGAATGCAGATGGTACAAAAGTGGCTTACCACAGCACCGAGGGAAAGATTTATTTGATGACCATTAAAGAGAAGTAAGCCATGAGAAAGAGATTTTTTGCATCATTCATTGCCATAGCCGCATTGGCTATCACAGCAAGTGGCTACAGCAATTCAAGCAAGTGCTATATCAACCCTGGTCACGGCGGACACGATAGCGACGACCGCCCTACCGACCTCCCCACTGAATTAGGTTTCACTGGCAGTCAGCGCTTCTACGAGAGCGACGGAACGCTCGCCCGTGGTAAGTTTCTTAGCGCATTCTTGGAAAATGTGGGCGTATCCACCAAGATGTCGCGTACCACCAACTACAGTAGCGACGACTTGAACTTGAGTACCATCGCCGCTCAATCAAACAGTTACGGCGGCTACTTCATTTCGCTCCACTCCAACGGCGCCAACAACAGCGCCAACTATGTGATTTCGGAGTATTGCGGTACCCGCTCTTCAAATTCAACTGAAAAAGTTTCGGGTTCAAAGAAGTTTGCCTATACCGCTGCTGTTCAGCACGACAAAAATAGGTTGACCGATGTGACATACAGCACACCCCGCGCCATCAACGACTATGCGTTCAACGGCTGGAACCTTGGTGTGCTGCGCACCAACACCCAGGTGGGCTACCTTGTGGAATCGTGGTTCCACGACTACCGTCCCGAAACCCTGCGTATGAAGGGCGACGCCTACAACCGCTACCTCGCTTGGCAACTTGCCCGTGCCTACATGGAATATCCAAAAGGCAATGCCAGCGGCATCAAGGGCTGCGTGGTGGGCGATATTCGCAACACCAGCAAAGGTTGTGGTTACAGCAAATACACCCACCGCAACCGCGACAGTTATCTGGCTGTGAACGGCGCAAAGGTGGAACTGATCAACTCCAGCGGCACAGTGGTGCAAACCATGACCACCGACAACTGGCACAATGGCGTGTACGCATTCTTTGATGTGGCTGCCGGATCCTACACCGTGCGTGTGAGCAAAAGTGGCTACAAAACACAGACTGCAAGCGTGAGCGTGAGCAATGGTAACTCTTCTCTCAAGCGTTTCAACCTTGTGGAAGGTCAGAACACTGGCATCACCACATCACCAGTGAGCGTGGCACACGGCACCGTGTACATCGGCTCGCAAAGCACCAAAACCGTGAACGTGACCACCACTGGCTTCAGCACCGACGTGAGCGTGAGCGTGAGCGGCGCAGGCTTCACCGTGAACACTTCCACATTGAAGGCTGGCAACAGCAGTTTCACGGTCACATTCAAGCCTACCAAGACTGGTTACCACACTGGAACCGTAACCCTCAAGTCGGGTTCGTTCAGTGCCACCGTCACTCTGAGTGGCGAAGGCAAGAACCCACCTCTCACATTCACCGAAGGCTGGAACTTCAGCGAAAAGAGCGGCAAGAAAAACTCGCAATGGCTTAGTACATACAGCAAGGCGCGCAATATGGACTTCGGCGCAGGTAAACTCTATGTGGTGAATGCCGAAGATGGAAAAATCGCTGTGGTGAATGCTCAAACTGGCGAATTTATCAAAGACCTCGACATGACAGGCGTGAGCGGCGGCGCTCTCAAGGTAATCGATGTGAAATACTTCGACGGCAAGATTGTGGCATGTAACCTTGCCTCAAACGCTAACGACAACAGCAAAACGCTTAAAGTGTATGTTTGGGACAACGACGACGCAAAGCCTCGAGTATTGCTCAACACCACCAAATACGACGGCAAGGCGCGCATTGGCGACTGCATCGGCCTGAACGGCAATCTCACCAATGGCTACATCTTCTTCGCAGCGGGCAGTGCATCGGAACAGACCGAAGTAATCTGCTACAACATCGTAAATGGCACATGCAGTGGCGAACCTGGCGCTTTGACTCCTCTGAAAGAAGACGGCGACAATGGCGAACCTGTGAAACTCGGTCTTTCGCCCCGTGTGATACCAGAATCGCCTTTCAACTTCTGGGCTGTAGGCCAGCAGTATTACCCCACCAGTTTCAAGTATGGCAAGGTGTATTGCTCAATGAACCCCGCTGCACTCGGCAAGGTAGTGCATGGCAACGCTTTTGGCGCATTTGAATATCGTGGCACCACTTACGGAGTAGCCACCACCTATCAGAATGCCACTGGTGCCGAAACACTCACCCTCGGTAGAGCCGTGCTGGCCGACATCACCAACGGCTGGGCACAATGCGAGGCACTCGGCAGTTATCCAGCAGCCGGCATGGGTACCACACGCAACACCTCAATGTCGACCAGCGTGGCAACCCACGTCAATGGCTCCGATGGTGTGGAAATGTGGGTGCTTATCCACAATCAGGGTATTGCTTACTATAAATACGGTAAAGTGCCAACCTACGACATCACCCCCGACACCACCACACGCGTAATGGTTTCCGAATCGAAAGTTGACATGGGCGCTATCGACTGGCAAACCACCAAGTCGCGCACCATCACCGTGACTGGCAACAACCTTAAGGGCGACATCAAACTCGCACTCTCTGGCGCAAACGCCTCACTGTTCTCGCTCAGCACCACCACTATTTCACAGTCGGCCGGCTCGGGCAATGTGACTATCAAATACGCTCCCGATGCAGTGGCTTCACACTCTGCCACACTCACCATCACCAGCCCTGGCATTGCCAAGATTGTAGTGCCTATCACTGGTTCGATGAAGGAAGAGCCTTCAGTGAAAGGCAACTTCCAGCGATTGGGCGGCTTGTGGTACTACCACATTCCTGCTGGCGGTACTCACGAAGCAGAAAACCTGGTGGTTCTCAACAACTGCTCCGAACAGCACGGACGCGCCATCGCCGACCCTGTGCTTGTGCGCTACCTCGTGGAACGCGGACAGGTTTGGTTCTGGAACTACACCACACAAAAGACAAATGGTAGGGTTACAATTGCCAACATCGGATCTGACGGATATGTGGTGTGCCCAGCCAACTGCTACGCAATGCTCTTCCAAAACTCTGTTGAAAACGAGACTGAAGGTTCGGGTTACGACAATGCCGACAACAACATCATCGACTTCAGCAACATTGGCACTTACGGCACCGACACCGGGTCATCGTTCACTGGCGTAACCGACCTCAGAGGTCTCGGCTACTTCAAGAACATTGCTACTCTGAATCTCTCGCGCGCTAAATATGCCAACTATGCTTCATGCTCGAAACTCACCTCGGTTGACCTTTCGCAAAACACCAAACTCACCAACGTGAATTTGGCATACAACAGCCTCACGAGCATCGACCTCTCTGCCAACACCGCTCTCACAAGCGTGAATGTGGAGGGCAACGGTATCACCGTCAAGCCTCTTGAAACCACAGTGGGCGGCAACAAGACCTACTATTTGCCAATGAAGCAAATTGCCGGCATCATCGGTAACGGATTCAATGTGGCGGCTATGCAAACCGGCTCTCTCAAAGGCGGAGAACTCACCACCATCAATGGCGAATCGGCTATCAAATTTGTGGATGATGTGATTTACTACGACTACAACAACGGCTACAAAGGCACAGCGGTGAGCAAAACGTCGAAGTTCTTCCTCCGTGGCAAGGCATCTGAATCCTCAAAGAAGGGCGATGTGAACATGGACGGCTTTGTGGACGTGAACGACGTCACCACCCTCATCTCCAAGATTCTCGGACAAAATCCAAGTCCATTCAACGAAGCGGCAGGCGACATCGATGGTAACGGCACACACGATGTGAACGACGTTACAAGTATTATCGGCCTCATCGTCACCGAATAGCACTCAAGCATCAACCCTAATACACCAATATAGGCTGCCCCCACCCAGGAGCAGCCTATATTATTTTCACCCCCAGTATATTTCCACTGAACCGAAATTAGAGGTTAGTTAGAAATTAGAATTTGGAAATTTGTTTCTTGGGGATTTGGAAATCTGTAAGTATTATCCCTAATTTTGTATGAATAATTTATGTGAATCGTATAACTTTGCACTGGAATTTAGACAAAATCATACGCTGATGAAACTGTTGATAAAAAACATGGTTTGCCCTCGTTGTATCGCGGCAGTGAAGGAAGTTCTTTCTTCGGAAGGTTTGGCTGTGAAGTCGATTAGTTTGGGCGACGCTGAGGTGGAGGGAGATTTGTCCAACGATCAATGCCGCTCTGTGGCTGAAAAATTGCAGGGCATGGGCTTTGAGTTGCTCGACGGCCCTCGGTCGCAACTGGTGGAGCGCATACGCATTGCCGTGCAGCAATGGGTGAGGATGGAAAAGGAGCGACCCAAGATGTCGGACTATCTCTCTCGCCTACTCAATAAAGACTACAGCACGCTGAGCAAGCTCTTCTCCGAGGTGCGGGGCGTGACCATAGAGCGGTTTGCCATCGTTCATCGCATAGAATACGCCAAGGAACTGCTCTGCTACAGTCAACTTGCCACAAGCGAGATTGCTTACACGCTCGGATATAGTTCGCCGGCACACCTCTCTTCGCAGTTCAAGCAAGTGACCGGCATGACTCCCAAGGAGTTTCGGGCGATGGGGCAGCATGATAGAGTCAGTTTAGATGCGTTGTAAATATCCATAAGCCCTAATGACCGATTTGGGGTAAACGCAATAACCAAAATAGTTAGCAAGTATATAATTATGAGAAAAACATTTTTAGGCGCTTTAGGCTTCTTGTTGATGTCGCCACAAATATTTTGTGAAGGGCACAAAGAAAATCGACACCTCGGTTGGCGAGCAGAAAGTGACCATCGTTTACGGCTAACAGCCATTAGTACACTTGCTAATTTTTAGTGGGATATTTCGCGCCCGCATCAGACAATCAGTATAACGCATTGAATACTAATTGTTTGGTGCGGACGCGAATTATCGTGGCCTTACCATGTGAGGCGATTTTTTTTGTTACTTTATGATTTTCTTTGATTGGGAGGTGCCGTCGGTGAACTGGGTTACTTCGATGTTGAAACCGCTGAACGGCTCTGCACTTTCATGCCCCTGCAAGTCGTAATACACCACGCCCTTCACCGTCTTTTCAGCAGCCAAATCCTCCACACCCGAAGGCACTTGCTTAGCAGCAACATATACGTCCATCAGGATTTCTTTCTGCTTGCCTTCTTCTTCGTAAAACAAATTCGTTTTGTAGTTATAGACGAATAAATTATTGTCTAAATCAAGGTGGTTAGCCACAAACGATGGACGCTGTATTCCATCATCGCCTGTAAAATATTCGGTATATAGAGAATAGTAGCGTCGTGCCACATCATCTGTATAATCGTATGAATATATCTTGCCCAAATCCACATTCTCAGGAAGATACAATCGCCATAAACTACTTTTATTTGGAATCCGCTCCGCCCCTAAAGTGATTTTTTGTGGAATATCAACACTCTTATAATCTAAATGATTCAGACCAGAAAGATCTAATGCAGCAATGTGATTGCCCCATAAATTTAGCGAAACCAAATTCCGACATTTTGATGCGTCAAACGCTTTCAACTCACAATAAGGAGCTTTCAGATTGGTTAAATCGGGGAACAAACTCAAATCTGCATTTGCAATAGGAGGAAAACGCTCGCAGGTGATTGACTTTATTCCTTTGGGTAATTTAGGAAAATCCTCCATTTGATTACATTCTGAAAAATCAATGTTAGTAAGCAAATTAAGCTGACTACAATCTAAAGAGGTAAGAGGGCATTTTTTGCAATTAATTGTTATCAACTTTTTGCAGCTGGAAAGGTCCAACCTTGTAAGCGAATTAGAAACACAGCTTAGTGTTTCCAAGTTTTGCGAAGCCGACAAGTCTAAACTCTCGATTTTATTGTAGTCACATTTGAGCGACTTAAGATTAGGCATCAGCAACAAATCCAAACTCCCAATAGAGAAGTTTGCACAACAGTTAAATGTCTCAAGTTTTTTACAAGTGTCGAGTTGTATAGAAGTAAGATTGCCACCATTCGTGACTTCAACACATTTCAAATTAGGACATCCACGCAAATCCAGTGAAGAGAGGCGGTGCTCATCAATCACCACAGTTTCGAGATTTGGCAAATTTTTCAGATTAACACTTTCAAGATACGCTTTTTCCCGTCCAGAAATAGGAATACGCGCTGAGTGACTGCCTTGGTGAGTGATTTCCGGAGCTGAATTATAGTCCTGAAAATATTCATCGGCAGTAAATGTGAATTTCTTTAACTTTTTATTTTTAGTTAAATCCACGCTAACCACATAGCTTTGAAAATTGTATCTATTATTGAAAAGCCTCAAAGTTTCAAGTTCGCTAAAATATTCAATTCCTTTTAGGTTCTCAACTACATAGAATCCATCCTTCCATGAAATAATTTCTTTCACAGAAGCCAATTCCTCTTTTGTAAGTATAGCACCATTTGGTTTATTGAAATGTTTCTGTACCCATGTACGAAATCCGCTATCAGGAAAGTAGAGTGAATTGATGCAAACATCGGCTTTAGCTGAGCCAAAGCAAGCGAGTAATGTGCAAAGTAAAAATAACAATTTATTTCTCATAACGGGCAAATTTAAAAGATTACATATTATTTCGCAAATTTATACAGAAAATAACAAAAAAGCAAGAGGGTTCTATTATTAATTGAACCTCTTACTTCTATAGAAAAAGGCATTGGGTTGGTGGGCGGTAAAATCTTGGGATGGTGTTTTTTTAGTGGGGTGAGGGTGGTGGGGTTTTGGGGGAAAAGTTGTAACTTTGGGGTGATGAAGGAGTATCGTAAGAAACAGCAACGCACCGACCCTGTGCAGCGATTGGCACCGGGGCAGGAGTATTTCGACTGCATTCTCGACCCCAAGGGCGAGCAGGCACGCCGCGACGAGGAAATGCGCCGTGAGCAGGAACTTGCCAACGCCAAAATGGAGTATTTGGAGCAGTTGTCAGAGTTCGACGAGTCGCGCCTGCCACGCCACCCTGCCGAGAAGGAGCAAGAAAAGGGCGTGGGCACGGTGGCGTTTGCCGTGGTGGCGCTCGTGGTGCTCGTCATCGCCATGCTACTGTTTGGGTGAGCGAAAAATGGGTTCAGTGGATAAATACTGGGGGCACAGAAACAAAAACATACAAAACAGCCTTTTGGCGATGCCAGTGCTTCGCACCTGTCGTTAGTGTTGCGGTATGTCTGATTTCAAGCAGATGCTTGAATCAGCCGCACCACACCCCTAACGTCGCCCTCTCCAGCGAGGGCGGTGGCATCGACAGAAGGATAAAAACCGCTCGCCTTCGGCGAAAAACCAAACCTGGTAGGTCCGCCTATAATTGTAATATTATATTGAATATCAGTCATTTGATGCGGACGCGAAGTATCGCGTCCCTACCATGCAAAATCGTTTTTGGGAGATACAACCTCTTTTCAAGAAATCATTTTGTCATCATGGGTTTTTTGCCGTGAAACGGCGAGCGGTTTTTATCCTTGGGGCAATGTGGTGGCCCCTCGTAAGAGGGTGGCGGAGGGATTGTGTGGTGGGCGGCATGGAAACTCGTTTCCAATGACGCAAAGCGCACAGTTGCACCGCCAAATGCGAAGCATTCCACGTTGCTCCAAGGCTGTTTTTTATGTTTTTGTTTTTTTTGATTACATTCACGATTCGGCAACAATGCATAATCTATCCCCAAGACTTTTCCACTGAGCCGAAAAGTGCCTGTGTGGGGCACTGTGGAGGTGATATGTTAAAAAGTGCCTAATGTTCTGATTTTCTTGTTATAATTCTTGGATTTTTTCGTAACTTTGTAGTTCAATTTAAAGAAGTTCGCACCGAGTCATCGGGGTTTGATATTTAAAATAGTATTGTACAAAGGTTTTACCCAATTTTCCGTAAAATCCACGCACACATAAAAAACATTAGTAAAGTGAATTTGTTTCAATCTTGGCGAAAAGCCGCATTCGTAATTACGTTAGCCACAATCGCTGCCACCACCATATCGTGCACTAATAAAGCGGGAGCGTCGATATTCGACTCCACCCCCGACGACACTATTGCGCCCACACTCACCACTCGTGGACCAATGATGATTGTGGAGGGCGAGCCTCACGACTCCACCTTCCTGACGCGTGGCGTGAAATATTCCGACAATTCGGGCGAGGCAAAACTCACCATCGACGCTTCGAAGGTGAACTGGAACCGACAGGGCATCTACGAGGTGACCTATTCGGTGAACGACTCTGCCCACAATGTGACCACCGTGACCGAACAACTCCGTGTGGTGGGCAAACACGAGAAAATCGTATATCTCACTTTCGACGACGGCCCATCGGTGTGCACCGACCAGATATTGAACATTCTGCGCCAAGAGAGAGTGAAAGCCACATTCTTCGTTACTGCCCAGTTCACCCCCTACCTCAACCGCATGGCAGCCATTGCTAAAGACGGCCATGAGGTGGCAATCCACACCTATTCGCACAATTTCAAAATCTATAAAAGCATCGACTCCTACTTTGCCGACCTCAACAAACTCAACGACTTGATTGAGAAATACACCGGCAAGCGTGCGCGCATCATGCGTTTCCCCGGCGGTAGCAGTAACTCAATTTACCGCAAATACAATTCCGACCCTAAATTTATGGACCGCCTGTGCGTGGCTTTGCTCGACAGCGGCTATCAGTTTGTGGACTGGAACCTTGATTCGGGCGATGCGCGAGGCAACAACATTGCTGCCGACCGACTCGTGCGCTCGGCTTGTGGCTCGCGACACAACATTCAGTGCCTTTTGATGCACGACACCGGCGCAAAGCGCACCACCGTCACGGCATTGCCACAAATTATCCGCTACTTCAAGCAGCATGGCTACGAGTTTGGCGTGCTCAATAGCGTGGACTATCAATGTTGGCACGGCGGAGCGAAGAAGAAAGCCCGCCTCGAAGCGCTCAGAAAGAGCGGCAACGCTGCACCTGCGCCAGTTAAGGCTGAAAAGCCAGCCAAGATGGAGAAAAAGACGGTGAAAACCGATTCAGCCGCACCAGTGGCAGCAAAGCCAGCCACCACCGCAGCACCTGCCACGGCAAAGCCAGCCACCACCAAAACGGCACCAGCCACCAAGCCAGCGGCAGCCGTGAAGCCAGCGGCACACAGTCATGTGGAGAGCAAAACCCCTGCCCACCACACACCCTCGCACCCCAAGGCAAAGCACGACACCATCACCCATCAATAAAATGGCACGCGTGCTATAGCACACGCGCGAAATGGATAATAAAGGAAACTGATGCCCACAGCATCAGTTTTTTTTATGGGTGGGGAAAAGAAAAATGGGATAAGGAAGGAGGGAGCAAGGATTTTTTTGTAAATTTGCTTTTTAAATATGATGGAAGAAGAATTTGACATAAGAAAGGAGCGTATTCGCAGCGACCAAGATGTGGAAAAGGCTCTGCGACCGGTGCGATTTGAGGATTTTTCAGGTCAGGATAAGATTCTGGAAAATCTGCGCGTGTTTGTCGCAGCCGCACGTATGCGTGGCGAAGCGCTCGACCACACTCTTTTCTATGGCCCTCCGGGGTTGGGTAAAACCACGCTCAGCAACATCATCGCCAACGAACTGGGCGTGGGCTTCAAGGTCACCTCTGGCCCTGTGCTCGATAAGCCGGGCGATTTGGCTGGTTTGCTCACCTCGCTGGAGGAAAACGATGTGCTGTTTATCGACGAAATTCACCGTCTGAGCCCTGTGGTGGAGGAATACCTCTATTCGGCGATGGAAGACTATCGCATCGACATCATGATCGACAAGGGACCGGGCGCACGCTCGGTGCAACTCTCGCTTGCGCCATTCACGCTCATTGGTGCCACCACTCGCAGCGGCTTGCTCACCTCGCCACTGCGTGCGCGCTTCGGCATCAACTGCCACTTGGAATACTACAGCCACGAGGTGCTGGAGCAGATTGTGAAGCGTTCGGCTCGACTGCTCAACGTGCCCATCACCGACGAGGCTGCACTTGAAATATCGCTCCGAAGCCGTGGCACTCCACGTATCGCCAACTCGCTCCTGCGCCGTGTGCGCGACTTCGCCCAAGTGAAAGGCTCCGGTAAAATCGACACCACCATTGCCCGCTATGCGCTTGAGGCACTGAACATCGACAAATACGGACTCGACGAAATCGACAATAAAATTTTGCTCACCATCATCGACAAGTTTAAGGGCGGTCCCGTTGGGCTCAACACCATTGCCATGTCGATGAGCGAAGACCCCGGCACCATCGAGGAAGTGTATGAGCCATATCTTGTGAAAGAGGGCTTCATCAACCGCACCCCTCGTGGACGCGAAGTGACCGAACTCGCCTACAAGCATCTGAAGCGACACCGCATTGCCGAGCAGGGCAACATCTTCGACTAAAATGTAGATTACATTCACACGAATTAAATATATACATATATAGAATTTTAAAAAACACTATCACTGTGGCTACTAATTTAAAATCTCTTGCAAAAGACACTGCGATATACGGTGTGAGCAGCATTTTTGGGCGTTTCCTCAATTATCTGCTCGTGCCACTCTACACCGCCACACTCTCTGCCGCCTCTGGTGGCTATGGCGTGATCACCAACCTCTACGCATGGACTGCGCTGCTGCTGGTGATTCTCACCTATGGTATGGAAACCACATTCTTCCGCTTCGCCAACAAAGCCGACGAGGATGCCGAAAAGGTGTATAGCACCACGCTGGTGTCGGTGGGGGCCACGGCACTGATGTTTGTGGCTGCCGTTGTGGGCTTCCTGCCCAGCATCTCATCAGCCCTCGGCTATGCGGATCATCAGTCGTGGGTGGTGTCGATGGCTATTATTGTGGCACTCGACGCATTCCAAGCCATTCCGTTTGCCTATCTCCGCTATAAAAAGCAGCCTATCAAGTTCGCAGGGCTGAAATTGGCGTTTATTTTTATCAATATTCTGCTCAATCTGCTCTATTTCCTGATATTGCCAGCCATGAAGTGCAACCTTTTCGGTATCTACGACGACCACTTCACGCTCAATGTGGGCTATGTGTTCTACATCAACCTCGTGACCACAGGCGCCATCACTTTCCTCTTCTGGAAAGAACTGCTCTGCATCAAGTGGCGCTTCGACTGGGCATTGCTCAAGCGCATGTTGGGCTACAGTTGGCCCATTCTGGTGCTCGGTATCGCCGGCATTCTCAACCAAGCCGCCGACAAGATTTTGTTCCCCATCATCTACGAGGCTGCCGACCAGCAGAAGCAACTGGGCATCTACGGCGCGGCTGTGAAGGTGGCAATGATTATGGCACTGATCACTCAAGCGTTCCGCTACGCCTACGAGCCGTTTGTGTTTGGCAAGAGCAAGGACAAGGACAACAAAGACACCTACGCCAAGGCGATGAAATACTTCATCATGTTCACCCTTTTCGCATTCCTGGCAGTGATTGCCGGCATCGACGTGCTCAAGCACATCATCGCCCCCGACTACTGGGAGGGCTTGAAGGTGGTGCCTATTGTGATGGCGGCAGAAATCATGATGGGTGTGTATTTCAACCTCTCATTCTGGTATAAACTCATCGACAAAACCATCTGGGGCGCAGTGTTCTCGTTTGTGGGTTGCGCCGTGCTTTTTGCCATCAACTTCATCTTCGTGCCCAAGTATGGCTATATGGCTTGCGCGTGGGGCGGATTCGCTGGCTATGGCACCGCCATGGTGATTAGTTACTTCGTGGGGCAGAAGCATTACCCGATTGCCTACCCGATGAAAGACATAGGCATCTACACTGGCCTCGCCGCCATGCTGTTTGTCGCCATGCTGTGGCATCCGTTCGGCACCGCCGTGCTCGACACGGTGTATCGCTGCGTGCTGATGATGGTGTTCTTCGTGGTAATGTTCCGCCGCGAGCACATGGGCGAAATGTTCCAGAAGTTGCCAGTAGTGGGCAGATTCTTCCGATAAGCAGAGTTTTTTATACATTTTTGCATTTATATAAGGTGCGCTTTCTGTGTTGCTGCTCACCGTGGTGGCAGGCATTTCGTGCGCACAGGTGACCGTGAACGGTTCGTCGGCAAATCTGATTTACGACGGCATCGACGTGTCGAGCTATCAGAAAGACATCGACTGGAGCTCCACAGCCAAGGACAAGAACATCAAATTCGTGTATGTGAAAGCCACCGAGGGCTCCACCTATCGCTCCCGACACTATCAATACAACATTGAGAATGCGCGCCAATACGGCATACATGTGGGCGCATACCACTTCTTCCGCCCGAATGTGCCGGTGGAGAAGCAGTTTCGCAACTTCACCTCCGTAGTGAAGAAGGAGGATCAGGACTTGATTCCGCTTATCGATGTGGAGGTGCGTGGCAACAACCTCACGGTGAGGGCGCTGGTGGATTCTGTGCTTGCCTTTGCCGACAAATTGGAAGACCACTATGGCTGCAAACCGATGATTTACACCGGTCACGCATTCTATAATTCCTACTTGAGTGGGAAAATCTCGGGTTATCCGCTGTTCATTGCCCGCTATTCAAAAGTGGAGCCTCGCCTTATGGGTGGTGCCAACTGGGTGCTGTGGCAATTCTCCGAAAAGGGCGTGATAGCCGGTATCGACCACGCTGTGGACCTTTGCCGCTTCAACAAGGGCTGCGGTTTGAAGGACATTCTCATCAGTGGCAGAAAGGTGCGCTCACGCACGCACACCACTGCACAAAAGGAGAGGAGGCCCGAACTTGCGGCGGAGGAGAAAAAGGAAGTGAAGCCAAATCCAGAGCAGGAAAAACTCGACAAGGAGGCACGCAAACGTGCCGAAAAGCGCAAAGCCGAGGAGAAGAAAGAGGCTGAGCGACTGGCTAAGCAGAAGGAAAAACTCAGAAAACTCAAAGAAAAAGAGCAGAAAGAGGCTGCCAAGCAGGAGCAAAAGCGCCGCGAAAAGGCAGCAAAAGAAGCACGCAAGCGTGCCGAGAAAGAGGAAAAAATGCGTCAGGAGCAAGCCAAGCGCGACCAAAAGGAGCGTGAGGAATTCCTGAAGAAGAAAGATAAGGAACGCCAAGAGGCCAAAGCGCGTCAAGAGGAGCAGGCGAAAGCCGACCGCCAGCGAAAGCAGCGTCAAGAAGAGCAGGCTCGCAAGCGCGAAGAAGTGAAGCGCGCCCAAGAAAAGGCGGCAAAGAAGCAAAGCCAAAACCAAAAGGCAAAAAATCAAGGCCGACGCGTGAACCAAAGCAGCCCCGACAACGACGACATCTATTATTAGCATAATAAAATAACCGACCGCAATCGCGGCCGGTTATTTTATATATTTTCTTTACGATTGGGCTATAGCCCAATCGTGGTAATCGTGGGGGCATTATTTGTATTCATCGCCGTAGGTGGCTTTCACTTCACGCACATAGGTGCGGATTTTCTGTTCCTCGCTGCGTGGCACGATGAGCAGGGCGTTTTCGCTGTCGGCGATGATGTAGTCGTCGAGTTCCGACACAACCACCAACTTGTCGCCTTGGGTCGATACGATATTGTTGTGGCTGTTCATCATCATCGTTTTGGTGCCTTGCAGCACGTTGCCATCGTGGTTCTTTGGGCTTACATCGTAGAGCGAGCCCCATGTGCCGAGGTCGGTCCAGCCGATGCCGTCAACACGGAGCACCGTCACATTGTCGGCCTTTTCAAGCACGGCGTAGTCGATGGAAATGCTCTGGCTTGCGGAGTAAATCTCTTTGATGAACTCCTCTTCCTTGTCGGTGCCGTAGATGCCTTCGCCCTCACGGAACTTCGGCGACACCTTGGCGGCGTTGTCGTTGAGTGCCTTGATAATGGAAGTGGCACTCCAGAAGAAGATGCCGGTGTTCCAGTAAAACTCGCCACTATCCACAAACACCTTCGCCAACTCCAAGTCGGGCTTTTCGGTGAATGTTTTCACCATGGCGAAATCACTGTCGATTTCACGCCCCTGCTGAATGTAGCCGTAGCGGGTTTCGGGGTGGGTGGGCTTCACGCCAAAGGTGAGCAGCGTGTCGTGGTGCTCGATAAACTCGAACGCCTTTTCCACACTCTCGCGAAATTCGTCGACACGCAGAATGATATTGTCGCACGGAGCCACCATGATTTTTGCGTCGGGGTTGAGCGCCTTGATATGGTAGGCTGCCCAGGCGTTGCCTGGTCCGGTGCGTCGGTGTGCTGGCTCGCACAATATTTGGCTGTCGGTGATTTCGGGCACTTGCTCCTTCACCAGGTCCACATATTCGCTGCGAGTGAGCATGATAATATTTTCTTGTGGAATAATACCTTTCAATCGCGCTACGGTGAGTTGTAGCAACGACTGTCCTGTTCCAAGGAAATCAATAAATTGCTTGGGCATCTGTGTACGGCTCTTAGGCCACAGGCGGCTTCCACATCCACCGCACATGATCACACAGTATCTGTTCTTCTCGGTCATATCTGGTTTTTACTTGGTTGTGTAAATGAATATGCTAATTTAGCGAAATTTTTCCATAATAACGCATGTTATCACAGAATATTATAGCAAAAACCGATTATTTTTGATTTTTTAATTTTTGGTGTGTCTTTAGGCTCAGATGAAAAATGTTGGAGCAATGATTATACATTGTTGTTAAATCGTGAATGGAGCCAAAAACAAAAACATAAAAAAAAGATTACCCTGCTATGGACGTGATATTTCACGTCCGCCCATAATTGTCATAACACATTGAATATTAGCCATTTGATGCGGACGCGAATTATCGCGTCCCTACCATGCGTTTTTTTTCGTGGGGGCGGGAGTTATTCCACATTGCCGTGCCAAACCATCAGCACGAAAAAGGCGACGAGGGTGGCAATCACCACCCATGCCATGAGTTTGAAGCGGAGGCTTGCTGGCTCGTGCTTTTGAGGAATGAAGTGTGGAACTTTCACGAACGGAAGTGCGGCGAGTGTGTTTCCCTCAGTTTGTGTGGTTTTGTTTTGCTCTGGGGCTTTCTGTGTGGCTGCCGTGGTGGAGCGCTGTGGTGCGGCTGAGGCTGTGGCGCTCACTTCGGTAAATGGCAGTGGCGCACCGCAGAATGGGCAGAAATTCAGTCCACGCGCTGGCAGACCCTTGCCACAGGTGGAGCAGAATGCCACCTCGCTGTGGGGATTGGGGGCAGTGGCCGCTTCAGGAGCAGGTTCAGCCACGGCTGGCGACTCCTTAGGCAGTTTGCTCACATCTACCGTAAACTCGCTCACGCACTGCGGACAAATCACCACACCACCGCTGGCGGTGAGTTTTGCCACCGTCAGTGTCTGCTTTTTTCCGCAATGTGGGCATCTAAGTTCCATAGGAGTGAGCGTTCGTCGTTTGTTATCCAAATGCAAAGATACAAAAATTATGGCAATGATATACAAGTTGTCCCGAAGAAGATGCGATGAAATTCCTATGGGATTTTTTTTCAATCATTACCAAATTATCACAGGGACAACTTGTATATCCCCTCCAAAATTATTTGATGTGGGAGGGCAAAATTTAATGTGGGAGGGACAAAGCCTTGCCATTCGTTTTATTGCGCTGGTGCGGAGTGTTTTCTCTTTTCCTTTTCGCCCTTGCGATGAACTTCCTTCTCGCTCTTGCGAAGCATCTCTTTTTCGTTTTTACGGTATGCCTCTGCCGACTGGTTGAGCGATGCTCTTGCGGCGTTGTATTCCTCGTTAAATTCCTCGTCGGTCAACTGGTAGTCGGGGTCGTCTTTGTGTCGTCTGGCGAGTTGGTCGTTCGCCTCTTTCGCCTTGCTGCGGTTGTCAAGAATCTGGTAGATGTTGATTTTGTTCATCAACGCCTGGTCCACCGCCACGGCATTGTCGGCGCTGTCGGCAATCACCTTGTCGCACCTGCTCAACGCACGCTCGGCGTAGATGTTCATCGAGTCGAGTTTGCCCTCCATACGGTATTTCCCGGCGTAGAACTGGAGGCGCACAAAGTCGTCGGGGTTGTTGCTGAGCAATCGTTCCTGAATTTCCATCGCCTCAAGCATGTTGCCGCTCATGGCGAGCAGTTGCGCGCGCGTGAGAGCGGTGTTGAAGCGTCCTTGCTGTGTGGTGTCGAGACGCTCGATGCTGTCGTTGATACTCATTGCCTGTTGCAGAAGTTTTGGATCGGGGTTTTCGCCGAATTGCTCCATGAGCATACGCACTTCCTCGGTCATTGTGGCAATTCGCTCACTGGTGGGAGTGGGCGCGGCACTGGTTGTGGCCACCGTGTCGGTGCCATTGCTTGTCGTTTTGCGTTCGCCACTACCATCGCAGCACCACAGTAGCGGCATCATGCCCATTGCCAAAAGAATCTTTTTCACTTTAGATAAATAAATTTAAGAATTGCAAAAGTGATATTGCTCGCTTTTCGACCGCAAATTTACTCAAATTAAGCATATAACTGATGCGTTTTCGCTCTTTTTTGAAAAATAATCCGCAAATTACTTTTAAATCACAATAATTACTATTAATTTTGCGAGCTGAAACTATTGAAAATTTTTTAGTTAAAAACATAATATGGCTAAACAGAACAACAAACAAGCTCGTACAACTGTTGACGAAGTGAACGAAACGCTCACCTCATGGGAACAGAAACTTGAAAACAACAGAAAGCTCATCTACGGTGGTGTTGGCGCTATCGTTGCAGTATTTGCAGCTGTTGCAATCTTTATCATGGTTCGCAACAATGGTATGCAAGACGCTCAAAATATGGTCAACAAGGCCGATATGGAATATGTGACTAAGGGCGACTCTGCAGGTCTTGCTGCTTACAAGAAGGCTGCCAACGAATCATACGCTCCTGCTAACCGCGCAGCACAAATGGCAGCAACTATTCTTTACAAGCAAAAGAAATACGATGAAGCTATCCAACTTCTCGAAGGCTCAAGCTTCAACGGTAAGATTATGGGTCCTGCTGCTCAATCACTCTTGGCTGACTGCTATGTGAACAAGAAAAACTACGACAAGGCCATCTCTAACTACGATAAGGCTATCAAGCAAGCTGGCGACAACGAATCACTCACTCCTATCATCATGAAGAAGAAGGCTACAGTGCTTCACGCCACCAAGAAATACGACGACGAACTCGCCGTGTATGAGGCTATGAAGACTCAATTCCCACGCACCGCTCTCGGTATGAACATCGACAAATACATTGAGCGCGCTAAGGCTTCAAAGTAAGAGTTGACCACTTTTAATTAAGTAAGATATAGAGGTTGGATTAATCGCCGAGCGGTTGTCCAACCTTTTTTTTGGCAGTTGGCGCAAAACTCGCTATTTTTGCATTACGAAATCACAAACAAGTATCAAATACAAAAAACAGGACAAACTATGAAGGCAATTTATAAGCGTGTGCTTCTCAAACTCAGTGGTGAATCGCTCCAGGGCGAGCAAGGCTTCGGTATCGACCCACAGCGTGTGGCTGACTATTGCGAGCAAATCAAGGAATTGGTTGACGCTGGCGTGCAAGTGGCTATCGTAATCGGTGGCGGCAACATTTTCCGCGGACTGAAAGGCGCGGCGCAAGGCTTCGACCGTGTGAAGGGCGACCAGATGGGCATGTTGGCTACCGTGATCAATTCTATCGCATTGAGTTCAGGTCTCGACGCAGTGGGCCAGCCATCGAAGGTGCTCACCGCCATCAACATGTTCCCAATCGGCGAGCAGTACAGCAAGTGGCGTGCTATCGAGGCTATGGAGCAAGGCAAGGTGGCAATTATGTCGTGCGGCACTGGCAACCCATTCTTCACCACCGACACTGGCTCGGCACTCCGTGGCATTGAAGTGGAGGCAGAAGTGATGCTCAAGGGCACCCGTGTTGACGGTATCTACACCGCCGACCCAGAAAAGGACCCAACAGCCACCAAGTTCGACAAAATCACCTACGACGAAATCTACAACCGCAACCTCAAGGTGATGGATATGACAGCTACTATCATGTGTAAGGAAAACGGACTCCCAATCCATGTGTTCAACATGGACGTGAAGGGCAACCTCCGCAAAGTGCTCGCCGGCGAACCATGCGGCACTCTCGTTACTCTCAAGTAACCCCTATTTCCACACACATCTATTCCCCATACAGCCCCAATCCTGCGCGCAGGATTGGGGCTTGCTTTTTCTCTAATTCACCCACCTATGCCGATGCTATAGTACCGGTATAGGTGGGGCTTTAACGAATCAGTGGAAAATATGTGGGGATAGATTATGCTTTGTTGCCGAATCGTCAATGGAATAAAAAAACAAAAACATAAAAAACAGCCTTGGAGCAACGTGGAATGCTTCGCATTTGGCGGAGGGATTGTGCGACTTGGCGGCATTGGAAACGAGTTTCCATGCCGCCAACCACACAATCCCTCCGCCACCCTCTTACGAGGGCTCACCACATTGCCCCAAGGATAAAAACCGCTCGCCGT
>SFGS01000058.1 GCA_004557565.1 Bacteroidales bacterium | reverse complement strand
CTCTTGCAGTTGAAATCTATTTTCATTTCAGATTGTTTTTTGGATAATTATTGGGCTTCGCCAATTCTCGGTGCAAACTTAGAGTGGGATCTGTGTGAGGCGTGGGGTGAGGTGTGGGGAAGATGTTGGGGGATTTGGTAATGTGGGGAATTGTGATTAATTTTGTGATTGTGATAAAAAACACATAACGAAAAACATATATGGATTTTGACTCTCTCTTAAATAAAGGCATAAATTACGTGAAGAGCCGCTTTCAGGCTGATTCCAATCATACTGCATCTGATGGCGAATCGGGTGCTGACGGTGTGTCGTACCCCAATGCTGTGGAGGTGCTGAAGCAATTTTTTGCCCAATACAACTGCAAATTTCAGATCGACGCCGACGACGAAGACAAGCCGAGAGGTTTTGACCGATACTACTTCGACTTTCAAGGTGGGCATTTCGTGGCCTACGCCAATCGTCATGGCGGTGTGGAAGTGCTATATCCCCGAATCCTCGACATTCCGGCACGCTATATCGACATTGTGCGAAGCGTGTGCAACACTTGCAACTTTACTGAATACCGCTTCAAATATTCGTATGAGAACATGGAGAAGGACGGTGAAGTGACGGTGCATATTTCCTACTATGCCGACGTGATGACGGTGCAATTGCTTGCCGAATCGCTTGTGGCTTGCTTTCAGGCGCAACGCTCCTACAACGACAGACTGAAAAACGCCTTGGAAGATGCTCGCGACGAGGGTACGCTCGATGTAGAGCGCACTTTTTCCGACCGCAAGCGTGAACTGTTCTTGATTCGCAATCAGGAGTTGAGGCACGGTCAGTTGCCACCTGCCAATTTGGAATTTGAACATGATAAGAGTTTCAACCTTGGTTATCTGCTGGAATGTATGCTTGGCAGAAGCGACATAGAACTTTCACGCCTGCAAGTGGTGAACGATGGTGGCTTGACCAAGTATGATGCCTCCGACTGCACTTTGGAGGATGTGAACCTTGCTGCGTTTATCGTGAACGAGAAAGCCGACAGCCCATCGTTTTGCTCATCGGTGGCAACAGCCGTTGCCACTTATCACACGCCTATGAGCGAGAACGCCAATGCCAACTATGCGCTCACCATCACTATGCGTGAGGCAGGCGTGACCGACCACAGCGCATTTTTCCGTGTGGTGGTGTCTCTCGACCATGGCGATGCTAATATGCGCAACTCTATTGCCGCCACCGCTGGCGACAAGACACCTTTGGCCATCACATTCTTGATGGGCTACGACTACTCCTCGGCAGAGCAGATGCGCGCCGAAGCCGAATATATGTGGAAAGATGCGCTTATCAAGGTGAAGGATGAAAAAACCGACGAACTCACCGAGGAGCAGCAGTTGCTCCTGAATGTGACCGACACCGATATTGCCTACAATATGTATTGGGGACGGCGATACATGCTCTCCAACCGCTATTTCGAGGCTATTGCGCATTTCGAGAATGTGTATCGCAGCACACGCCACCGCTTTTTCTCGGTGAGCAAGGAAGCCACCAAGCAATTGCAGCAAGCAGTTTACTGTTTGGGTTTCTGCTACTGCGAATTGTGCCTGTTTGAAAAGGCGTTTTATTACCTCAATATGGTGAAAAGCACTGGCGATATTCACCATGCCATGGAGTATGTGAATGTGCTTGCCAATAGTGGCGACCTGCGAGTGTTCAAGGAGATTGAAACGATTGTCGATGATGTGCGCCAGCAGTTCCCCGATGACGACGACGTGCCGGAGCATGTGCAGAAATTGCTGTCGTTTTTAAAGCGTCGCCACGGCTATTCGCTGATTGAGTTCGGCAAACTTGACGAGGCGGAAAAAGTGTTCAAATCCCTTCTCGACGACCCCACCAGCCAAGATTACGCCGTGAGCGAACTGGCATATATCCAAAAATTAAAAGCCAACGAATCCCCCGAATCATAATGTGTGGGGCGATGCTGGTTGCCATTGAAACATGCTAAAGGCATGTCCCTACGTTATGATGTGATTCTATTTTTTTTAAAATAGGGTGTAAATGGATTTAAATGGATTAAATCGGTGTTCTGCTTCTCGAACCCAAGCAGACCCAAGCAGACCCAATCGGGACCACCAGCCCCCAAACTCGTTGACCTGTTGACTCGTAGACTTGTTGACTTTTTTCTAACCTCTAATTTCTCTCTGATGGTTAGAAATAGCGGTGGAGCAGGGTGGAATAGGCGAGCGAGTCGGCTTTGATGGCTTTGATTTGCTCGTTGATTTTTTTACATAAATCCGTGTTGCCCTTTTTCAGCACCCACGACTGGAGTTGCGAGAAACTGATGTCGCGGCTCACGTCCACCTTGTCGGCATATTTCTTCGCAAGTTGATGGGCAATGTGGCTGTTGATTACGGCAAAATCAATTTCGCCAGTCACCACCTTCAGAAACAGTTGCTCAGGACCGTAACTGTTTTCCGTTTGTATATGGATAGTGTCGCCAATCTCACGGCTCAGTGCCTCCACACGCTCACGCATAGGCGAATCTTTCACAATCCACACCGTTTTTCCAGCCAAATCGAGCTGCGACTTTACCGCTGTGCCGCCCTTCGCGTCTTTGCGTTGCACCAGCACCTGCTTATCCAAAAACACATCGTCGGTAAATAGATATTTCTCCTGCGCTTCCGTGGTGGATGGAAACTGCCCAGCCAGCAAGTCGTAGGTGCCACGGTCAAGCTCCTCCAGCGCCTTGCTCAGCGTCACCACCGAATGGAATTTCATAGGTTGCCCCATGCGCTTCGACACCATGCGCAGCAAATCGTAGTCCAAGCCGCCGAGCGTGTCGGCGTAGGTGTAGTAACTGATGGGGGAGTATTCGATAGCCACATCGAGCGTGTCGCCACCGCTCTTACTTACATTGTCGGCACCCGGTTGCAGTGGAATCTCGCCACCCCCGCAGTTGCGCAGCAGCGCCATCACCACCAATGCACCCACCAGCAGAGCCACATAAAGCCCCAGCCGTCCACTCTTCATTTTTTCACTTTGCCTCATCATACCTACAAATTTACAAATTTCCATTCAATTTCCACGCGTGGCACCTAAAATAGTTTGGAAACCACGGTATTGTAAAAAAAGGGGGCTGCCTTTTGGGGGGCAGCCCGGTTTTATTTGGGGATTTGGGGGTGTTTAGAGGGTGATGGGCTCGTAGGGGAGGTTCCATGCTTCGGCTACGCCCTTGAAGGTGACTTTTCCTTCCACCACGTTGAGGCCTTTGTAGAGTGCCTCATCTTCTTTACATGCCTGTTGCCAGCCCTTGTTGGCGAGTTTTACGGCATATTTGAGGGTGGCGTTGGTCAGGGCCATGGTTGATGTGTTGGGCACTGCGCCAGGAATGTTTGCCACTGCATAGTGGAGAATGCCGTCCACTTCGTAGGTTGGTTCGGAGTGGGTGGTTGGGCGCGATGTTTCGAAGCAGCCACCTTGGTCGATAGCCACGTCGACGAGCACTGTGCCGGGTTGCATTTCCTTGAGCATTTCTCTACTGATGAGGTATGGAGTTTTTTCGCCTGGAATGAGCACCGAGCCAATCACTGCGTCCACATCCTTCAATTCCATGCGGATATTGTGTTCGGAGCTGTAGAGCGTGCGAACATTGGCTGGAGTTTCGAGGTCGAGTTGACGGAGGCGTGGGAGATACACATCGGTAATGAGCACATCTGCGCCCATGCCGGCTGCATAGCGAGCGCAAGCTTCACCCACGGTGCCACCACCGAGCACGAGGAACTTGGCAGGCTTCACGCCAGGCACGCCACCAATGAGCTTGCCCTTGCCGCCTTTTGTCTTCTGGAGATAGTAAGCAGCGTTGATGGCTGCCATGCGACCTGCCACTTCGCTCATAGGCACGAGCAATGGTAAGCGGCGGTCGGGAGTTTCTACAGTTTCGTAAGCGAGGCACACTGAGCCACTTTCAATCATGGCCTTGGTGAGCTCTTCATCGCTTGCGAAGTGGAAGTAAGTGAACAAGAGCTGTCCTTTGCGGATGAGTTTGTACTCAGGCTTGATAGGCTCTTTCACCTTTACGATCATGTCGGCTGTGGCATACACATCTTCAATGGTAGGGAGGATTTTTGCACCTACTGCTGTGTACTGCTCATCGGGGAAACCGCTGCCTTCACCAGCTGTGTGCTGTACAAATACTTCGTGACCATTTTTCACTAATTCAGCAACGCCTGCGGGGGTCATGCCAACGCGGTTTTCGTTGTTCTTGATTTCTTTTGGAATACCGACTTTCATTTTTTTGTTTGTTTTTAAGTTGTTTGTTCTTGTTAATTTTTGAAGTTGGTTTTAATGCCCCAAATTTATGAAAAAAAAATAATTATCACTATCAAATTGACGTTTTTTTTCATTTTTATGATGATTTTTCTTTTTCCCGATATGTAAGTGTGAAATAATGACACATTTTCGCTCCCTTGCAGTGCTTTCCGCCTTTTCCGCCCACAATCGCCCCATTTGATGGGGTCAGTGGATAAATACTGGGGGATAGATTATGTACATGGATGGGAACAAAAAACAAAAATATGAAAAACAACCTTGGAGCAAAGTGGAATGCTTCGCATTTGGCGGTGCGACTGTGCGCTTTGCGTCATTGGAAATGAGTTTCCATGCCGCCAACCACACAATCCCTCCGCCACCCTCTTACGAGGGCTTTCCACTTTGCTCCAAGGATAAAAACCGCTCGCCGTTTCACGGCGAAAAACCCCTGATGATATAATGATTTCTTGGAAGGAGGTTGCATCAAATTTCCCCAAACGATTTTGCATGGTAGGGACGCGACACTTCGCGTCCGCGCCAAATGGTTGATATTCAATATGGTATCATAATTATGGGCGGACGTGAATTATCACGTCCCTACCGGGTTTGGTTTTTCGCCGAAGGCGAGCTGTTTTTTTATGTTTTTGTTTCTGTGCTCCCAGCATTTATCCGCTGAACCATTCTTCCACGTTGTGATGGCATGAAAAAAGCCCTCGCAGGTGGTGGCTGCGAGGGCTGTGGGAGAATTATTTGATGTTGTTTTAGTGCAGGATGAGGTTGATGAGGGCGGTTATGTCGCTCACATCAACTTTTCCGTCGCCGTTGATGTCGGCTTTAGCGGACATTGGTTCGGTGCCGAGAATCATGTTGATTAGCACGGTCACGTCGGTCACATTCAGTTGACCATCGCCGTTGAGGTCGCCGATGATGCCATTGTTCTCCACGGTGATGATGTTCGACACCTCAGAAGTGTAGCCCAGGCGGAACGACTGCACGGTGTAGGTGTGCTTCTTGCCGAGTTTCATATTGGTAAATTCGCAGCTTGATTCCTCTGCGTCAACCACCACCGACTCGCTGTCGAGCACATCGTTGTTGCCGTCGAAGATGGAGTGGTTCACGATGTAATAGTCGATGGCATCGGTTGTGGGTTGCCAGTTAGCCACGAAACTCGAATCGGTCACATTGCTTGCCGCGTAGGCAGTGATTGGGGTGAGTGTGGGCGCTGGCAGACATGATGCCGACAGTTCCACGCCTATGCTGCCCACCAATCCACCGTCGCTCAAGAGCAGTTTTGCCTTGTGGTTGCCGATAGCCGTTGGGGTGTAGGTGATTACGAGAGGGTAGCCCTGCTTGCTGTTCACTGCGCTGCGGTCGATTGATTTCACGCTGGTGGTGAACATAGCGTAATCATTCTTATACACACGCACGCTCAGGGTGTTGGTGAGGTTTTCGCCCTTCACATACACCACATAGTTGATGCTCTTGCCCAATCCCACTTCGCCGAAGTAGAGTTCGGTGCCTTGTGTTGGGGTGATGAGTGCTGGGTCGCCCACAGGAGGGTCGCCGCCTTCCACGTTGAACACCTGGTCTTGCTTGTCGCCCCAGATGTATTCAATCAGTTCGGGAAGGTCGATGAAAGGGTTACGGTTGTTCTGAATGCGATACACGGCGTCGTTGCGGTCGTTTTCCTTGTCGCTCACGGGGTCGTTTCGGCTCCATTTGAGCAGCATGTCGATGGCCCAGGTGTTGAGCGTTTTCCAACTGCTGTTGTTCACCATGTAGGTGTACTTCCACTTGTAGTCTTGGTAGCAAGTGGCCATATAGAAATAGGTGCGCGCGAAGTCGCCCTTGTAGGCATTGTCGGGCTCGAACACGGTGCCGTCGCCACCGCCTTGGCCAGCCACAGGGGTGCCCACCTTGGTCACGCCATTGTTGAACGAGGCATTTGCCACCTCGCCCAATGGGTGGTTGCTCTTAGCCATATTGGCTTGACCGTCGCTTGGATAGAGGTGGTGAAGGTCGGTGTAGGCGTCAACTTCAGTTCCGCCCCACCAGCTTTTAGGGAAGGAGTGCTCCTTGTGCATACCACTCACGCCCTTGAAACCATTGAAGTGGTAAACATTGTTGCTATACATATCCCACACCACGCTTTTGTCGGTAGGGCGGCAGTCGGTGCTTGGGAAGTAGTTCCAAAGGCTGTTGTACGACACCACAGTGTGATTCTTGATGAGGTTGTGTACCGCATTTTTCAACGCCTGCCCTTTCAGGCCGTTGAGCGAGCGGTAATATCCGGCAGGGGCAGCCGCAAACACAGAAATGCCAACACTAAAGATTAGCAGAGCAGATAAAAATAAATTTTTGTATTGCTTCATAATAAAGTGTAGTCAAATTAGTTGATTTAAAAATTAATAAGTTTTTAAGCGGTGCAAAGTTAGGCTTTTTTTATTTGTGTCGCTAATTTTTTACGGCTTTTTCGGCTTAAAATTGTATATTTGCATACTTTATTAGAATTTATGCAAATGAACAATCAAGGTAAACCATATTTCTCCGTTATCGTGCCCGTGTATAACAGACGTGGCGAGGTGCGCGACTTGCTTGAAAGCCTCTCAAAACAGACCGACCGCGACTTTGAGGTGATGCTCGTGGAGGACGGCTCCACAGAGCGATGCGACGACATTGCGCAAGCCTATGCCGACAAGGTGGACGTGCACTATTTCTGGAAGGAAAACGACGGACGCAGCATTGCCCGAAACTACGGAATTGAGCGTGCCAAAGGCGATTACTTCATATTTTTCGACAGCGATTGCGTGATTCCTCCACAATACTTCGAAGCTCTGAAGGCATCGCTGAAAAAACAGCCTGTGGACTGCTTCGGCGGACCCGATGCCGCCAGCGCCGACTTCAACGACACGCAGAAAGCCATCTCGTTTTCGATGACGGCGTTCCTCACCACAGGCGGTATCAGAGGCGGCAAGGTGCAACTCGAAAAGTTTGTGCCTCGCTCGTTCAATATGGGTTACAGCCGCAAAGTATGGGAAACCGTGGGCGGATTCCGTGAAATGTTTAGCGAAGACATCGACATGAGCACCCGAATCCGCAAGGCTGGTTTCACCATCACGCTGTTCCGCGACGCGTATGTGTATCACAAGCGCCGCAACACCTTGCGCTCGTTCTCGCGCCAAACCTATGTGTTCGGCATGTCGCGCATCACGCTTAAATTGCTTTACCCCGATTCGCTGAAGTTGGTTCACACCTTGCCGGCGGTGTTTGTGATCGGTTGCGCCACGCTCATTCTGCTTGCCATATTCTGGCGCTGGTGGGCAATCTTGCCATTGGCACTGTATGTGGCGCTGCTGTGGATTAGCGCATTGGCAGAGACCAAGAGCCTGAAAATTGCCTGCTTGGCGATTCTCACCAGCTTCATTCAGTTGGGCAGCTATGGCTGTGGCTTTATCAAGGCGTTTGTGTGGAAGATTTTGCTTCGACACGGCAGAAACATTGAAGAGGAAATAGCCATTCGCAAAGGTAAATAGCCATGGATGACGAGAAAAAATCGCTGGTGGGCACTCGCACCCTGAAATTCCATACCACGGAAGACGAGCGTCCGCGTGAAAAGGCCACCAAACATGGCTTTGAGGCGCTTTCTAACGCCGAACTGATGGCGATTGTCATCGGTAGTGGCACGCCGGGCGAGAGCGTGGTGGACCTGTGCCAGCGCATTCTCAACGACAACGACAACAAACTCTCGAAAATAGCTCGCTCTGGGGTGAAGGGACTGGTGAAATATCGTGGCATTGGTCCTGTGAAAGCCATTGAGCTGATGGCTGCGCTCGAACTCTCACGCCGCTATCAGTCGGAGTCGCTTGAGGAGAGGCAAATCACCAGCAGCCAAGATGCCTACGAGTATCTTCGCCACAAACTCGACTATCTGGAGCATGAGGAAATATGGATTTTGATGCTCAATCGTGCCAAACGAGTGATTGGCTGCAAGCGCATGAGCGTGGGTGGCACAACGGCGGCGGTGGGCGACATCAAGATGATTCTGCGCGAACTGATCGACAACCTTGCCGACGGTGTGATTTTGGCGCACAACCACCCAAGCGACAATAATCGCCCCAGCCCACAAGACGACCAACTCACCGAGCGTATGAAAGTGGCTTGCCGAGCCGTAGATGTGCAATTCCTCGACCACATCATCGTATGCCGCTCCGGCAAATACTACAGCTACCTCGACAACTGCCGAGTGTAAGATATCTGATATATAGGGAATTTGCCCCAGTTTGTCAGGAAAAAACCGATTTAATCCAATTTCGAGTCCATTAACACCTCAATTAATAACATAGGGTGTAAATAGGATTAAATGGATTAAATCAGTGTTTTGCTCTTTAATATCCTTTTGATGTATAGAGTGGGGTCAGTGGATAAATACTGGGGGACTGAAACAAAAACATAAAAAACAGCCTTTTGCCGATGCCAGTGCTTCGCACCTGTCGTTAGTGCTACGGTATGTCTGATTTCAAGCTGGAGCTTGAACCAGTCACACCACACCCCTAACGCCGCCCTCCCCTGCGAGGTCGGTGGCATCGCCAAAAGGATAAAAACCGCTCGCCTTCGGCGAAAAACCAATCTTCATAAATCTAAATTTGCGTTAGATCAGATAAAATGGCGCCCAAATGCGTTTGATATGGTATTGATGCGATAATTCGCGCTCGCGTCAAATGGTTAATTTTTAATATATTATCATAATTGTGAGCGGACTACCATAATATTATTTTAATCAGGGGTTTTTCGCCGTGAAACGGCGAGCGGTTTTTACCCTTGGGGCAAAGTGGAAGGCCCTCGTAAGAGGGTGGTGGAGAGATTGTGTGGTTTGCGGCATGGAAACTCGTTTCCGATGACGCAAAGCGCACAATCGCACCGCCAAATGCGAAGCATTCCACTTTGCTCCAAGGCTGTTTTTTATGTTTTTGTTTTTGATTCCACCCACGATTCCGGCAACAATGCATAATCTAATACCCAGGAATTTTCCACTGACCCATTGCGTGTTGCATTGGAAACATGCCGAAGGCATGTCCCTACGTGATGATGCGTCGTTATGGGGGTAGATTAGAATGGTGCTGTGTTGCCGTTGGACTCAAGGAAGTCCACGTTTGGGGCTGGTGGGGTGAACTCAGGCTGTGGCGCGCTGGGTTGCTCCAACGGTGTGGCACCGCTTTCGTCGCCATTGATTTTCGATTCGTAGGTTTCGGTGCTTGTGCCGAGTCCTTCATCCCAGTTCTCGAATCGGGCATACTTGCCCACAAATCGCATAGGCACATCGCCCACCGAACCACTACGGTGCTTGGCGATGATAAATTCAGCCTTGCCACGAATGTCTTTGCCCTCGGCATCAACTCCCGACTTGGTGTAGTATTCGGGACGGTGAATGAAGCAAACGATGTCGGCATCCTGCTCAATAGAACCAGATTCACGAAGGTCGCTCAACTGCGGACGCTTGCCGTTCTTGTCGTCGCCACGCGATTCCACATTACGGTTGAGCTGCGACAGGGCGATGATTGGAATGTTCAATTCCTTAGCCAACTGCTTCAGCGAGCGTGAAATGGTACTCACTTCCTGTTCACGGCTGCCGAACTTCATGCCGGTGGCGTTCATCAGCTGCAAGTAGTCGATGATGATGAGCTTGATGTCGTGCTCTTTCACAAGGCGGCGAGCCTTGGTGCGGAGTTCGAACACCGACAGCGAAGGAGTGTCGTCAACGTATAGCGGCGCGGCATACAGGTCTTTGATGCGTGTCATCAGGTTGTCCCAGTCGGCTTGTGAAAGTTGGCCGCTCTTGATTTTCTCGCTCTCCAAGTTGCACACGTTACTAATCAAACGATTGACAAGTTGGAGATTCGACATTTCCAACGAGAACACAGCCACAGGCGTATTGAAATCCACCGCCATATTCTTAGCCATGGAGAGCACCAGTGCCGTCTTACCCATTGCAGGACGCGCAGCGATGATAATCAAGTCGCTGTTTTGCCAACCCGAAGTCATCTTGTCGAGGTCGCGGTAGCCAGTTTGCAGACCGCTCAAGCCGCTTTCGCGCGCAGCCGCCTCCTGGATTTTCTTCATAGCCTCGCTAATCACGGGGTCGATTTGCGTGAAATCTCGCTTCAGTGTGGTTCTCGACAGTTCAAACAGTTTGCCTTCAGCCTCTTGCATCAGGTCGTAAACATCAATACTCTCGTCAAACGCAAGTGTGCCAATCTGCGAACTGTAACTGATGAGTTCGCGCGCAAGGTACTTTTGCGCCACGATTTGGGCGTGGTATTCGATATTGGCGGCAGAAGCCACACGGCTGGTCAGTTCCGAAATGTGAACGGCACCGCCCACTTCGTCGAGGTGACCGTTGGAGCGGAGTTGTTGCGTCACGGTCAGCAAGTCGATAGGCAGCTGTTGTGCGCCGAGGTCGCGAATCGCCTCGTAGATGAGTTGGTTGGCGCGCAGATAGAAACTTTCGGGCGTGAGCAAATCGCTCACTTCAGAGTAAGCGTCTTTCTCAAGCATGATGGCACCGAGCACAGCTTCCTCAAATTCAATGTCTTGTGGCTGTGTCTTGCCCATTTCCAGCGCAGCATCGCTTTCGTGAACCGGCTTGCGGCGGTATTGCTGACGATTATTTGATTTTTTACCAGTTTCGAATTCCATGTCTTTTTTCGTGTTTCGGATTGCAAAGATAACCCAAACAAGGGGAAAAAACTACTTTTCCACCCAAATTTTCTTCACAATTTATTGCACATGAAATGTTCGTGTTTTGTTTTTTGTTCTTTGTCTGATGAGATTCGGGAATAAATCATTATATTTGTAAATTCAATTTATACATTATTTAATGTGCAGATATTAGTATGATGAATCGATATTCTAAAAATATTGTTTTTGGCGTGTTGGCATTGTGCCTGATGGTTGTGCCAATGAGTGCTGCGAAAAAACAGAGTAAGTCGGAGGTGGCTATTCAGAAAAAGGTGGAAGCCACACTCGCTAAGCTTACGCTTGAGGAGAAGATGGATTTGCTCGGTGAATACAAGGGCGGATTCAGCACCTATCCCATTCCACGGTTGGGAATACCCGAAATGAAGATGGCTGATGCCTCGATGGGCGTTCGCAACTACGGCAAGTCAACCCAATATCCTGCCTCGGTGGTGGTGGCTTCGACATGGAGCCGAAGAATGATGGCGGCGATGGCCACTTCGCTGGCTATCGACTGCAAGGCGCGCGGTGTGGACATTCTGCTCGGTCCGGGCGTGAACATCATGCGTTCGCCTGTGTGTGGCAGAAATTTTGAATACTTTAGCGAAGATCCCTATCTCTCTGCGCAGATGGCTGTGCCGTTTATCAAGGGGCTGCAACAGAATGGCGTGGCAGCCGTGGTGAAGCACTTTGCCCTCAATAATATGGAGTGGGGGCGTAAGCGCATTGACTCGCGTGCCGACGAGCGCACTTGCCACGAAATCTATTTCCCTGCGTTTCGTGCGGCGGTGGAAGATGCCGATGTGGCAGCCGTGATGGATTCCTACAATCTGGTGAATGGCTTCTATGCCACCGAAAACTCTTGGCTCAACAACAAGGTGCTCCGCGACATGTGGGGCTTTAAAGGCGTGGTTATGAGCGACTGGGGCGCAACACACAGCACAGGTCGTGCCATGCGTGGCGGCTTGGATTTTGATATAGACGGCAAGAATCAAGCGAAATACTTCAATCGCGACAGCCTGAAGACTGTGTTGAGTAACGAGGGCATCACCTTGAAGATGATTGACGAAAAGGTGCGCCATATTTTGGGCATGATTTATCGTTTTGAGTCTGATAAGGACTCCGCTGCCGAGCATGAACCGACGGAGAACAAAAATAATAGCGCCGTGGCGCAAAAGGTGGCAGAGGAGGGCATTGTACTGCTCAAAAACCAAGGTAGCCTCCTGCCTATCCCTAATGCTAAATCGGTGATGGTGGTAGGTCCGTTTGCCAATCAGATTCCACGTGGCGGCGGTAGTTCGAAAGTGACTCCTTTCCACAGCACCTCTATCACTGGCGGATTGAAGGTGGTGATGAAGAATATAGATATCAAGGGGCACCGTATCTACGACGAGGAACCTTGCACACACCTCTACCGCGACCGTGGCGGCAGAACGCCCGGCTTGAAGGCTGAATATTTCAACAATTCCAACCTTGGCGGTATGCCATTGATGAGCGACTACGTTGACGGTCTCAATTTCTATTGGGGCAATGGCACGCCACACCCCGATTTCTTGGGAACAGATAATTTCTCCATTCGCTACACGGGCTACTTGCGTGTGCCAGCGTCGGGCGAATACACGCTGGTGCTGTCGAGCGACGACGCCAGCCGAATGTGGATCGATGATGCCATGGTGCTCGACAACTGGGGCGACCATTCGTTCAGAGGCAGCGAACTCACCATCAATCTGCAAGCCAACCGCGACTACGCCATCAGAGTGGACTATACCGAGTCGGAGGGCGAAGCAGGCATTCGCTTGGGCTATCGCATTGCTCAGGTCGATAACTTGGCTACCGACGCGGCACTCTGCGATGCCGTGATTGTGACTGCCGGATTTGGTGAGAAGGCCGAAAAGGAAGGCTCTGACCGACCATGGGAACTGCCTGCCGACCAAGTGAAGATGATTAAAGACGCAGCCACTTCCAACGCCAATGTGGTGGTGGTGCTCTTTACAGGCGGTGCCGTTGACGTGAGTTCGTGGGCTAACGATGTGCGTGCCATCATCTGGGCTGGCTATCCCGGTCAGGGCGGTGGTCAGGCGTTGGCTAACATTATCACTGGCAAGGTGAACCCCAGTGGCAAACTTACCGCCACTTGGGCAAAACAGTGGGAAGACTATGCGTCGAGCGACAATTACTATGAAAAGAGTGGCGAAAACTTCCTCAACTACGAGGAAGGCTTGCTCGTGGGCTATCGTTCATTCGACAAGGAGGAAATTCAACCAGCATATCCATTCGGCTTCGGCATGAGTTACACTCGCTTCGCTTACAGCAACCTCAAAGTGAAGCGCAACGACCGTCAATGTCAAGTGAAAGTGGATGTGACGAATGTGGGCAAAGTGGCTGGCGCAGAGGTGGTGCAAGTGTATGTGGAACCTGCTGAAGTGCCTGAGTCCGACCCCATCCGCACGCTGCGTGGCTTCGAGAAAGTGAATTTGAAGCCGGGCGAAAAACGCACCGTGACCATGATGCTCGATGCCAATGCGTTCTCTACTTATAATGTGTCGAAGAAGGCGTTCGTGCTCAATCCGGGCGATTATAAGATTAAGGTAGGCGCATCGTCGCGCGACATTCGCCAAACCTTCCCCATCAAGGTAGGCCGCCCCGCCCGCCCCGCCACGGCATCAAATTAAAATGGTTCAGTGGAAAAATACTGGGTGTGAAACAAAAAACATAAAAAAAACAGCCTTTTACCGATGCCAGTGTTTCGCACCTGTCGTTGGTGCTGTGACATGGCTGATTTCAAGCAAACCACATTAACCACAAACCAAAAGAACCGTCCCTTTGGTTTGTGGCTCGAGGCTGAGGCTTGAATCAGCCACACCACAACACCAACGCCGCCCTATTACGAGGTCGGTGGCATCGGTAAAAGGATAAAAACCGCTCGCCTTCGGCGAAAAACCAACCCCGTAGGGACGTGACACTTCACGTCCGCCAATAATTGTGCTACCATATTGAATATCAGTCATTTGGCGCGGACGCGAAATGTCGCGTCCCTACCATGCAAAATCGTTTGGGAAATTTGATACGACCTTTTTTCAAGAAATTATTTTATCATCAGGGGTTTTTCGCCGTGAAACGGCGAGCGGTTTTTATCCTTGGGGTAAAGTGGAATACCCTCGTAAGAGGGTGGCGGAGGGATTGTGTGGTTGGCGGCATGGAAACTCGTTTCCAATGACGCAAAGCGCACAGTCGCACCGCCAAATGCGAAGCA
>SFGS01000003.1 GCA_004557565.1 Bacteroidales bacterium | reverse complement strand
GCCAAAAGCGATGCAAAGTTACGACCATTTTTTGAACTGTGCAAATTTTCAAGCATTTTTTTGAAAACTTTTTTCAGCGGTGGGCTCCGTCGGAGCGTCGGCCAGGGTCGTTTTCCCTTTTGCGGTTGCAAAGGTACTGCTATTTGCAGAACTGACAAAATATTTCACAGGAAAAATTCAAACAAATTTTCACAGATTTTCACACACAGCTGGCGCCCAACCACTTACACAAAAAACTTTTTCACACACCAAAACCGCACCAAAAAAGCAATGTGCGAGCCACCCCGCGACCCACACATTATATAATATAGAAAACGAATTTTTGATAAAAATTTCAGATTCAATTAAACTCCACTTCTTTTCTGCGAAAAAAATCAGAAAAGCGACATTTGTCGCCTATTTTAATTTTGATTCATTTTTAATCCATTTCAAATTTTGCCATATCAGAAGATTCACCTAACTTAGTATTACTATAAAAATCAAACAAATCTTCAACAAGCAAGGCAAAGATACAGACAAAATCAGAGAAACTCACTCCTTTTGGAGAAATTTTTCAATCCTGGAACAAGTTGATGCCCTCTTATCCCAAACGATAATAACTTGTTTACGAATGCGCGAAAAACACAAGAAAAGCAAAAAAGTTTTTTATTTTCCGCTTTCTTTCATATTTTCGCGTCATATAACAAAAATGATAGAAAAATGGAAAAAGTATCAAACGACATCAGATGGTTTTGCAACCAACTACGACTGGCAGAAGAAATTCTCGCAAATGCATTAGAAAAAACTGAGGATTTTTCAGAATATGACAAACAAATAGTGAACAAAATCAAACACGATGTCCAAATGACAGACCTCACTTTATTGCAACTACTTTCTCCCAAAGCCCAACATAGACCAATAGGATGATTACAACAAAAAGCAATTTTCATTGTGGTATTTGAGATATTTCAGATGTTGCTCCTCAAACTTTACTAAATGCAAGTCATTAGTAAGTCCAATAGTATCTCTGTCAAATTTATCCAATAACCGAGAATACATAATTTTTCCTTTTTGGTCGAAAGAAATGTAACCCAAGTCAAATAATTTATCATAATTGGGCAACAGAAGCAAACCATTATAATCGTCCAGCCGTTCTTGGTTGTCAGAATCTCTCCAAGGTTTTATGTGAGACGCTATGAGCATCCATGTCAAAGGACATTGGGTGATAGCACATCCATGCCAATAATCAATCAACCCTTTTCTGAACACACCTTGCCCTATTCGAGATTCCACTATAGACTCTTTTTCGGTTGCCTTAATCGTATTGTCATTTTCCACCGCATTAATTTCTGACACTATGGAATCAGCTATTCGCTTGTGGTAATCAGAGTTGATGAAAGCAAGGAATTTGTTTAAACCCGCTCTAAAATCCGAAAGACTTTTCTTGCTGGTGTAAACAGTTCGCCTTTGACGCTTCAACTCTTCTTGGCGCAAGATTTCTTCAACCTTCTCCTTTGTTAGTGTTTCATCTAAAGAATAGTCGTGCGCCAAGAACTTCATCCTTGTCACATAATCACCACTCGTTTTCTTGGCAATTCCAGCAAATTTTACCATATAGTGATAGAAGTCTGCTTGTAAATCAATGTATTTCTCTAAGTTTGACATCTTCTTTGTTTACATAACTTAGCATTATGAACATTGGGGGGGTTGGCAATCGTTCACCATATCCGCAACACTCTCCTCTGCGTCAAAAGTATATTTCTTTATTTTAGTCATCTGTAAATCCGTAATCTGATTTGATATTTTTCCAAAATTTACGACTTGGAAAAACCTATTCTGCAAAAGTAGTGAAAATTTACGAAATGTAATTGCTCTTTTTTTCCCGACTTCGCCATCATGTCACACAAAATCGGGCAGCACAAAGATACATAATATTGTTTTTCGATTAGTTACAAAATCTGTTTTTTGAGTGCCGAAGTCAAGAGGTCCTGCTATTATCCACCGCACAAAAAAAGCAATGTGCGAGCCGTCCCACGACCCACACATTATATTATATAGAAAACGAATTTTTGATAAAAATTTCAGCCTCGCAACAATTCCGCAACAATTCCACAACAGCCTTGCGACAATTCCGAGACAGCACCACGAAAAAAAGTTAGAAAAGCGACATTTGTCGGCTATCTGGTTTTTTTCTTTCGGGCACAGGTTCGGGCTCTGGTTCGGGTGGCTGCGGCTTTTTATTCGACGGTGGCGATGGCACAAGCCAGTCGATATCGTCGAGAAAATCATCGATTCCCTCACCAAAATCGGAAGTGGCAGCCTCGGCAGGAGCGTTTTCGGCCTCGGCAGGCTCTGGCGCAGCCTCGGTTTCTGCCTCCATCGGTGCTTCATCATCAGCCAAGGGCAATTCCTCAACTGGAGTTTCCGCCGCTTCCTCCACCTCTGCCACAACATCATCGGCAGGAGCAAAGTCATCATTGGCAGAAACAGGGGCTGAGTCTTCCGCCTTTTCCATTTCCACCGAAGGTTCCTCAGCCACAGGAGGCTCTAAATCTTCTATCAACTGCTCCTCTTCGGGCTGTTCCTCGGCTTGGAGAATCAGTTCGTTAGCCAAGTCGTTGAGCGACTGCTGCTGCGACGAAAGGGTGTCGATGGTTTGCTCAAGCACACTGTTGGCCTGGTGCAACTGGGCGTTTTCCGCCTTCAATGCCGTCATTTCCTTCTCCAGAGCCGACATATCCTTTTCAAGTTGCGCCATTTTCTCCGCCTCAACCTGCGCCGCCTCTGAATCTTTCAGTTTTTGCAGCAAACTTGCGATTTCCGCATCTTTTTCCTCCACAGAAGTGGCAAGCGATGCTTTATTTTGGTTCAATTCCTCGATTTGCTTCTTGGCGAGTTCGCTTTCTTCACGAATTTCCTCGTGTACGAGTTTCGCTCCCTCGTATTCTTTGCGCAGGAGTTCGTAGTCTTTAGCTGTGTTCTGACTTTCCAACGCCAACGAATCACGCTCCTTGGTGAGCGCGGCAACCACATCTTCCGATTTGCCCAAAGCCTCGATGCGCTCGGCGAGATTTCTCTCCGACTCCTTGAGTTTTTCCTTCAAATGGTCGATTTGGTTGGCCACATTCACATCGCGGCGGTTGTGACGCTCCACCGTGTCGGCCATACGCCGATTGAGGTCAGCCACCTGCTTGGTGAGTTTGGTTTTCTCGTTTTGAGCCAGCAGGAGTTGCTCCTTCGCCTCGTCGGCAGCCTTGTTTGCCTCTGCCACACTCTGCTTGAGGGCTTCCATTTCGTCGATTTTCTTCTGCTTGAAGTCTTCCACATCCTTCAACATATCCTCCATTTCAGCCATCATCTCCTTTTCTTTGGCAGATGCCGAAGCCGAGGCCTCGTCCTTCATCGACGCTATCAGGGCATCTTTTTCAGCAATGGCATCGGCGTGGGCTTTAGCATCGGCAGCGATTTTCGCCTCTTGCTCAGCGGTTTGCTTCTCCAGTGCCGCCACCTGTTCCTTCAGTTCTGCCAATTCTTTCGCGCCCACGGTGCTGGCAGTTTGCGCCTCGTCCAACTTTTGGCGCAACTCCTCCACCTCTTGCGTCTTGCGAGCCGCCTCGGAGCGAATTTCGTTGAGAAGTGCGTTGGTCACCTCCATTTTCTCCTTGTATTCGGTGGCGATGTTCTCCACTTGTGCCTCCACCGACGAGTCGCCAACAGCACCCGACTGCACTTGCGCCACCTTCAACTTGTTTTGAAGCGCTTTCTTCTCCACCTCAAGGTGCTCAATGTCGCCTTCAAGCGAAGCGACACGCTCGGTGAGGGTGTTGTAGCGCGATTGTAGCGCACGGCGCTGGTTCTCGCTGTCTTTCAGGCGTTCACGCAACGGCGAATCGTTGGTGGCTGCTGTGGCAGGCATATTGCCCAAGTGCGCCGACAGCACCGAGGCGATGTCGTCGATCAGTGCGCTTGGCACCTTGGCGGAGCCAGCCGAAGCCGCCTCGCTAACAGCCTGCTGCACCTTTTCCTGCGCCGCCTGCTGCTGCGCCTTTTTCACAGCCTCGTGCTTACTGCGCGGCACGATGCCCTCCTCCACCTCTGCGCTGGCTGAAGGCGAAGGCTGCGCCTGCTTGCGTGCAGGTTCCACACGCTCCACGGCAGGTTCGGCGTCGTGGCGTTCGGCTGGCGATGTATCGTTTCGAAACGGATTGACATAGGGTGGGCGAGCCGCACGACCATCAATTCCATCGAGTTCATCATCGTGTTCGTCCCCATTGTCGGAGAATCCGAACGCTCGCTTAATACCATTAAAAAATCCCATATTTATATCTTATCAAGTATTATTATCAAGTTGTTTGGCGTGTGGCTTCATCACCACTCCGCGCCCTTTCATACCATTAATCGCCACTTGCAGAGGCGAATCGAAGCGCACGATGCGCACAAACTCGCTCTCATACACCGCTGGCATGGCTGCCAAGTAGTCGAAATCGACCATACCGGCATCACGCTTCATTCCCACCGTGAAATAGCCCACTCCAAACGAAGTGAGATTCTGGAAGAAATGCGTGCCTTGGCTTGGCTCGATGGTATTGCCAGGAGCAGCCACCTCCACAATGAGGCGCGCCGACGAAATTTGAGGCCACTTCACGGGAATGCCCAAAGCAGTGTCGGACGAACCCCATCGGCCCATACCCACAAGTATGTAGCCCTCTCCTGAATCTGTAAAGTTACGATTTATTTTTGCAATTTCCTCGGCTATCAGCACATTATTTGCCATAGAAAATTTTTCGAGCTTCACCATCACCACATGTTGCACCCCGTCCATCATGCCGTGGCCGAGCGCATTGTTGCTGCTGATGAGCAGTTGGTCGGGCGAAGCGTTGAGCACATGCTCGTCGAGCATTTCGCGACGGTCGACCATAGGGCGAATCTGAAGCCAGTAGAGCGTGCCTTTGTTGCCCTCGCGTATTTCCTTGGTGGTGCCAAGCACACCGGCAAACTCAATTTCCACCGGTCGGCCCATTTCCTGCTGACCTTTGGTGAGCATGAAGTCGAGCGACTGCGCCAAGGGGAACACATCGTGGCGAAGCACATTGGCAAAGGTCACCACCTTGCGCCCGCCACCCTCATCGGAATCCACAATGCGCTCATTCTGATAGTCGTAGGTCGATACCAAATATTTCAAAAAGCCCTGTTTGCCTGCGTCGTCCACATTCAGGCGCGCGATGTCGAAGCCCTCGTCAATCGAAAACTCTCCCTCTCCGGCTGTGGTGGAAAGGGCGTAGAAATAGCGCTGCGTGTCGCGCAAGGCGAGGTCGAGCGTGGAGGTTTGAAGCACATGCGCAGGGTGGCGAGGCGAGAACCGCAGCGACATGCCACCGTCAACGATATACTTGCCCAAGCCCACCGCCACTTCGGCTATGCCGTCGGCTGGCAGCTCGTCGCCCACAGGATAGTAGTTGAGCGAACGCCCCACGCCCGAAAGCGATGGATAGAAGTAGTCGCCATGCTGCACACCCACAGCCTCCTGAATAATCACCGCCATCTTTTCCTGGTCAATCACGTTGCTCGTTGCCACCATATACGCCTTGCTGTCGGCGAAAAACACCGAGGCATACACGCCCTTCACCGCATCAGAGAGTTGACGGATGGTAAGGTCGCGGTCGGTGAAATGTGGCACCATATAGGTGGAATACACGCCAGCAAACGGCTGATAATGACTATCTTCGAGCAAACTGGAACTGCGCACAGCCAGCGGTCCATCAAACACATCGTAGAGCGAATAGAGGTCGTTTTGCACCGATTCGGGGAGCTTGGCGCGCAAAAACGCCTGCAAAATCTCGGCATCGGGAATATTCGACAGCGCCGTGGGATACAGTCCGTTCATTTCCATAAACTCGTCGAAAATGTCGGTACACAGCACCACAGTGTGGGGAATGCGAATCACCGCACCCTCGAAGTTGTCACACTCCGGATTGTTTTTGATGATGGAGTCGATAAACGCCAAGCCACGGCCCTTGCCGCCGAGCGAGCCCTTGCCGATGCGAGCGAAATTGCTGTAGCGGTCGAAGCGGTCTTTGTGGAACTCTGCCACCACGCCACGGTTTTTCATCTTGCGATACTTCACAATCAAGTCGAAAAACAGTTGGCGCACGGCTGGTGCCTCGCTGATGTCGCGGAAGTGGTGCATCTTCACCACCTGCGCTATCGGAAACAGGGCGCGCGAATACAGCCAACGCGAAATGTGGTTATGCCGCGCATGGTAGAGCAGCGAGTCTGCCGGAATCTTGAAAATATTGTCTTGCAGCTCCTTCAGGTTATGAATGCGCATAATCTCCTCGCCAGTGGCGGGGTTGATGATTACGAAGTCGCCGAAGCCGAAGTTCTTCATTATGGCGTTGCCCAAGTCCACTGGCAACTTTTTGCTATTTTTGTCGAGGAATGTGCCGTCAAACTCCTGCATGTGGGCAGCATTCTCCACATCGCTCGACTCGATGATGATGGGCAAATTGGCATCTTGGCTCCGCAGGTATCTCGCCAACTTCAAGCCTGCCTGCTTGTCTTTGACACCGTCGCGGGCAAACGACACGTCGCTAATCACGCCCAAAATGTGGTCGCGGTATTTGTCGTAGAGTGCCACCGCCTCACCATAGTTTCGGGCAAGCATCACCTTGGGGCGGCCGCGCATACGCATCATGGTTTCGTGGGCGTTGAGCGCCTCGGTGGAGAAGCGCTGCGACTGCCGCAGAATGAAATTATAGAGCGTGGGGAGTATCGACGAATAGAAGCGCACCGAGTCCTCCACCAGCAGTATCATCTGAATGCCCACCTGCGAAATATCGTTGTCGGCATTCATTTTGTCTTCAATCAGTTTGATGATTGCCACCAGCAAGTCCACATTGCCCAGCCAACTGAACACATAGTCCACAGCCGAGAAATCCTCGTTCTGCAAGCGGCGCGACACCTCACGCGAAAACGGCGTGAGCACCACAAACGGCACATCGGGGTAAAGTCGCTTGAAGTCTTTCGCCTTCACGAAGGTTTCGCTCACATCCACACCAGGCATGGCGATAATCAGGTCGAACTTCTTCACACTTATGGCGGCGAAAGCCTCATCGTAGTTCGACACTCGCGTCACACGAGGGGGCGACGACAGGTTGAGCGACATATACTCAAAGAAAATCTGTTCCTCCACGCGCCCATCTTCCTCCATCATAAACGCATCGTAGGTGGAAGCGATGAGCAGCACATTGGTGATATGCTGACGCATCAGGTCGTGAAACGCCGTGTCTTTAAGAAATAGTTGACTTAATAGAGCCTCATTCATGCTTGTGACAATTTAATTATCACAAAAATACAGAAAAACCACGGCACATCAAAATCCCCCACCCCATTCACACAAAAAATCACCCTCCACTCCCCCTCAACAAACAAAAAACCCTCACACAGATTCAACAAGATTCAACAAGAATAACCGCACGGATTCAACAAAAAAATATTCGTGTGATTCGTGGTTTTTTAAATCAGCTACAAATCAACACAAATTTTTCACAAATTATTATCTTGTTGAATCTCGTTGAATCTGTGTGAGCCTAAAAACTCCCACAAAGCGAGATCTGCGTGAGCCTTGACAATATGCGATGATTCATGCCTGCCACAATAAGCGAGGGCACAAATCACATCACAACGTAGGGACATGCCTTCGGCATGTTTCAACACAAGCACCAATGTATCAACGCATTGAAAACAAACCAAAAGAACCGTCCCTTTGGTTTGTATTTTGGTAACAACTTATTTTACTTTGATTATTTTTACATTATTGAAATAATGCTCATAGCGGTCTAACGCTGTAGCTTCAACATTATAGTAAACTATCGTAATATTATATCGGAAGAAATTGTCTTCTCTAAAAAATTTTTTTCTGCCATTTTTCACATAATAGCCCCTTATGATTCTAACATCCTTTCCCAATATGAACCTACTTTCTATTATTTTGTCAGATAAGTCTGTTAATGGCAAATTCACCATGCTCCCGAAATGGAAGACTATGGCTGCAGTGTCGGGATAACAAGATATCATTTTGAAAAAGCCTTCTTCATAATTATCATATTTGGCTTTGCTTAATAAGGGGTATTCTATAATCACTTTCTCACTGTAACAATCGATAGTATCAGTTTTTGCGATTATCGCAGTATCATTTTTTATTTGGTCTGAAGCAAATACATAATTCGTCCATGACGCAAGCATAAAAATCAACGTTACGATCATCTTATTTACCAAGTCTGCTTTCATAATTCTGTTGAGCTATATTTGTTACAATTTTTATACGTTTTTCCAACAAGATATTTGTCGGGATTTTTATCGTTTCAAGATCATTCACCATTAATTCTTCATCCCAAACCATCCTCCCCTCTTGTTTATATGTGTGGCTGGCTTTTTCCGTATCCCGAAATATCTCATAAAAGTAAGCATGGCCAAAGGCTTCATGAGCCGTTGTCAGAGCTTGCTGTTTTTCGTTTAATATTTTGCCTACAATAATATAGACTTTGCCGTGCGTGGAAGTCATACCAGTCGAGGCCGTTTTCTCGGTCGAGTTCCTTGGAGCTGTATTTGTAGGGTTGGGTGCCTTCGGTGGTGGTGGCTGCCATTAAGCCACCATAGGGATAGTAGCTGTTAATCTCCACTGGCTGGTTAGCCTGATTGAGCACCACGCGCACATTGCCCTGATAGTCCTTGATGTAAAAATACAGCTCCCCTCCCTGCATATAGCCACAGGAGCACGGCGTGTGTGCCCCAACGGTTTTCATTAGCCGTTTTTTGGTGTGGCGATGTGGTGTACTGGCTGTCATGACACGAAGGTTTTTGGGCACGTATATAGGCAAAGGTATGTAAAAATATTGAGAAACAGGCCATTTAGCCCACAAATAATTCGTGAGAATTTGTGCTAATTTGTGAATTGGCTTTAAAACCACAAATTAACACAAATTCCCACAAATAATCATCTTGTTGAATCTCGCGGAATCCGTGTGAGCCTTTGGAAGCAAAGGAGCGGAGAGCCTCCGTGAGATTTTCCGCCCACAAAGAAAGTGAGATCTGTGCAATCTGTGTGAGCCCAAGGAAGCAATGGGGGGGGGGGGGTAATAAATTTGGAATGGATTCCGAAAATATTATAAGATTTTTGGATTCTATTCCGAATTTCTTATAAGATTTTTGGATTCTTAAGCGAAAACCACTATTTTTGCACATATCATTCTGCGTTTTTCTATTATCTGCACAAGATTCTAATTACACTATAAAAGCCCTATGATACAGCGAACACTTCAGGAAAAAATAGCCTCGGTATTAAATGGCAAGAAAGCCGTCACCATTATGGGGGCGCGACAAGTGGGAAAATCCACTTTGCTAAAAATGATGTTAAGCGACAGGACTGATGTCATGTGGTTTAACGGCGACGAATATGATGTGAAAGAACTGTTTAGCGACATCACTTCCACACGCCTTCGCAGCATCATTGCTGACCATAGGATTGTGGTGATAGATGAGGCGCAGCGAATTCAAGACATCAGATTGAAAATCAAATTAATCACCGACAACATTCCTGATGTGCAAGTGATTGCCACCGGAAGCAGTTCGTTTGAACTTGCCTCAAAAATCAACGAGCCACTTACGGGCAGAAAACGCGAATACAAAATGTTTCCTCTCACTTTTGGCGAGATGGTGAATCACACCAATTTGCTCGAAGAATTGCGAATGATTCCGCACCGAATGGTGTATGGGTATTACCCAGAAGTGGTGGAGTTGGTGGGAGAAGAACGCGCTGTGCTCAAGGAACTGTCGGAATCGTATCTTTACCGCGACATCCTTTCTTTCGACAAGATTATGAAATCGGAGAAGTTGGTTAAACTTTTGCAAGCGTTGGCTTATCAGATTGGCTCGCAAGTGAGTTTTAATGAAATTGGGCAAACCGTGGGGCTTGACTCAAAAACGGTGGAACGATATATCGACATTCTGGAAAAATCATATATCATTTTCCGATTAAAGTCGTATGCGCGAAATTTAAGAAATGAACTGAAAGCCAGCCGAAAAATATATTTCTGGGATTTGGGAATACGCAATGCAGTGATTGGCAACTATTCACAGGTGGAGAGCCGCATAGATGTGGGCAATTTGTGGGAAAACTTCGTGATTGCCGAACGCTTGAAAAAGAATCACTATGACGGCAGTTATGCCCAATCGTGGTTTTGGCGCACGCAGCAGCAAAAGGAAATTGACTACCTGGAAGAGGCCGACGGAGAAATAAAGGCTTTTGAAATCAAGTGGAACGAACGTAAAGCCCACACTAAATGCCCCGTAATTTTCACAAAAGCCTACCCAAATACCGACTACAAAGTCATCACCCCAAAAAATATCGAATCAATATTGCTATAGATTCCAGAGGGATTGAAATGTTGACGCTCCCATAACCTCACCCCAAAAGACACAAATTCGTGGTTCGTTTTAGAACCACGAATTTCACGAATCACACAAATATTTTTTTGTAAAGATTTTTTCTGCCACAAATTTCCACAAATAATCTTCTTGTTGAATCTCGTTGAATCTGTGTGAGCCTTTGGAGAAAATCAGCGGAGAGCATCTGTGAGATTTCCCACCCACAAAGAAAACCGTGAGATCTGTGCGATCTGTGTGAGCCCAAGGAAACAAAGGAGCGGAGCCTCCGTGAGATTTTCCACCCACAAAGGAAAACCCTGTGAGATCTGTGCGATCTGTGTGAGCCCAAGTCCACTAACAGTGCGAATCGTGTGGTGAATGTGCGATGCTATTTTGCAGCCTTCTTTGTGGCGGTTTTGCGTGTGGTGGCCTTGCGCGTAGTCTTTTTGGCTGCGGCTCGGCGTACCGACGACTTTGAGGCATTTGCCTCATCAGCCACAATCTCGCGACAGTCGGCAAGGGTGAGTTCCTTGGCATCTTTGCCTTTCGGAATCTTGTAGTTTGCCTTCTTGTAGCAGATGTACGGACCGAAGCGGCCGTTCAGCACTTGCATATCGGGTTCCTCGTCGAAGGTGGCAATCACGCGTTGCTCTTCGTTTTTGCGATAGTCAACAATCAGTTGCTCGGCTTCCTCAAGGCTAATCGTTTCGGCGGTGAGTCCTTTTGGAATGCTCACAAACTTGCCAGCGTGGCGAACGTACGGACCGAAGCGGCCAATCGATGCCACCACATCTTCGCCCTCAAACTTGCCAAGGGTGCGAGGCAACTCAAAGAGCATCAAAGCCTCTTCGAGGGTGATGGTCTGCATACTCTGGTCGGCATGGAGCGATGCGAAGCGGGGCTTTTCGCCATCTTCGTTGGCATTGCCCAACTGCACGGCAGGGCCAAAGCGAGTGATTTTCACCGACACAGGCTTGCCAGTCTTGGGGTCGTTGCCCAAAATGCGTTCGCCCACCTTGTGCTCCAAGCGCAAACTTGCCACGCTCTCGATATTGGGGTGGAAATCGTCGTAGAAATGAGCAATCGAGTCGGTCCACTGCGTAATGCCTTCAGCCACGTCGTCGAAGTCGTTTTCCACATTAGCGGTGAAGTTGTAGTCGATGATTTTTGGGAAGTATTTGATTAAGAAATCGTTCACCACCATACCCACATCGGTAGGAATGAGTTTGCCCTTTTCCGCGCCGGTGAGTTCGGTCTTGGTCTTGGTCGAGATCTTCTTGTTTGACAGCGTCAGCACCTCGCAAGTGCGTGATTCGCCCTTGCTTTCACCCTTCGCCACATAGTTGCGCTGCTGAATGGTGGAAATGGTAGGCGCATAGGTAGATGGACGGCCGATGCCCAATTCCTCCATACGGCGAACGAGCGACGCTTCGGTGTAGCGCACTGGCTGCTGGGTGAAGCGCTGGGTGGCTTCAATCTTTTTAGGAGTCATCTGTGTGCCTGCCACGATAGGTGGAAGCATGTCGGTGCCCTTTTCGCCGGTCTCGTCGTCGGTCGATTCGGTGTACACCTTCAAGAATCCAGGGAAGGTGACCACTTCGCCAGTGGCAGAGAAATGCTCCTCGCGGTTGCTGATTGAAATGTCCACTGTGGTCTTTTCAATCTTCGCGTCAGCCATTTGCGAGGCGATGGTGCGCTTCCAAATCAAGTTGTAGAGTTTCTTCTCTTGCGCTGTGCCCTGAATTTCGTGTTCGGAAACGAAGGTTGGGCGAATTGCCTCGTGCGCTTCCTGTGCACCACGGCTCTTGGTGGTGTATTGACGGTGCTTGTAGTTGTCGTCGCCATAGTTCTCCTTCACCTCCTTGGCGATAGCGCCGAGGGCGAGGGTGGAAAGGTTCACCGAGTCGGTACGCATGTAGGTGATGCGACCAGCCTCGTAGAGCGACTGCGCCACACGCATGGTCTGCGAAACCGAGAAGCCCAGTTTGCGGGCCGCTTCCTGCTGGAGGGTGGAAGTGGTGAATGGTGGTGCTGGGCACTTGGTGAGCGGACGCAAATTCACATCGCTAACGGCAAACGAGGCATCTTTGCACGCCTCAAGGAATGCCATGGCATCGTCGCGGCTATTAAGGCGGCGCGACAGTTCTGCCGACAGCGTGGCATCGGAGCCAAGCGGCTGCATGGCACTCGTCACACGGAAGTATGGCTCACTCTTGAAGTCGGCAATCTCCTTCTCGCGGTCGGCAATGAGGCGCACAGCCACACTTTGCACACGGCCAGCCGACAGACCCGGCTTAATCTTGCGCCAAAGCACTGGCGAAAGTTCAAAACCCACAATGCGGTCGAGCACACGGCGCGCCTGCTGGGCGTTCACCAAATTGATGTCGATATTGCGAGGGTGTTCGATAGCCTCAAGAATGGCAGATTTGGTGATTTCGTGAAACACGATACGGCGCGTGGTTTCGGGCTTCAAGCCAAGCACCTCATACAAGTGCCAAGCGATAGCCTCTCCCTCGCGGTCCTCATCGGATGCGAGCCACACCATCTGTGCCTCTTTCGTTGCTTTTTTCAAATCGGCTACACAGCGCTTCTTGTCTTCAGGGATTTCGTAGATAGGGCGGAAACCATGTTCCACATCAATACTGAAATCGCTCTTGTGCAAGTCGCGAATATGGCCTTGACTTGCCATCACCTTGTAGTCTTTTCCAAGATATTTTTCGATAGTCTTCGCCTTAGCAGGAGACTCAACAATTACTAAATTCTTTGGCATATTATAACCACTGTTAAATAAATTCAAGCCCAAAATTGCAGGCTCATTCTGAAATTCGGGTGCAAAATTAGGCAAAAAAAGCCAACTTACTATAATAATGTGTGTTTTTTTTATTTTTTTCACCCCTGTAGAGTCCAACAGCAAGTGCATTTTCCACCCCCACCACCCCCCTCTTCACCCCACAAATCCCCCCACAAAAAAAATTCCGCTATTGAAAAACCACATGTGCATTTTATCACTTATAAATAAAATTCCAGCAATTTCTACTCAAATTTTATTTACACTTCACAAATCCAGCAAAATTCACCACACTTTTATTTACACTCCACAAATTCCCCATACCGCAGCATCAACAAGTGGATAGGAAATTTATTTTTTGGGGGGAGGTGGAAGAATTGGTTCGTTTGTGGTTAAAAGCGATTGTTTTCGATGAAGGATTCGTAATTCATTTCCGAATCAGCAAAATAGATTTTAAAAATCTCTAAACCATCTGGAGTCTTTTTGTGTAGTTTTTCCACACACACGCTATCAAACCCCAAACGATTAAGGTCATCTATAGTCACAAGTTCACCTTCTTTCTTTTTGAGCACATCACGGAGAATCCACTGTCCTAATGCTAAATTTGGATTCGACATGAGGGCTTTTCCTCCATCTTGGCATATTTTTGCAGATAAATGCTCTCCATTTGGCAATAATAGTGAAAATGGTTCATCTCTTTTCGGGAAAAAATTGGGATAGTGATTATGGACATCCTTTGGTATTGGAATATACACTTCTAAAGGATTTCTTCTTCTACCACCTGCGTTAAATTGGTTAAGCCCTGATTTTTCTGCAACATATTTTCCTTTGGCTTTTGTGTATGAGTAAAGTGGCAACATAACAAAGTCTTGCCCTTTTTCCATTTTCTTCGCCAATGATATGCCTTGCTTTTGGTTGTTGAAAAACTGTTCGAGTAGCATAAGTGGCTCGTCAAAGATTTCCACTTCCACATCAAAGTGCACGTGTGGAACTGTGAAACGCTTCATCAGTACACTTTTGCTTTTATTGAAGGTGTACTCGTTTTTTTCGTCATTGAAACGGCATGAAGTGGCAGTGTCAGATTCTAAATGCAAGTGGTCAATATCCACTTCTTCGTATGGCGTATTAAAAACCCTCAAAAGTCCTTCTTTTCTGCCCACAATATGGTATTGAGTCTCACTCACACCGTATTGATTGTTGGCAAATTGCATACGCTCGTTGCGAAATTGTGCAATCTTTTTTGCCAAATCCATCTTCGTCAAGCCGTCAAGTTCTTTTTTTAACTTATTGAATTCGGCGATCTTTTCCGTAGATTGGTCGCTTCCATTGAGTATAAATGTTTTTATACCTATGCCCACACTTCCGATTCGTGCATCGTATGCAGTGCAGGAGCGTGCATCGTTAAGGGCTTTGAAGTATCGGCAAAACAAGTTCTCAGTTAGTCTGTAATCCAAGTATGGAGTTTTGCTTTCAGAGAATAGACGACTAAGCTGAGCCATTAACCTCAGCATCTCAAAATACTTGTCGTTTTTAGTCCAGTTCTCTAAGAAAGAGGCTAAATGATGGATATTATGTTCTGGCATACTTTTGTTATTAGAGGTACTACAACAGAATTTCCTGCTTGCTTATATTTTGCAGAATTGGCTATACTTGTAGGGAATTGATATTCTTTTGGGTAGCCTTGGAAATTGATGCACTCTTTAGGCGATAGTTTTCGAATGCCATATTTAGTTAAAATCAAAGGCACATTATGCCCACCTGTACCCATGTTGGCTGTAAGGGTTGGGCATACGTTACTTTTGTTTTCACGCACATATTGCCTTCTCCATTGATAAATGGTGTCCATTGAGACCATATCACGTTTCAATTCTTCATAATGGATGAATTTTGCTCCGTAAAATAGTGCTTTGTCGTTGATTTCCGGGTCTATGCAATCATGAATAGTATGGGTCAATTCCGTTCTTTCAGGGAATGAGAACTGATGATGATTCTTTACTTGGTTTGGGTCAAAGCAAACGATGAAAATTCGCTCGCGATTCTGTGGAACATTTGCATATTCCATCGAGTTCATCACTTTGTGATATACCACATACCCCAGTTCTTCCAATGTGGCTTTGATAACGGCAAATGTTTTGCCATTATCGTGAGTGTAAAGATTCTTTACATTCTCAAGGAAAACAGCCTTAGGGCGCTTTCTTTTTATGATTTCAGCTACATCAAAAAAAAGCGTTCCTCTTGTGTCTTCAAACCCCTTTCTGTAACCAGCAATAGAAAAAGCCTGGCAAGGAAATCCTGCGCACAGCACATCAAATCCGTCTGGAATACAGTTTTTTATGGATTCCTTTGTGATATCACCATATGGGATTTCTCCAAAGTTGTAGAAATAGGTTTTTTGGGCATTTGCGTCCCATTCTGAAGAAAAAACACATTTTCCGCCCAAACTTTGAAGCGCAATTCTGAAACCACCAATACCAGCAAACAAATCGATAAAAGTGAATTTGGGATTTGCTACAGATGGAAATCTGGGGTGTACTATGTCGCTGAACAAACTATACGAGTAGTCAACTGCTGGTTCGCTTACAATATCGTTTCCTTCGTCTGTTGCATTTAAATACTCACTCACTTCCTCAATGATTTCCAATGCTTTTTGTGAGTAACTAAGTTTGTGCGAAATCTTGTGGTTTTGGATAAAATGGGTTAAATATGCCATTTGTTCCGATAGCGTTATATGATTGCCATCGGAATCTTTAGCCGTTTTGAGGAATAGCGTTTCCTTTATACTTTTGTCTAATATGATGTTGGATATAGTCTTCATTAATTCGCAAATTTACTGATTTCGCACTGAATATCCACGATATTCAGTCATAAACTTTTATAAATTTGATTTTGTCTCTGTTTTTTTGGGGATGGTGGGGGGAATTGGTATATTTGTGGTGATTTTTTTATTCCAAATCGGTCATTAGGACTGATGGGCGATTTGGGTTTATTGATAAATGTAATTTTTTTGATGATGAAAAGGATTTTGATTGGGCTGCTTTTGGCGGTGGTGTGTGTGAATTTGGCTTGGGCTGATGGTGAGTTGGGGTTGGCTTTGGATGCGCTTACCAATCCGAAGGCGCAGCGTGTGCTGGTGGTGTCGCATCGTGGCGACTGGCGTAACGCTCCCGAAAATTCCATTCCTGCGATGCTGAATTGCGTGGCAATGGGTGTGGATATGGTGGAAATCGACTTGCACATGACGAAAGACGGCCACTTGGTGCTGATGCACGATAAGAAGGTGGACCGCACCACCAACGGAAAGGGTGAAGTTAAGAATCTCACGCTGGCGGAAATCAAGCAACTGCGTTTGCGCAATGGCATGGGGCGTGTGACCACCGTGCAGGTGCCTACCATGGAGGAGGTGTTTGCCGCTCTGAAGGGCAAGGTGCTGATAAATGTGGATAAGGGTTACGACTATTTCGATGAGGTGTATGCCGCAGCCCGTCGCCTGGATATGGTTGACCAAATCGTGATTAAGGCGAAAGGCAGATTGCAGAAGATTCAGAAGGAGAAAGGCGATGTGATTCAAAAGTCGATATTTATGCCGATTGTTCACCTCGATGTGGACAGTGCGGAGCAGGTGCTTGACGAGTTTTTGGCTATTCGTCCGGTGGCTGTGGAGTGCTGTTTCAAGACGGTTACACCCACTGTGGAGCGATTGCTGAAGAAGATTGACGACGCTGGCGTGAAGGTGTGGATCAATACGCTGTGGCCGTCGCTCAACGGCGGACACGACGACGACCGTGCAGTGATTGATGGCGACCCCGACGGCGCATGGGGCTGGGCACTCAGTCACTATGCCCAATTCCTGCAAACCGACCGCCCCGCCTTGCTCATCGAATACCTGAAGCAACAAGGAAGAAGATGAGGACGCAGAGGTTAGAAGTTAGAAATTAGATAAATCGAGATTTCGAAAATTCGAAGATTCGAATGATTCGAGATTTTGAAAATCCGGAAAAAAGAAAACGCCCAGATTTTGGGCGTTTTTCTGTTTGATATGTGGGGAATTTTATTTGTTGCGGGTGATGATGTAGCTGAAGATGGATTTGAAGGCGTCCACTGTTTCACTTGCAGGAAAGTCGGCGAGCAGAGCCTCAGCTTCTTGGCGCAGGCGTTCCATGGTGCGGAATGCGTAGTCGATGCCACCAGCAGTTTTGGCAAACTCCACCAGTTGGTTGATTTCCTCGTCGTTGAGTTCTTGCTTGTGCGCCAACTTGTTCATTTCCTCGCACTCCGGCAATTCCTTTCTGCCAAGGGCGTAGATGAGCGGTAAGGTGATTTTTCCCTCGCGCAAATCGTTGCCTGTGGGCTTTCCTACTACTGGGTCGTGGAAATAGTCGAAGGTGTCGTCCTTGATTTGGAAACATTGACCTAAAAGTTCCGCAAAGCGTTTCAACTTCTTGAGTGATTCCTCGTCGGCTCCCGCGGTGATGCCACCCACTTCCACGCAACTGGTGAAGAGCGATGCCGTTTTGCGGCTGATGATGGTCATGTACACCTCCTCGGTGATTTCACGGCTACGGGCGTTGTCGATTTGGTCAATTTCTCCCATCGCCAAATCAGCACCCATCGTAGAGAGCGAGTTGAGCACACGGATATCGCCAGCACGCACAGCGCACGACAGCGCACCACTCACGAAGAAGTCGCCCACGAGCACAGCCACGTGGTTGTCCCACACGCTGTTCACTGTAGGCAGCCCACGGCGCGACATGCTTTGGTCAATCACATCGTCGTGAATGAGCGAAGCGTTGTGCAGGAGTTCGATGGCGGCACCGGCGTTGAGCACACGCTCGTTGATACCATTAAAAAGTTTTGCGCTCAGCAGCACCAGCACTGGGCGTATTTGCTTACCCTTAGTGCGAAGATAATCAGTAACTATGTGATTAGTGAGCGCACTTGGACTTTTTAGAGTGTCGGCAATGATTGCGTTGAGCTTCGCCAATTCTGGCTTAATCGTTTCTTGTATTTGGTCGAGTTTTACCATTTGAGTGCAAAAGTACGAATAATTCTGATTATGTGGGGATTTTTGCGGTTAATAGTTGCAAAATTTCTTGGTGTGGGGCAAAAATGCGGAGCGATTTATGGGCTAAAATTTCAATAATCGGGGAAAAAGGAGTAATTTTATCAAGCCGTAAGTTTTCGGCATTTTGACATTACAACTGGCAATAAACAACGATTTTAATGATGAGCGACAAAAAACGACTTTTCGTTCTCGACGCATACGCGTTGATTTTCAGAGCATATTATGCGCTTATGCGCAATCCACGCTTTTCGAGCGGAGGCATCGACACCTCGGCGGTGTTCGGTTTTGTGAACATTCTGCAAGACCTTTTAAAGCGCGAAACGCCCACCCACATAGCCGTGTGCTTCGACCCAGGCGGAAAGACCTTTCGCCACGAGGAATATGAGCTGTATAAAGCCAACCGCGACGAGACGCCTGAGGGCATCAGGGTGGCGGTGCCGTATATCAAGCGCATACTGGAGGCGTATCGCATTCCGGTGTTTGTGAAAGAGGGCTACGAGGCCGACGATGTGATTGGCTCACTCTCAAAAATCGCCTGCCAACACGGTTTCGAAACCTATATGGTGACGGGTGACAAGGATTTTGGGCAACTGGTGAACGACTGCACGAAAATCTACAATCCCGGTAAAAATGAAATCATGGGCGTGGAAGAGGTGAAGGAGAAGTATGGTTTGACCGACCCTATTCAGGTGATTGACCTGCTCGGACTGATGGGCGACTCTGCCGACAACATTCCCGGCTGCCCCGGCGTGGGTCCGAAAACGGCGGAAAAACTCATTCAGCAGTTCGGCTCCATTGAAAATCTGTTGAACCACACCGATGAACTGAAAGGCGCATTGAAGGCGAAGGTGGAAAATAATGCCGAGCAAATCAGGCTGTCGAAGCACCTTGCCACCATCAAGACCGATGTGCCACTCGACTGGGACGAGGATGCACTGAAGCGTGTGCCCGTGGATTTTGTGGCACTGCGCCAGGTGTTCAACGAACTGGAGTTCCGCACGCTCACCAAGCGCATTATCGACCAAGGCGAGGCGAATGTGGGACTTGAAGGCACGGTGCAGCCATTGCCCGAAAGCGGTATGCAAGGTTCGCTCTTTGGCGATGCCGCACCTGTCGCACCCCAAACCACGGCAAAGACTATCAAAAGTTATGACTGCGACTTCCGCTTAATTGCCGACTTCGACGAGGCTGCCGCCTATGTGCAATCGCTGCTCGACAAGGAGCGCGTGGCTGTGCATATCGTGTCGGTGGGCGACGAGGCGATGAATGCCAATATCCTCGGCTTCGCCATCTGCCCCCAGCCCCATAAGGGCGCATATTTGGCAATGGACGGATTCGGCATGATGACAGACTCGGTGAAGCCGCTCTACGAAAGCGACGTGACCATCTGCTCCAACGATGTGAAGCGCGACATGGTGATGCTCCACGAGAAAGGCGTGAATTTCACCGCTCCATATTTCGACACCTCGGTGGCGCACTATCTGCTTCAGCCAGAACGTGGGCACAGCATTGCGCAGGTGGCGCAGGAATTGCTCGACTACGAGGTGATTGCCCCCGAATCGTACCTCGGTCCGAAAGGCCGTGGGCAGAAAAAGATATTTGAGGTGAATCCAGAAAGACTCACTCCTGTGGCATGTGAGCAAGCCGACATTATCCTCGCCTTGCCCGATGTGGAGAAGCGCCTACTGGAGGAAAACGATATGACGCACCTGCTCACCGACATTGAGTTGCCGCTGGTGAAGGTGCTTGCCAAGATGGAAATGGCAGGCGCGCGCATCGATGTGAAGGCACTCAACGAATATGGCGAGGTGCTGACCGCCAAGATGGAAAAACTGGAGCAAGAGTGCTTCGAGGCTGCCGGAGTGCATTTCAACACCGCATCGCCAGCACAGGTGGGCGAAGTGCTGTTCGACCGTCTGCACCTCGACGACAAGGCGAAAAAGACCAAAACTGGGCAATACTCCACCACCGAGGAGGTGCTGGTGAAGTTGCGCAACCGTCACCCTCTGGTGGATAAGATTTTGGAACTGCGTGGCATACGCAAGATGCTCTCCACCTATGTGAAGGCATTGCCACAGCTAATCAATCATCGCACAGGGCGCATTCACACCACTTACAACCAAACCGTGACCGCCACAGGCCGTCTGTCGTCGACCAATCCGAATTTGCAAAACATCCCGGTGCGCGATGATATGGGCCGCGAAATCCGCAAGGCATTTATCCCTGCAGAGGGCAATGTGTTCTTCAGCGCCGACTATTCGCAAATCGAACTTCGCCTGGTGGCGGATTTCAGCCACGACGAAATCATGCTCGATGCTTTCCGTCACGGCCACGATATTCACGCCATCACGGCGGCGAAAATTTACCATAAGCCTCTTGAAGAGGTCACTGCCGATGAGCGCCGAAAGGCGAAAACCGCCAACTACGGTATTCTTTACGGCATTTCGTCGTTCGGATTGTCGGAACGCCTCAACATTCCACGCGCCGAGTCGAAGCAACTCATCGACGGCTATTTCGCCACATTCCCAAGTGTGAAGGCGTATATCGATCGCAGTGTGGCGCATGCGAAGGAAAAGGGCTATGTCACCACACTGTATGGCCGCCGCCGTATGTTGCCCGAAATCAATTCACGCAACGCCGTGGTGCGCCAGTTCAGCGAACGCAACGCCGTGAACGCTCCAATCCAAGGCACCGCCGCCGATGTGATAAAGATTGCGATGATTGCCATCGACCGCCGTTTTGAGCAGGAAGGCATCAAATCGAAGATGATTCTACAGGTGCACGATGAATTGAACTTCGACGTGCTGCCCGCCGAACTGGAGAAGGTGCAAAAGATAGTGGTGGAGGAAATGGAAAACGCCTACCACGGCAACGTCCGCCTCACCGCCTCCTACGCCTCCGCCCCCAACTGGCTCGAAGCCCACTAATCCAAAAGTCAAGGAGATTTTTCATTGAAGTCAAGGAGTTAAGAAGTTAAAGAAGTTAAGACGATAGTTTTGGCTTCGGAAAAGCCACTTGCCACGAGATGGCGAACGGAAACACCGATTTATAAATCGGTGTCTTTTCATTGCTTGCGCTATCTGTCACCTGATGGGGCGTGTGTTTTTGCAATTCAGTTGCATGAACTTTGGGGTAAATTTGCAGCGTGAAACTGTAAAATAATACTACGATATGGACGAATGTAATATGCATCAGCACAGCTGCGGCTGTCACGAACATCAGCACGAGCACTCACACGCTTGTGGCTGTGAGCATCACCACCATGAGGGCGGTGTGAAGTTGGGGGCTATCAAGATTGGCGTTGCCAGTGTGCTGCTGGCGGTGGCTTGGGCTGTTGAAGCTCACACCAGTCTGCCCACTTGGGCGTTGCTCCTTGTGTATTTGGTGCCTTACCTTGTGGTGGGCACTCAAACGCTGCGCGAGGCGGTGGAGGAACTTTTCAGCGGTCATCTGCTGGGCGAGAACTTCTTGATGTCGATTGCCACCATCGGTGCGCTGGTCATCGGTTTTCTGCCAGGGGCTGAACACCAGTTCCCCGAAGCGGTGTTTGTGATGCTGTTTTTCCAAGTGGGCGAACTCTTTGAGCATCTGGCTGAGGGGCGTAGCCGTAAGTCGATTGCTCAACTGATGGACATTCGTCCCGATGTGGCAAATGTGGAGCGCGATGGGCGTGTGCAAAGCGTGAACCCTGCCGATGTGGCGATAGGCGAAACCATCATCGTGAAGCCCGGTGAGCGCATTCCGCTCGATGGCGAGGTGACCGATGGCGAGTCGTCGCTCGACACGGTGGCACTCACTGGCGAAAGCGTGCCGCGCTCGGTGAAAGTGGGCGAGAGCGTGATTTCGGGTTGCGTCAATATTTCGGGCGTGCTTCGTGTGCGCACCACCAAATCGTTTGGCGAAAGCACCGCTTCGAAGGTGCTCGAACTGGTGGAAAACGCCAGCGAGGGCAAGTCGCGCAGCGAGAGTTTCATTCGTCGCTTCGCACGCATATATACTCCTGTGGTGGTGGCGTGTGCGCTGGTGGTGGCTTTTGTGCCGCCATTCTTCTGCGGAGGCTATCTTGCAGCCCTGCCCACATGGATTTACCGTGCACTCACCTTCTTGGTGGTGTCGTGCCCTTGCGCCCTGGTTATCTCCGTTCCGCTCACCTTCTTCGGGGGCATTGGTGCGGCTTCACGCTGTGGCATTCTGGTAAAAGGTGCCAACTATCTGGAGGCGTTGGCAAAGATGGGCGTGGCGGTGTTCGACAAAACTGGCACCCTCACCCATGGCGAATTTGCCGTCACGGCATTGCACCCCTATCTCATCAGCGAGCAGCAGTTGCTCCACCTTGCCGCCCACGTGGAGCGATACAGCAATCACCCGATAGCCATTTCGCTGAAAAACGCCTTCCCCAACGAAGCGCAATGCTGCACCGTGACCGATGTGGAAGAGGTGGCGGGCCACGGCGTGCGTGCTTTGGTCAACGATAAGGTGGTGGCTGTGGGCAATGAGAAAATGATGGCTGCCGTGGGCGCAAAGTGTGTGCCTTGCAGCAAGCACCATAGCGGCACTATCATTCATGTAGCAATCGGCGGCGAATATGCCGGACACATCGAGATTTCCGACCGCATCAAAGACGATGCCGCCGAGGCGATAGCCCAACTCAAACGCGCCGGTGTGAGCAAGACGGTGATGCTTACTGGCGACCACCAGAATGTGGCTGCCGAAGTGGCAAGCGGGGTGGGCATCGACGAATATTATGCCGAACTGCTCCCTGCCGACAAGGTAGAGCGAGTGCAAGAGCTTCTGAACGAGAAGTCGCAAGCACACACCCTCGCATTCGTGGGCGACGGCATCAACGATGCGCCCGTGCTTGCCCGCGCCGATGTGGGCATCGCCATGGGAGCTTTGGGCAGCGATGCCGCCATCGAAGCCGCCGACGTGGTGCTCATGGACGACAAACCCTCAAAAATAGCCACCGCCATCAGAATAGCCAAGCGCACCCTCGGCATCGCGCGCCAAAACGTGGTATTCTCCATCGGCGTGAAAGTGGGCGTGTTGCTCTTAGCCACCTGCGGCTTAGCCACCCTCTGGCTCGCCGTATTCGCCGACGTAGGCGTAATGGTCCTCGCCGTCCTCAACGCCACCCGCGCCCTCCACCCAGTTCAGCGGAACATTCCTGGGAATAAAATGATTTCTTGGTAAAAAGCCGCATCAAATTTCCCAAAACGATTTCGTATGGTAGGGACGCGATACTTCGCGTCCGCTCCAAATGATTGATATTCAATATGGTATCATAGTTATGGGCGGACGTGAAGTATCACGTTCCTACCGGGTTTGCTTTTTCGCCGAAGGCGAGTGGTTTTTATCCTTTTGGCGGTGCCACCGACCTCGCTTGGGAGGGCGGCGTTGGTGATGTGGTGTGGCTGATTCAAGCATCAGCTTGAAATCAGACATGCCACAGCACTAACGACAGGTGCGAAGCACTGGCATCGCTAAAAGGCTGTTTTTTATGTTTTTGTTTCACTCCCCCAATATTTTTCCACTGGACCACACCCTCCCAAAAAATAAAAATTTACTTTGGGATGGTGGGGGTGTAAAATAAAAGTGCGCTTTTTCACAAAAGCACACCTCTATCATAACCAAAATTCAAGTATATAATTTTTTGTTAGCCTTTCTTGCTGTGACCACCCCCAAAATAGGGGCTTGACACAAGAAGTTGTCAATAGTATTAAAGGATGTTGTTGTCTTCTTTTTTTGTAAGTACAAAGGTAATACAGTTTTTTCAATATTCAACTAAAAATATGCAAACAATAATTAATAAGTGTGAACACCGCAAATATCAGGGTGTTTTTTCTCCTTTTTGCCACCTTATTAAGATTTTTAAGCATTTTTACTGCAATTTCAACGGACAATTAACTGCCACCTTATAAATAAAGCTCGCAACATTCTGTTATTGCGAGCTTTATATGCTGGAGGTGGGGCTGATGCCCTCTCACTTATTTCTGACGGAAATAAAGGTTGATTGGCGTGCCTTTCAAGTCCCAACGCTCGCGAATCTGGTTTTCGAGGTAGCGTTTGTATGGGTCCTTGATCCACTGTGGCAAATTGCAGAAGAACACGAACGAAGGCACGCGCGCCTCTTTGAGCATGGTCACATATTTTATCTTCACCATCTTGCCCTTAGTGGCTGGTGGTGGATATGCGCCGATGATTTCCTGCATGGCGTTGTTGAGTTGCGATGTGGGAATGATGCGCTTGCGGTTCTGATACACCTTGATTGCCTCTTCCAGCACCTTGTAGATGCGCTGCTTGGTGAGCGCCGAGCCGAAGATGATGGGGAAGTCGGAGAATGGCGCAAAGCGCTGGCGAATGGTATTCTCCATATAGGTGATTGACTGCTGCGACTTCTCTTGCGCGATGTCCCACTTGTTGACCAGCACCACCAAGCCCTTGCGGTTCTTTTCGATGATGGAGAAAATGTTGACATCTTGCGACTCGATACCACGAGTGGCGTCGATCACGAGAAGGCACACGTCGCTATATTCAATGGCGCGAATGCTGCGGAGCACCGAATAGTATTCCACATCTTCGTTCACCTTGTTTTTCTTGCGAATACCTGCGGTATCGACCAAATAGAAGTCGAATCCAAACTTATTGTAGCGCGAATAAATGCTGTCGCGAGTGGTGCCGGCAATGTCGGTCACAATGTTGCGTTGCTCGTCCATGAGCGAGTTGATGAGCGACGATTTGCCTGCGTTTGGACGGCCCACGATAGCGAAGCGTGGAAGTTCCTCCTCCACCTCATTGCCGTCTTTTTCGGGCATAAGGCGCACCACCTCGTCGAGAAGGTCGCCAGTGCCGGTGCCGTTGATGGCCGAGATAGAGAATGGCTGTCCCAATCCCAACGAATAAAATTCGCTTTCGAGGTAGATGCTGTCGTTGTTGTCGTCTTTATTGGTGACCAGCACCACAGGCTTCTTGCTGCGGCGCAGAATGGCTGCCACATGGTCGTCGAGGTCGGTCACGCCGTTCTTGATATCCACCATAAACAGAATCACATCAGCCTCTTCGATGGCGAGCGCCACCTGCTTGTTGATTTCGTCTTCAAATATGTCGTCGCTGTTCACTACCCAGCCGCCGGTGTCGACCACCGACATTTCCATACCGCCCCATTCGGTTTTGCCATACTGGCGGTCGCGAGTGGTGCCGCTCTCATTGTTCACGATGGCGGCGCGGGTTTTGGTCAAACGGTTGAACAGCGTTGATTTGCCCACGTTAGGGCGTCCTACTATTGCTATTAATCTTGCCATTTTTCGGTGTAAATTTGGTGTTGAGGCCTGCCCTATATTCCTCCCAAGTCACTTGGCAAGCCTAATTAATATTTTCTTAATCGAGATAGCCGAAAGCCTTGAGTTTCTTCTCCTGGTTTCGCCAATCTTTCTCCACTTTCACAAACAGTTGCAGATACACATGCTTTTCGAAGAACTTTTCAAGTTCCTTTCTTGACTCGATACCCACATGCTTGAGTTTTTTGCCTTGACGGCCGATGATAATGCCCTTTTGCGTGTCGCGCTCCACATAAATCACTGCCATGATGTGGATTTCATCGTCGCCTTCGTCGAACTTCTCCACAATCACCTGTGTGGCATAAGGCACTTCCTTGTCGTAGGTGAGCAGAATTTTCTCGCGCACGATTTCGGTGACGAAAAAGCGTGATGAGCGGTCGGTGAGGGCGTCTTTGCCGAAGTAAGGTGGATTTTCGGGCAGCAGTTCCACGATGCGCTTCATGATTTGGTCCACGTTGAAGTTCTCCTTGGCGCTGGTGGGATAGATTTCGGCTTGAGGGAGCAGCGCGCGCCATTCTTCCACAATCTTCACCAGTTCAACCTGACCGGAGAGCAGGTCAATTTTATTGATCACCAAAATAATGGGCACTTTCTCGCGAGCCACCTTTTCGAGAAACTCCTTGTTCTTGGTCGGAGTTTCCACCACATCGGTCACATAAAGCAGCACATCGGCATCCACAAGCGCGCCAGTGGAGTATTCAAGCATACTTTCCTGTAACTTGAATTTGGGTTTCAGCACGCCGGGGGTGTCGCTAAACACGATTTGATATTCATCGGTGTTCACGATGCCCATAATGCGGTGGCGTGTGGTTTGCGCCTTGCTTGTGATGATAGAGAGGCGTTCACCCACAAGGATATTGCTCAGGGTGGATTTACCCACGTTGGGGTTGCCTACGATGTTGACAAAACCTGCTTTATGCATTCTTATTTTTTGAGAGATTAAAATTATAGTTTAGTATTCAGAGCCGCACGGCATTCAAGCTATGGCGTCAATCGCTATTGGCAAACGCCTATGTTTCTATCCCTGCTGTACGAGCTCTTATATACAAACAAAAAACGCACCGCCCAGACATTGGGCAAAATGCATTTTTTGTTTGATTATAGGATTCACATCATTTCTTCTGAAATGGTGATTATCTACCAGTGTTAACACATCTCCGAAGGAGACGGATTACATGCCCCAGATGAGATATGAAGCACCCCAAGTGAAACCTGCGCCGAAGGCAGTGAGCACAATCTTGTCGCCCTTCTTCAATTTGCCCTTGTTGTGGTCGAGGCAGATTGGAATTGAGGCGGCGCTGGTGTTACCCACCTTCTGAATGTTGACGAGCACTTGCTCTTCAGAAAGACCGAGACGGCTGCCAACAGCTTCGATGATGCGGAGATTTGCCTGGTGAGGAACAAACCATTTCACGTCCTCAATCTTGAGGTTGTTGCGCTCCATCACTTCCTTGCTTGAGTTGAACATGTCCATCACAGCCGACTTATACACAGCACGGCCTTCTTGATAGAGGCAGTTTTCTTTTGCGTCAACGGTTTCGTGAGTGGTTGGGTGAGCAGAGCCACCAGCCTTGTACACGAGGTGTTCGAGACCGCTGCCATCTACATGGAACACGCCATCTACGAAGCCCACAGGCTCCTCAGTTGGTTCCATCAGCACAGCTGCTGCACCGTCGCCGAAAAGAGGACATGTGGCACGGTCTTCATAGTTCACCATGCTCGACATCTTTTCTGCACAAACCACAATCACCTTCTTGTACAAGCCGCTCTTGATGTAGGCGTTGGCATCAAACGAAGCCACGATAAAACCTGCACAAGCAGCCTGAATGTCGTAGGCGTAGCATTTCTTTTCCAAGCCGCAGCCGTGAGCAATCACAGAGGCGGTAGAAGGGAAACGGTAGTCGGGGTTTGAAGTGGCACAAATGAGCAAATCCACGTCGTCGGGATTAGTGCCAGTTTCTTCAAGAAGTTTTTTCACAGCTTGAATACCCATGTAAGAAGAACCCACTTCCTTCTTGAGAATGCGGCGTTCTTTGATGCCCACACGGGTTGTGATCCACTCATCGTTAGTGTCTACCATGCGCGACAGTTCATCGTTGGTGAGAACGTAGTCGGGCAAGTAGGAAGCAATACCAGAAATCTTTGCGTTAAGCATATCGAAATTGTGTATTTAAATAAGCAAGTATATCCCAAATAGCACTTTATCAGCGTTATTCAGGATACACAGAAATCTTTTTGAGTTAGTCTCAAGTGGGTTGTAGCCTTATTAAACAGCTGCTTCTTCGCCCATTACGTGTTTGCCACGATAGTAGCCGCATTCAGGGCATACAGTGTGATAAACATGCCATGCGCCGCAGTTTGAGCACTGTGCGATAGTTGGAGCTACAGCCTTGTCATGAGTTCTGCGCTTAGCTGTGCGAGTCTTTGATTGTCTACGTTTAGGATGTGCCATTTTCTTATTATTTTTTTAGTTGTTATCTTTTAATTTCTTCAGAGCCGCCCATCGTGGGTCGATGTCGTCGTCTTCCGAAGATTTGTTTGCATTCACTTCTTGGTCGATGCCGCCCTCTGCCTCGTGCAGCTGCTCATCGTCGGTGATGTTCACCGCGCGCATCTGCTCCAGACGGTCGAGCATCTGCTCGTTGCACTCCCCTTCGGGGTGCGCGTGCATAATAGGAATGGTGAGTAACACAGTGTCGCGCATTAGCGGAGTCAAATCAAGCTCACGCCAGTGGCCAGGTATCACGAGCACTTCATCGTCGCTATCGTCGTACTCTTCCCCTTCCTTCACGGTCAAATCATAGGTCGCATCAACGGTGTGCCGCATATCGTCGAGACAGCGGTCGCATGGAATAGTGAGTTCACCGCCAAACTCAAACGATAATTGATAAATCGAGTCGTCTTTGCGGTCAACTTTCACAACGACATCCACGCTGGCTTCACGCACATCTGTGGCTTCTATATCATTGAAAAAAGCAGCGTTCAAGTGGTAGTTAAACTCCTGAACACCAATCGACAAAGACTTAAGTGGCAACTTGTATGACGCCATTACTCTACAATTTTCACGTTAAAATCGGCACAAAGTTATAAACTTTCTCGCTAATATTCAAGATTTTGCCCACAAATTTGCAAAAAATCTCATTTTTCCCAGCCGTCATCATCACACGCCCTTACGCTATAGCGTTGGCGTGTGATGATGACGTGGAGATGGGCGAGGGGGGAAATTTGGTTAGGTGAGGATTACGGTGGTGAAGCCGAAAGATTTGAAGAGCTTTTGGAGTTGGGCCTTGCCTGATTTTGATGCCTTGGCTATGATGTGGCATTTCAAAGCATCGTCCACCAGCACGTTTTGCAGGTCGGCGTGAATCGATTGCACCCGGTCGTGGGGCCAGTTGCCGTCGTCGATAAACACCTCACAGTCTTTCGGGTTGCAGATGGTGTCGAGCACCTCCACTGGGGGAAGTTTCACACGCAGGGTGTCGCCACTGATTTTCACCGCGTCGGCTGGGAGTTTCTCAAAATCGTAGCCGGCACGAATGGTGCCACGCCCAATGAGGCAGATGCGGTCGCGCTGGCGAAGCAGGTTCTTCAACCAGTTGTCGCTCGCCTTCTCCTTCGAGATGGTCACATCGCCATAGTAGCACGCTGTGGTAAACTTCTTGATGCCACGGATTTCGGTCACCACGTTGGGTGTTTCGTCGATTTTCACAGTTTCGGTCACGCTCTCGAATGGCCACCACTTGTAGGTGTCGGCCACGAACAGATACACCATCCCTACGATGGCAAGCGAGAGCACTGTGGAGGCTATATTTTTTGTGAGTTTAAACATCATTTCTCAAATTTAATGGTTACACTTTTATATCCCAATCGGGTGAGCATACGCTCGAAAAAGATGCGAGTGTTGCGCTCGGCATCAGCAAGGATGGCGTATTTGCCACTGTCAACATCGGCAAGAATCGACTGCTCGCCCTGCTGGAGCAGGAGTTGTCGCTCTTCTGCCGAAAACTGGTGTCGGAAGCCTGTGGCTTCGCTTTCCACAAGTCGAATTTCCTCAAAAGGCATACGGCACGAGAGGATTTTCACTTTTGGCAGCGTGACGGTGATTGCCATTGCCGACGAGTCGATGCGTGTTTTGCTGTCGTCGTAGCCAGCCATGTCAACGCCCGCTTGCAGATAGGCGTTGCACTTGAAGAGCACACGCTTTTCGCCAATTTTCCACCAAGTGCAGTCTTTTGCCTTGATGATTTTCGACACGGTGTATTCCACAGTTGCCAGTTCGCCTGTGGCAGTCATCAGCTGCACACGGTCGAGGGGCTTGCCTTCAGGTGTGGGCAGAGGCTTTTGGCACGATGCCAGCATTGGCACCATACACACAACAGCCACTATCACAGCCCACGCTGTAAGGGCACGAGATTTTTTACGTTCTTTTTTCATGCTAAAAAATTAAGTTTCAAATCATTTTGTCATTTCTTATTACGTCGCGGATTAGACGGCGAATTGTCGAAGAGGTTTAACAATAGTGCCAAAGATACCACCAAAACGGTAATTCTGGCAACGCCAAAATGTAACGAGGGCCCGAAACGCTGCGTTCCGAGCCCTTATCGTTGGTGTTATGGAATATCCGTTTTAGAACTTATAGCCAGCCGACACATAGAAGTTTTTGTTGGCTCCTGTGCCCTTCTGCACGTTGATCAAGCCCACATCGTAGCCCAAGCCCAGTGAGAGGTGCTTGTAGAAGTCAACGCCCGTACGCAAGCCCAAACCGAAGTCGAAGCGACGGAAGTTGAGGTCGTCGAACACGGTTTTGCCGTCGGTCTTACCGAAAAGCCCCACAGCGAAGTATGGACCCATTTCGAAGTAGAACTTGGCGTTGTCGCTGATGATGTGGCTGTAACCAGCGTGGATAGGGATTTCGAGATAGTAGGGATTGTAAACGGTTTTGCCCTCATCGTTTTCGAGCTTACCGCCCTTGAGCGAAATCAGCGCAGCCACGTTGCCGTAGATAGCGTTTTCTGGTGTAAAGAACTTGAAATCTTTCGAAGCACGCAAACCGGCATGGAAACCCACGCGCGACACAATGGTGCCATAGCTGATAGTAGCGGCTTGCACACCACCAGTGATTTCAAACTCCACATTTCCGCCCTTGTTCTCTTCCGCATGAGCCACGTTGGCAAGTGCCATGATGGCTATAATTGCAATAGATAAAATTCTTTTCATAATTATATATGTATTTTGATTGTGGGGGCAAAGTTAATCATTTTTTCCGTTGCAAAAATCACACATTCACCGTTTTTCCACCCTCATTGCAGATAATGACCAAAAAAACAGCAATATCACCCCAGTGAGAGAAAAGAAATTAAACTCAGAAGTTAAGAAGTTAAAGAAGTTAAGTAGTTAAGACGATAGCATCGCCTACTTTGAATTCTCGAAAAATCGACAACCCATTGACTTGTAGTCTTGTTGACTTTCAAAAAAATGGGAATTTTTGTTTGAAAAGTGGGGGGCGACTGCTGAAAGATGATTTTTTCAGTACCGCAAAAAAAACCACAAAAATGGGATTTTCTGAAATTATCTATGCTTTTTGTGGTAGATAATTTCAATTTACTCGCGTTTTCTGAAATTATCTATGCTTTCTGATATAGATAATTTCAATTTATCCACATTTTCTGAAATTATCTCGATTTTTTTATCTATCTTTGTGTCAAACCAAAAAAGCAAAAAACGTGATGGGCAAATTAATAGGAAGAGAGCGCGAAATAGACGAACTGAATCGCTGCTACACATCTGATAGAGCAGAGTTTGTGATTGTGACTGGCCGCCGACGCATCGGAAAAACCTTTCTGGTGAACAGCGTGTATGCCGACCAATACGCTTTTTATTACACTGGTGGGCATAACCTGACCACCACTCAACAACTGCACAAGTTTAGCCTTGCCCTAAGGCAATACGGCTACAAACCCACCGCTGCAACCACCGCTGCGAACTGGTTTGAAGCGTTTGAGGCATTGCAGGAACTGCTGCAAAGCATCGACACAAAAGAAGGCAAGCGAAAAATTATCTTCATCGACGAAATGCCTTGGATTGATGCCGCAAAATCGGATTTCGTGGAGGCATTGGAATACTTTTGGAACAGTTGGGGCGCACTCCAAGACGATGTGATGCTCATTGCAAGCGGCTCTGCCACATCGTGGATGAACGACAAACTTGTGGCAAACAAAGGCGGACTTCACGCCCGCATCACCAAACAGATAGTATTGGAGCCGTTCTCGCTCAAAGAGGTTGAAGAATATCTCACTTGCGCAGGAGCACACTGGGACCGCTTCCAAATCGCCCAAACCTATATGGTGCTGGGTGGTGTGCCTTTTTACCTCAGTCTGCTTGACACAAGCAAAAGTTTTGCACAAAATGTTGATGAACTGTTTTTCTCACGCAACGCATCACTCCGACTGGAATTTGGCGAACTCTATCACGCCCTTTTCTCCAACGCACAGTTATATGTGGCAATCGTTGAAGCACTCGCTCGAAAACGCAAAGGGCTCACACGCGCCGAGATTGCAGAAAACACAAAAATCAAGAGCAGTGCCCTGACGCAATACCTCAACAATCTTGAGAAGTGTGGTTTTATTGAATGTTATCAACAATACGGGAAAAAGGTGCGAGGATTGACTTACCGCCTTATCGACTTCTACACACTTTTCTACTTTAAATACATTGCCAACAACCGTGATATGGACCCGAAATGGTGGTCAAACAATATGCTTTCGGCATCGGTTTCGGCATGGCAAGGCTTCAGTTTCGAACTCCTTTGCCTTGTGCATCTTCCCCAAATCAAGGATGCCTTGGGCATCAGCGGCATTGCCTCTTCGGTTTCGCAATGGAAAAACGAAACCTCGCAAATCGACCTCATCATCGACCGTGCCGACCGCATTGTGAACCTCTGCGAAATGAAATTCAGCAACGCTCCTTTTGAAATCACAAAAGCATACGCCGAGCGATTGCGTAACCGTATGGCTGATTTCTGCGTCGCCACCAAGTGCAAAAAAGGAATTAGCAACACTTTCGTAACCACCTACGGAGTAAAGCAAGGCAAACACTCATCAATCGTCAACAACCAAGTGCTACTCGACGACCTTTTTAATTAACCCTCAAAAAATCCTTTTTTTACTTCTTTTTTAGGAGGTGGGCGTTGCGGCGGAGGCCGGCGAGTTTGGCGCGCTTGATGGGGCTGTGGCGAAAGGTGGCGGAGAATTGCTCCTGCGTCATGCTGAGCACTTGCTGGGTGGTGAGGTGTAGCACGCCCTCCCTGGCTTGAAATTCGGGGTGCACCGTGGGGGTAGCGTGGCGATTGTGGGGGCAAGCGATTTGACACTCGTCGCAGCCGTAGAGGTGATTCCCTATTTTCTCGTTCACCCATTCAGGGAGCTGCTCGGAGCGGTTTTCGATGGTTTGGCACGATAGGCATCGGGCGGCATCGAGCACGCCTCCGCTCAATGCGCCACCGGGGCAACGGCGCTCGCAAGCGTGGCAATCGCCACAGGTGAGGGTGCAAGGTGCGTCGGGGGTGAGCGGCAGAGTGGTCACCAATTCACACAGGAAGAAGAACGAGCCACGGCCGGGGATAATGAGCAGCGTGTTGAGCCCGATGAAGCCCAGCCCAGCCTGCTGCGCCCAGTAGCGTTCGAGAATGGGCGCACTGTCCACGCACACACGCGATTCGTGCCCAGTGCATTCCTTGATATACGCCGCCAACTGGCGCGCCATGTCGCGCACCACCTCATGATAGTCGGTGCCGTAGGCATAGCGTGCCACCTGCGGCGCATCAGCCTCTTGGATTTGCCGCGGCAGATAGTTCACCGCCAGCGAAATCACCGTTTGCGCACCTTCCACCAGGCGTGTGGGGTCGAGCCGCAAGTCGGTGTAGTTGGTAGCCCACTGCATACAGTCGTGCTTGCCTTCGGCAATCCATTGTGTGAATGCCTTGGCTGCCTCATGACTCACAGGAGCGGCATGGGCAAACCCCACAGCATCAAAGCCCAGGCGAAGCGCCTCTGCCTTGATGTCATCACCTATGCGACATTGGGATTTTTGCAAATTCGTAACCTTCATTGCGTAGCCACTCGATGGAGCGGGGAAGCGCATATTTCATATTTTTTTCTGCTTTCAGCGAATCGTGAAACACGATGATGGAGCCGTTGCGCGCAAAATGCTTCACATTCTCAAACACCTGTTCGCCGGTGAGCTTGCGGCTGTAGTCGTGGCTCACGAGGTCGTACATGATGATGGCGAAGCGCGAGCGCAGCACCTTCGACTGTGCCCAGCGGAGCAAGCCGTGTGGCGGTCGGAACAACGACGAGTGTATCAGTTCGTTGGCTTGAAACACATTGTGGAGATACACCTTCGTGCTCACCTTTGCGCCCTGCATGTGGTTCATCGTGTGATTACCCACGCTGTGGCCACGGCGCAGCAACTCTTGAAACAGTTCGGGATTGCGCTGCACATTTTCGCCCACACAGAAGAATGTGGCTTTCACACCGTAGTGGTCGAGCGTGTCGAGCACCCAGGGGGTGACTTCAGGGATAGGTCCGTCGTCGAAAGTGAGATACACGGTGCGAGGCTTGAAATGCAGACGCCACACCGTTTCGGGGAACAACATTCGATACAGCAATGGCGGACGCTCCACCAGGCGATTAAGATAGCGTTTGATACCCATCATAACTATAGAAAAGAGTTTTTTCAGTTGATAAAAAAACCATAAAAGGCGGCAGCCCTAAAACTCCGCCCTTTATGGTGATATAATCAAATCGTTTTATTCTTCTTCGTCGTTCGGCAAGCCGCCAAGCATTCCCACCAAGCCGCTGTCGGCAAAGCCTTCAGGCATGGAGGAATCGGCAGGTGCGGCATCTTCCTGATGCTGCTGTGGCTGCGATTGCTGTTGAAGCATCATCTGAATGGAGGCTTGCACGGCGCGAGTGTCAACGCCCTTAGCTGCCAACTTCTTCAGCATTGCTGGATAGCCAGCCTTGTTGATTTGCTCGTAGAACATCAGCAACTGTGGCAGATAACTGTGAGCCAAGTAATTGTCGATGTTGCAAGTGCTGAGCATTGGATATTTCTCGCTCAGGCGTTGAGCAAACACGGCGTATTGGCTGAACTGCATCAAATCACCCTCAACGAGCGCGATAGCCGACTTGCGATATGCCTCCTTGTTGGTGAGCTGGTAGAGCGATTCGTAAACGCGGGCCATCTGCATACGGTTGTTGAACGAGTATGCGCAAGCCTTTTCGCTCATCTTGTCTTGCATGAGCGCAAGCACCTTTTCAGCCTTGGCCACGCGGTCGGCGAAGAATTTGTCAACGTTCTCGCCATAGATAGTAGCCTTGCCATCCTTCTTCGCATCTTGTGCCGCTGTGGCTTCGTCAGCGAGGCTGTTGGCGAGCGTAATCATCATAGTGCGAGTGGTGTTGACCATGCGACGTACAGTTTCGTCGAGGTAGATTTTGCCGGCACGGCCTTCTGGCGTGTCGAGACCGCCCCAACGGAATTTGGTGGTCACATTCTTATACATCTTGTCGGTGTTTGCCACAATCTCGTCGCCGTAGTTTTGGGTGCGGAGAGGAGTGAGTTGGTAAGCCATACCGGTGAGTTGCAAATATGGAGCGAACTCTGCATACATGTCGTCGCTCACGGTGCAAGCGAAGTAAACAGGACGCTTCCAACCTTGGGTGATGCTTGCGTTCACGAGGTCGAGCATCATCATATCGCTTGCTGAAGCCCAACCGTTCTGGTGTGCGTCGGCAAATGGAATGTTGAGTTGGTCTTCTGCCAAGTCACGCATACCAGCCGAAATCACGCCAGCCTTAACGGCTGCATCGGCATTTGAGTTGATGAAGAACTTGCCGCTTTCGAGTTTGCCACGCACGATGCCGTCTTCATCGCGTTCGGCATCGGCTGCGTAGAATTTCTTCAACGCGTCGGTCACTGAAAGGATGTTGAAGAGACCATCGTCTTCGATGGTGGTGCCGCTACGGTTGCCGTAGGCGTAACTGAGCGAGTCGGCCATCATTGGCAGTGGAGCCGACTTGTAGGCAGCGCGCTGCATCTGTGCGATGTACCAGTCGGTGGAGAGGTAGCTCAAGTTTACCACGCGCACATCAGTGCGGTAGCCTTCCACTTCCTGGAGATACCACAGTGGGAATGTATCGTTGTCGCCATTGGTGAAGATGATAGCGTTTTCATCAAGGCTCGACAGGTAGTTCATGCCGAAGTCGTGTGCGGCGGTGCGATATGAGCGGTCGTGGTCGTCCCAAGTTTGGCTCACCATCTGCAATGGCACAATCAGGCCGATAGCCACAGCCACAAATGCCATCGCCTTCGATGGAGTGGTGGCAGCAGCCTCAGCGAAGAGTTTTTCAGCCTCAGCCTCGTTCTTAGCCTTCTTGCCACGGTTGAGCAGCTTCACCACAAAGCTCCACAGGCCTGCCACGCCCATACCCACCCAGATGGCGTAGGCATAGAATGAGCCAGCGTAGGCATAGTCGCGCTCACGAGGTTGCAATGGTGGTTGGTTGAGGTAGAGCACGATGGCGATACCTGTCATGAAGAACAGGAAGAACACCACCCAGAATTGCTCAATACCGCGCTTGCCGGCAAATGCTTGCCACAGCAAGCCGATGATGCCGAGCAACAGAGGCAGGCAGTAGAACACGTTGTGTCCCTTGTTTTCCTTGCCATATTCAGCAGGAAGCAACTCTTGGTCGCCAAGGCGGGCGTTGTCCAAGAAGTCGAAACCGGTAATCCAGTTGCCACGGGTCACATCGCCCATTTCGCAGTTCAAGCCCTGCACATCGTTTTGGCGACCTGCGAAGTTCCACAGGAAGTAGCGCATATACATGTAGTTGAGCTGATAACCCAGGAAGAACTCGATATTGTTGAAGAACGATGGCTTTGGAAGCATTTGTTGCGACTGGTTGAATCGGGTATCGGGGTTGCCATTCTCATCCACGATGATGGTGGCGAGGGTTTCGCTGAATGGCTTGTTCTCGGTGTCGAAATATGTGTTGTAGTAGTTTGCATGGGCAGTCGACCAGATGCGAGGGAACAGCATATTCATTTCGCTTGGATATACAGGGTCTTTTGCGTAGCCTGTACCCACATATTGGTCGGGCTGGTCAGCCGAGGTCTTCACCACACGCGCCCATTGCTTGGCGCCTTTCTTGAAGCGAGTGGAAGCCATACCCTGGCTGTTGCTCTGGTATTGTGGAGAGCCTGCGGTATATACGGGGCCGTAGAGCAATGGAGTTTTGCCATACTGGTCACGGCTCAAGTAGCTGTTGAGCGCAAACATAGTGTTGGGCGAGTTTTCGTCCAATGGCAAGTTGGCGCTTGAGCGGATAATAATCAGCGCATAGCATGAGAAACCGATGAAAATCATCAGCGAACTAATGAGAATGTTGGCCATGATGCGGCGTTGCACCTTCTTCATGAATTTGAAGAGATACACAGCGAGGGCGATAACGAGCACCAGTGGAATGAGCAAGTTGTCGCCAATGAAGAGCATACCCGAAATCACGATGGCGAGCAGGAACGATACGCGCATGAGCGTGGCGTTGGTGCCTTTGTAGATTTCATAGATAGCCCATGAGAAGATGACAAGCGTAAGGAATGCGTAGAAGAGCACACCTGAGTTATACGACATGCCGAAGGTGTTCACGAAAAGGAGGTCGAAGTAGCCACCGAGTTCCACGAAGCCTGGTTCCAGACCGTAGAGGATAGCCACAATCACGGCAAACGATACGAGCAGCGTGATAAGTGATCCCTTAACGGTGGTTTCTTTCCACTTGCGGTAGTAGAAAATGAGCGCAAGGGCTGGAATGCAGAGCAGGTTGAGCAGGTGCACACCCAGCGAGAAACCAAACACATAAGCGATGAGGATAATCCAGCGGTCGCTGCGAGGGTCGTCGGCTTGGTCTTCCCACTTGAGCATCAGCCACACCACAAGGGCGGTACAGAACGATGAGAATGCGTAAACCTCAGCCTCAACAGCAGAGAACCAGAAGGTGTCGCTCCATGTGTAAACCAATGCACCACACACGCCACTGCCCATCACCACGAGGTATTGGGTGAGCGTCATGCCGTCTTCCTCGCCGTCTTTCACCACCAGTTTTTTCACAAGGTGGGTCACGGTCCAGAACAGGAACAGGATGGTGGCGGCACTCAGCAGCGCCGACATGGCATTCACACACTTCGAAACCGCCATCACATCGCCACCAGCAAAATTGGCGGCAAAGCGGCCCACAAGAATGAAGATGGGGTTGCCGGGTGGGTGGCCCACCTCACTCTTAAATGCCTGAGCAATAAATTCCGGGCAATCCCAGAAGCTCGCAGTAGGCTCAATGGTGAGCAGATAAGTGATTGCTGCCACCACAAACACGAGCCAACCGATCACGTTGTCGATAAGTCTGTACTTTTTCACTTTATTTTGGATTTTTTTATTTATTATCCGTTTAACGAAAATGCCTTTTGAGCTCTTGCAAAAGCCCATTGATATACCAAAATGCGTATATCACTTGTATAATCCTTTCGCAAAAGCCTATATTCGTGCAAAGTTAATGATATTTTCCGAAAAAAGATGCCCTACCCCACAAAGCATTACGCAACCGCACCAAAAAAATGTGATTTTTTTCAGCACGGTTGCGTAAAGTGTAGATATTGCCCGCGGGCGCCTATTTGATTTTGTCGGCTATTTCCCGGTATTTCTTCAAATCGCCATCTTCGTAAAGAATCACAATCAGGTCGTTGCCGCCGAGCCCCACGAAAGCATAGAGCATACTGCTCTTGCCCAGCTCATCGGTGGTGATATAGAAGCGGGTGATTTTGTTTTTGCTGGTCACTTCTTCGCTGTAGAGCGCATCGGCTGGCAGTGCGGAAAAAATTTGGAGCACCTCGTCGCGATGGCTGGCGTTGCCGTGGACTGTGCCCTCGCACTTGCCCAACTGGAATCCGGTGATGCCTTCCACATCACTCTGCGAAAGCGCCTCAAACCCTTCCAATGCCGCCACTCGCTCAAACGCCGTCCTCAAATCCATCTGCACGCTATCCACCACACTCTCCTGTGCAAAGCCCAAAACAGCCCATACACCGACCAAAACCAACAATCCAATCCGTTTCATATCTATAAAAGCTTATTAGTTATTATTTAAAAGCAAACTGTCAATAAAGTGCTTAAACGACGCACATCGCCCCGAATGGCGCAACTTCTCATAATCTGCGACCGACACCGAAGCCAAAAACGCTAAATGGTCGCTCTCGTGCTTGCCGTAGCGTTCGTTCACAGCCTTATATACATCCTGCACTTTGTTGTAGGGGTGATAAATTTCCTGCTCAAAATCCGAATCCGGATCAATACCAATCTTTTCAAGAATTTTAGCAAAATCGCCACCTTTTGAGCTTACATAATTGCCCATTAGAGCCATCATCCACGTTTCATATTCCATAATGGCATAATGCAGACGCACATCTGCACCCTCTACCACATTCAACTGGCCAGACTGCACTTCATGCATTTCACTGATAAGCTCCATATTAACTTGCTGATGAGTACAAAGCAACTTATAGTCGGCACTAAACACATCTCGCAACCCAACAATAATTTCGTATCCTTGCTTAACGAGGTTGGGAATGTCTTTCCTGAGCTTTGAAATCACCAAACCATCATTATTCACATTCACGATTTGGTAGAAATCACGAGAAGTTTCCACATCGCCCTGCATTGGGAACTGAACATACTCAAAACTGTCGTCGTTCAGATTAATGCACCTAAACCCTACAACCACAGGGTCGTAGTTGGAATATTTCGCCAGCACGTCTGCCACAAACAGAAGTTCTGCTTTCCCCTCTACATAAACTGCATATTTCATTTACCCTCTCTTTTCAAATAGCTATCTATGAAATCTGAAGAAAACAAATCAAAGTTACTCAACCCTGTCATCCTAAATTCTCTGAACAAGCCAGGGTGTGTTTGTGAATTGATGGTGGTCACCCTGCTATTCTTTCGGCTAAGCACCTGCCAGTGGTCTATATCCACGATGTCCATTAAAAACGCATCGTTAGAGCACACTATGAGCTGCACACCATTTTGCTTGCAATCATCAAAAATAATCTTTCCCAAAGCCACAGAGCGGCGATAGTCAAGCCCCTCGCCGAGGTCATCGATGAGAAGCATACTCAATTTCTTGTTGTGCTTCATTACCGATGCGAAGCAGAGAAGATAAAGTGTTCGCAGCATACCATTCGATAATTGCGCATCAATCATCTCGTTTGCCACCGATTTCTCTTTAATTTGCACAAGTCTTACACCTTTCACCGCTTCCACGGTTTTGATGCTCGATATGTTGAATCCTAATGTTTGCGCATGATTTAAAACCATCTTATGGTCGGTTGCCGACAAAGAGTCAACCAAATGGCTGAACGAATACACATTCTGCACTTTACCCGTATCGAGCAACGTGTGGGAATTTATCTCTGAGCAATTCACAAAAATCACTCCTTCTGCCCAAAGCATCAGCATTTCTATCTCAGGAAATTGGTCTTTATCACGGCGGATTTGAGCCACAAGTTTATCGGAAGGAGGATTAATCGTTTCATCCTTATACTTCACACCTGTTTTGCTGCGCGTAATTAAGGTCTCATCACCCACTGTAAGCACTTCTTTCTCCACCACTCCTTCATTAATCTTAAAGGAATACTCCAATTTCCAGTCACCCGCCTCTTGTGAGATAAATGTTAGATTAGCCTCAAATGAGCGAGAGTCCATCAAGTAATCTTTCATCTGAAGAAAAGTTGTGATATTGTGAATAGCTCTTAAAGAACGCGACTTGCCTGTGGCGTTTTTTCCAACAAGCAAATTCACCGAACTCAGTGGGGCAAGCTCTACAAGCTCCCACCCCGACTCTTTGTAGCTGAAAGATGATAGTATCATACCTAATTATACGATTATGAATAAATACCTGCTCCTATTTTTGAATTTTTCAGAACTTCGCTTGCAATCATGTGCGAACCTTAATTTGTAAAGGTACACTTTTTTTTCAAAATCCACAAATCCGCCGTGATTTGCAAAAATAATTACCCGAAAATAACTACTAAGTCTGCTCATTCTCACCATATTTCTGAAACACGAAATTAAACTTTTGGGGGTGGTGGGGAGTCAAAGAGGGTGTAAAAGGTGAAGTGAGTTGGTAGTTAATTTTTTTTGCTTTACCTTTGCAGATGGTTAATAACTCATAAAACAATGAAGGCTTTAAGATTCATAATGATGGTGCTGCTGATGGCTCTCACGGCTAATTTCGCTCCACAGGCTGGGGCGCAAACTATCCGCGATGCCAACCATCACAACATAGGTCGCATTTCGCCTAATGGCACAGTGCGCGACAACGATTCACGCCCTATCGGCTTCTTCGACCGCGATGGGGTGATTCGTAACAAAAACAGCAAGCAAATCGGACTTATCAAGGGTCTGCAAATCTACAACAACGACAATGAGCGCATTGGCTATATCCTCAACGATGGCACCGTGCGCGACGGCGAGAGCCGCATTTTGGGCAACATCGACCGCAGCGGCAAAATCTACAATGCCGACAAGAAGATTATTGGCTACGCACAGAGCGTGCGCTACGAGTGGATAGCCTGCTATTTCTTCTTCCACTTCTTCGACTAAAAAGCCGCACAGTAATATATAAGAGTATAAAAGAATCTAACAGTCAACACGAACGCGAACAGCGCAAGCAATCGCTACAGCACGCTCCGACTATTAGACTTTTTTCCATTTCCTACTAACTACCAACTACTCATGAAACGTAAACTTTTTCTTTCACTCGCCGCCGTGCTGATGGCGGCGTCTGCTATCAAGGCTCAAATTCCGAGCGATGAACAACTGCGCCGTTATGCCGCACAAATGCTGATGGTGGGCTTTAAGGGCAACACCGTGGATGCCGAAAGCGATGCGGCGCGCTATATCCGTGACCTGAAGGTGGGCAGCATCGTGCTGTTTGACATCGACTTGACGGGCACCGCGAAACTGGGCTCGCGCAACATCACCTCGCAGGAGCAACTCGCCAAACTCACTGCCGACCTGCAAGCCTTTGCCGACTATCCTTTGCTTATCGCCGCCGACCAGGAAGGTGGCCGTGTGCAGCGTCTGAAACCTGCCTACGGATATGAGAAACTGCCCGAAGCAGAATATTTGGGCAATCTCGACAATCGCGACACCACAAAGCATTACGCACGGCTGATGACCGAACAACTGGCTTCGAGCGGCGTGAATCTGAATCTCGCCCCGGTGCTCGACGTGCTCAATCCTGAGTGTCCGCCTATCGGCAAGCTCCACCGCAGTTTTGGCTCCGATGCCGATGTGATTGTGCGCCAGGCTGGCATTCAAATCGACGTGATGCACCGCCGCCACATTCTCAATGTGGTGAAGCATTTCCCCGGACACGGCAACGCCTTGGGCGACTCGCACTGGGGATTCGTTGACGTGACCGACACTTGGACCCCTGCCGAACTCGAACCGTTCCGCAAACTGATCAAGAAGGGCAAGGTGGATATGGTGATGACGGCACATATCATCAACGCCAACATCGACCCCGAACACCCTGCCACGCTCTCACGCAAGACCATCGACGGTGTGCTCCGCAAGCAGCTGGGCTACGATGGCGTGGTGGTGAGCGACGATATGTATATGGAGGGCATCATCAAGAAATACGACATCGAAAACGCCCTCGTGCTTGCCATCAACGCTGGCTGCGACCTGCTCTGCGTAGGCAACAACATCAACACCGGCTTTGAAGCCGACCGCCCTTTCCGACTCGTTGACCTGATTGTGAAAAACGTGAAAAACGGTCGCATCCCCTGGGGCCGCCTCGTGCAAAGCCACCGCCGCATCGAAAAACTCCTAAAAAAGCTGAAGTAAGAGATTAGAAATTAGAAATTAGAGGTTAGAAATTAGAGGTTAGAAATTAGAGGTTAGAAATTAGAGGTTAGAAATTAGAGGTTAGAAATTAGATTTTTTAAGCCTCCGAGTGCTCCGAGTGCTCCTAATCGCCCTCTAAAATGATAAAAAAAGAAAGCCGATTCGCATTGTAATCGGCTTTCTTTTTCCTTAGACGCTTAATTGAAAATCGTGACCATCAATAGTTTTCGGCTTTGATTTGGAAGTAAGCTTGTGGGTGGTTGCATACTGGGCACACCTCTGGAGCTTGCTTGCCCACGTGGATATGGCCACAGTTGGCGCACTGCCAGATACATTCCTCATCGCGTGAGAACACCACCTTGTCTTCGATGTTCTTCAGCAGTTTGCGGTAGCGCTCTTCGTGCTCTTTTTCGATAGCAGCCACACCTTCCATCATGTTGGCAATTTCTTCGAAGCCCTCTTCGCGAGCCTCCTTTGCCATACGTGGATACATGTCGGTCCACTCATCGTTTTCGCCTTGAGCGGCAGCCTTGAGGTTTTCAAGAGTTCCCTTTATAGCACCGCCTTCAAGGAGTTTGAACCACAGTTTAGCGTGTTCCTTTTCGTTGTTGGCAGTTTCTTCAAAGAGAGCTGCAATTTGCACATAGCCATCTTTTTTTGCCTTTGAGGCAAAGTAAGTGTACTTGTTACGAGCCTGTGATTCGCCAGCGAAGGCTTCCATCAGGTTTTTTTCGGTTTTTGTACCTTTTAGTTCTTTCATGATGATACTGATTTTGATAAGATATGATTATTTCTTGAAGTAACGGTTGAACAAGCCTTCAAAGCCCTTGCCGTGACGCGCTTCGTCCTTAGCCATTTCGTGTACGGTGTCGTGAATAGCGTCGAGGTTGAGTTGCTTAGCCTTCTTAGCGATAGCGAGTTTACCTTCGCAAGCGCCAGATTCTGCCATCATACGCTTTTCAACGTTGGTCTTGGTGTCCCAAACCACTTCGCCGAGCAATTCTGCAAACTTAGCAGCGTGCTCTGCTTCTTCCCAAGCGTAGCGCTTGAAAGCCTCAGCGATTTCAGGATAACCTTCGCGGTCGGCTTGGCGGCTCATAGCGATATACATACCCACTTCGGTGCATTCGCCCATGAAGTTGTCGTGCAAACCTTGGAGAATTTCTTCGTCAACGCCCTTAGCAGAGCCAAGTTCGTGTTCGCAAGCGAATTGAATACCTTCCTCGTTCAAGAGTTTAAACTTATCTGCTGGAACTCCACATTGTGGGCAACGTTCGGGAGCGGTTTCACCTTCATGCACATAACCGCAAACTGTGCAAATCCATTTTTTAGCCATAATTGTAGTGAATTAGTTGTAATTATTTATTTGTTTGTTATTTCTTTTTTACTGTAACTTTTTCTTTTCTTCGAGGCACTCCGGACACAGCCCGCTAAAGTTGAGTTCCACTTTCTCCACGGCATACTGGTCGCTGTCGTAGAGGTGCGCTCGCACATGCTCATTGATTTCCGCATCAAACACCCTTCCGCAGCCATTGCACATAAAGTGCGCGTGGGGCTTCACGCAGCCGTCGTAGCGAATGTTGCGGCGATCGATGGTGAGCGACATTGCCGCATTCTTTTCGCAAAACAGCTCAAGTGTGTTATATACTGTGGTACGCGAAAGCGTGGGGAGGATGGGTAGCAAGTCGGTGTAGATAGTGTCCACAGTGGGATGAGTGCAATGCTCCATGAGATACTTCATGATAGCGATGCGCTGCACCGAGGGATGCACGCCATGGTTCACGAGTTGTTGTTTTGCAGTGTTCACGAATAATTTAATCAATTATATATTTGTAACGATTACAAAATTACAATCATTTTCAATAATACCAAAATTTTTCCAACTTTTTTTTCAAAAAAAATGTTAAGAGAGAGATTAGAGGTTAAGAAGTTAAGGAGTTGAAGAAGTTAAGAAGTTAAGACGATAGCCCAGATTATTCTGAGGGTTCAGAGTGCTCTGAGTGCTCCCGAAGCATCACCTTAAATAAAAAAGGGCGCGCCTGTGTGAGGCGTGCCCTTAATTTATTGTGGTAAAATCAAGCTGTTTCTTAGATTTCTGAGAAGTACTTGATAGTACGTACCATTTGAGAAGTGTAAGAGTTTTCGTTGTCGTACCAAGAAACTACTTGTACTTCATAGAGACCGTCAGCGATCTTAGCAACCATAGTTTGAGTTGCGTCGAAGAGTGAACCGAACTTCATACCGATGATGTCAGAAGAAACGATTTGGTCTTCATTGTAACCGAAGCTTTCGTTAGCAGCAGCCTTCATAGCAGCGTTGATACCTTCAACAGTTACATCTTCACCCTTAACAACAGCGATAAGGATAGTAGTAGAACCAGTTGGAGTTGGAACGCGTTGTGCAGAACCGATGAGCTTACCGTTGAGTTCAGGAATTACGAGACCGATAGCCTTAGCAGCACCAGTTGAGTTAGGAACGATGTTGCAAGCACCAGCGCGTGAACGACGGAGGTCACCCTTACGTTGAGGACCATCGAGAATCATTTGGTCGCCAGTGTAAGCGTGGATAGTTGACATGATACCTGACTGAATTGGAGCGTATGCGTGGAGAGCAGCAGCCATTGGAGCCAAGCAGTTGGTAGTACAAGAAGCTGCAGAGATAACCTTATCGTCAGCAGTAAGAGTTTCGTGGTTCACGTTGTAAACGATGGTTGGGAGGTCGTTACCTGCAGGAGCAGAGATAACTACCTTCTTTGCACCAGCTTGGAGGTGAGCAGAAGCTTTTTCCTTAGAAGTGTAGAAACCAGTACATTCGAGAACTACGTCTACGTCGTTAGCAGCCCATGGGCAGTTTGCTGCGTTTGGTTCAGCAGAAATCTTGATTTCCTTGCCGTCAACGATGATTGAGTTTTCAGTTGCTTCTACAGTGTGCTTGCCTTCACCGAACTTGCCAGCGAAACCACCTTGAGCAGTGTCATATTTAAGAAGGTGAGCGAGCATTTTTGGATTGGTAAGGTCGTTGATAGCAACAACTTCATAACCTTCAGCTTCAAACATCTGACGGAAAGCCAGACGACCAATACGGCCAAAGCCGTTAATAGCTACTTTTGTCATAATACGTCTAAAAAATTAAATAAAATATGAATAATATTATTTCTCTTAAAATTTCCTTTTATGCGGTAAAATCACTAATTTTGGGAGCTGAGAAACAAGACGTTCTTATCGCTCCTGTTTTTTTCAACTGCAAAATTAATACATTTTTTTGGGGTTGAGGTCATTGTTATAGAAAAAATAATGGAAAAATTTCCCCAATTAAGAATGTTTAATATTTATAAGGTGTAAAAGTGGTGGAAAATCAGCCTTTTGCACCACTTTTTAAACTAATCATTAAAATAATAACCAAACTATGGGATTTGTAAAAGAATTCAAGGAATTTGCCGTTAAGGGCAATGTGATGGATATGGCTGTGGGTGTGATCATCGGCGGCGCATTCGGAAAAATCGTGACTTCGATGGTGGAAGACTTGTTGATGCCTTTGGTGGGAATGCTCACCGGCGGCGTCGACTTCACATCGTTGAGCCTGACCGTGGGCGATGCCAACGTGAAATACGGCAATCTGCTTCAAAATGTGATCGACTTCGTGATTGTGGCATTCTGCATCTTCCTGATGGTAAAGGGCATCAACAAATTCAAAAAGGCACCCGAACCAGCCCCAGAAGCCCCTGCCACCCCCTCTCCCGAAGAAAAACTCCTCACCGAAATCCGCGACCTCCTAAAAGAAAAAAATAGCGAAACGCTATAGCGTTTCGCTTAATTCTTCTTTCTGTTTAGCGGAGGATGCGTTGGGGGCGCTGTGGGGAGGATTTGCCGTCGGCTGATGGGGCGTAGTAGTAATAGCCGTAGTCGTAGTCATCCCAGCGTGGCGAGCTGGTGTGCACGAGGTCGAATGTGTAGTCGGTCCATTCGTTCCAGTAGATGCGTCCCTGGAAGCGGCTGTCGTTCAGGCGATAATTGTCGATGTAGATAGTGTAGTTGTCTTCCACAAAGTAGATTTCAATCACCTTGTCGCGCACACGCCATTCGATGTGGCTGGCGAGGTAGTCCCATGGGGCGTTGCTGAAATAGTCCACCCAGTGACCTCGGCCCGAAGTGTATCGGAATGGGTCGGTGGTAAAGTCCACATAGGAGTATGTGGAGTTGTAGTAACGGCCGTCGTAGACTGCTTGCATATTGGTGTAGCCTTCCCAAGTGCCCTCAAGGCTTGAAGCGATATACTCATCTTCGCAAGATGTGAAAGTGAGGCTCATCAGTGCCACCATCGCCAAAGTGAATAGGTTGTATAATTTCTTCATCAGTTTCGAGTAGTAAAAGTTATAAACTTCACAAAGATAGCAAATTATTGCCAAGTCTTTGACAAATAGACAAATTTTAGTCGCAAAAGTTTAATGCTCGTGCCAAGTTGGCTGCCACAATGCTTTCGAGCCGTTCGCTTGGCATCTGGAGGGCGGTGGCGAGTTGGCTGATGATTTGTCCGATGGGCATTGTGCTTTCGTCGGTTTCGGCAAGGAGGCGGTCGAGCGGCACGGCGCGAAGTGCGTCGGCATTGAATCGCTCGCCAAACGAGATGTAGAACCCAGCCTTCACCAGTGGTGCCACCACGCGTGCGTTGCCCCGAAATCCGTGAATAGCCCACGCCACACTTTTTCGGCTCTCGCTCCACGCCTTCAGCACCTGCTGCGAGGTGCGCACGCAGTGTATCACCAGCGGTTTGCCCAAGGCTTCCGCCAAAGCGATATGCCGTTCAAACAGGCGCATCTGCACTTCAAGCGGCGCGCCCCTCAGGCTGTCGAGCCCCGTCTCCCCTATCGCCTTCACTTGCTCATTCTGCGCCGTTTCGGCAAGGGCTTGCATCTGCGCCTCCACATCGCCCTCGGTGTGCCAAGGGTGGATGCCCACAGCGTAGCATTTGCCCGGCATGGGCGCAAAATCGGTGGGCGACACGCTAATCAGCGCATCGGTGGCAAGAAGATGGTGGGTATGGAAATCGAGCATCATGGCACTGGGTCGTAACCGCTTCCGCCCCAAGGGTGGCAACGGCTTATGCGTTTCACGGCAAGCCAAAAGCCTTTAAACGGGCCGTGCTTGCGAATGGCTTCCACCGCATATTGGCTGCATGTGGGCGTAAACCTGCACGCTGGCGGAGTAAGGGGCGAAATGCACCGCTGATAGAAGCGAATGGGCAGTATGAGCACCATTCCGAGCCCTTTCAGCACCAGCCGCCACAGGCGCACCAGGATATTTGCTCCGTCATTCATCGGTGGCCGCCTTTTGAATTTTTTCGAGCACAACGCGCATTTTCTCCTCAATCACGGCATAATCGGCAGGAGATTTCGACAGATAGATAAACGCCACATCCACGCTCTTGCCAGCCTCGGCAAGGGCAGGAACGAGCAGCGCACGGTTCAATCGGTATGCCTCACGGGTGCGACGGCGCAAAAGCACACGCCCCACTGCCGTGCGGATTTTCTTCTTCGGAATGGTGATCATAAAGCGCGACGGAGCCTCTGGCCGTGCCTCGCCTATGCGATAAACAGCCCTGAGCGGATAGGCAATCACGCTCTTTCCGCTTGAAAACATCTGATTGATAGCCGTGTGGCTACACAACTTCTCACGCTTGTATAATCTAAAATTCTCCATTCAAACTACAAAGTTAATTGTTTTTTACCGTTCTTGATGCAATTCTCCCCATTTCATTCACTTTTTTCTCCTTACAACCCCTAACGCTATAGCGTATTGCTGTCACAAGTGGGTGTTTGAAATTTGGGGAAATAAGCGTATTTTTGTAGTTGGAATCCGTGTGCCTTTGGCGGTGGCATGGAAAACCGACGACGATGATGAATATTGAGCAAGTTAGAGAATACACGCTGAAGCTTTGCGGCGTGACCGAGGACCAGCCGTTTGGCGACGACATTGTCACCTTTCGGGTGGAGGGGAAAATTTTCCTGTGCCTTTGGCTGGGCGGCGGCAAATACGACAAATGGGACGGAACGACAAGGTTTGCGTGCAAACTGGCTCCCGAACGCAACGACGAGTTGCGCGAGCACTACGGTGCCATCACACCTGCCTTCCACTGGAACAAGAAGCACTGGAGCGATGTGTACTACACGCTGCTCTCCACCGAACTGGTGGAGGCGATAATCCGCGAGTCGCACCAGTTGATTATCAGCACTTTGCCAAAGGACGTGAGAGTAAAATATCAAAACGCATAAACACAATTATCACTTTTACAATATGAAAGCATTCACATACATTGAAAAGGGCAAATTTGCCTTAATAGAGAAGCAGAAACCTGAGTTACAAGCATCTACCGACGCCATCGTGCGTGTGACGCTGGGCAGCATTTGCTCAAGCGACCTCCACATCAAGCACGGAAGCGTGCCAAGAGCCGTGCCGGGCATCACCGTGGGGCATGAAATGGTGGGCGTGGTGGAAGAAATCGGCTCCGACGTGAAGGGCGTGAAGGTGGGCGACCGTGTGACGGTGAACGTGGAGACCTTCTGCGGCGAATGTTTCTTCTGCAAGCACGGCTATGTGAACAACTGCACCTCGCCCCACGGCGGCTGGGCGCTGGGCTGTCGCATCGACGGCGGACAGACCGAATATGTGCGTGTGCCGCTGGCATCGCAAGGCCTGAACCGTATTCCCGACGCTGTGACCGACGAACAGGCGCTTTTCGTGGGCGATGTGCTCGCCACGGGATTCTGGGCGGCTCGCATCAGCGAAATTTCCACCGACGACACCGTGCTCATCATCGGCGCAGGCCCCACTGGCATCTGCACGCTGCTGTGCGCCATGCTGAAGCAGCCCAAGTGCATCATCGTGTGCGAGCAGTCGGAAGAGCGTCGCGCCTTTGTAAAAAATCACTACCCCGATGTGCTGCTCACCACGCCCGACGAATGTGTGGACTTCGTGATGCGCCACAGCGACCATGGCGGTGCCGACCGCGTGCTTGAAGTGGCTGGCAGAACCACCACTTTCTCTCTGGCATGGCAATGCGCACGCCCCAACGCCATCGTCACCGTCGTGGCCCTCTACAACGAGCCACAGGTGCTCCCCTTGCCCAACATGTATGGCAAGAACCTCACCTTCAAGACAGGCGGCGTTGACGGTTGCGACTGCGAGGAAGTGCTTCGCCTCATCGAGCAGGGCAAAATCGACACCACCCCACTCATCACCCACCGCTTCCCCCTCAGCCGCATTGCGGAAGCCTACCGCATCTTCGAAAACAAAGAAGACGGCGTAATAAAAATCGCCATCTACAACGAATACCCCCCACTCTCACAATAAATAATTCGTGAGAATTTGTGCTAATTCGTGTGTGACTATCTGCCACAAATTTCCACAAATTATTTTTTTTGTTGAATCTCGTTGAATCTGTGTGAGCCCTGTTATTTTTGGGTGGTGGAGGGGTTCCACACTTGCTTCACGAAGGCTTCGGCGTATTTGCACTGGTATTCGCCACCGTGGAAACGCTCCATCGGAATGTGCCATTCGAGGATAAAGTCGGGCTCTTGGCTGGCGTGAGCGCGACACGCCTTGTGCTTGGTTTCCACCACATCGGTAATGTCAACGTAGGTGTCGGGGTGGAAATTCTGCGTTTGCAACCCCGTCATCGCCTCATGGTAGTAGAGGTCGAACGAATGGCCGAGTTGTCGCCAAGCATCGTAGGTGAGAATGCCGCAAATACGGTGGTCGCGATGCGAATCGATGGGCCAATGTGTGAACACCACATCTGGCTTTTCACGCTCAATCACCGCCTTCATTTCGGCATAGCGCTCCTTGGTGATTTCGCACGCGCCATCCACCTGCGTGAGTTGCACATGGCGCACACCCATAATGGCGCACGCATCGCTGATTTCCTTCTGGCGGATAGCCTTCGCCTCATCGCCACTCTTGCCTGGAATACCAGCCTCGCCGCCAGTGAGATACACATTCACCACCTCGCAGCCCGTGCGCTGAAGCATCAACGCCGTGCCACCGCAGCAATACTCCGGGTCGTCGGGGTGCGCCCCGATAATCAACGCCTTCTTATACTTTCCCAAAATAGAACCACCATTTTGAGCCGCCAACGGCAGCACCGCCACCATCAGCGCAAAAATCAAAACCACACGTTTCATGCTATAAATAATAATGTATTATATCCGTTAATCTAAGTTCCCACAAAGTTATAAAATCCCCCAACCCCCCCCCACAAAAACAAAACATTTCTTCCCCCAAGAAATCCCCAAATAAAAAGCGCAATTTTTGGGAATTATCAATAAAAAATCTAACTTTGCACAAAAGTCGCCCGAAAAAGTGTTGATAATCACACAAAAGTCGCCCGAAAAAGTGTTGACATTCGCACAAAAGTCGCCCGAAAAAGTGTAATAAAATCACTATCTCATTAAAATTCAAATACTTATGTATAAACGAAAAATTGAGACATATTTTCAAAGTTGGAAAAAGTCTGAAAATAGAAAACCACTGGTAATAAAAGGAGTCCGCCAATGCGGAAAAACCAGTTCTGTTCTCAAATTTGCTAAAGAACATTACAAGGAGGTGATTTACATTGATTTTCACCAACAGCCTCAACTCAAATCCATCTTTAATGGGAGTTTGGACATTAATTACCTTACAGTGGCTATTTCTGCGGCTATTCCAAGTGCCATATTTGAGCCATACAACACATGTCTTATATTCGACGAAATACAAGACTGTGCAAAAGCAAGGTCGTCGCTCAAATTTTTCAAACTTGATGGTCGATACGATGTGATATGCACGGGGTCGTTGTTGGGCGTAAATGGTTACCGAAGCGACCTACAAGACGACAGGGAAGCCTCTATCCCAGTAGGATTTGAGGACATTATCGACATGTACCCAATGGACTTTGAGGAATGGACTTGGGCTAACGGCATGAAGAAACCTGTTTTCGACCTTTTACACAAATGTTTGGTCAATGAAACTCCTGTACCAGACGCCATTCACAATCGAATGCGAGAATTATTCCTACAATATATAATAGTAGGAGGTATGCCAGAAGCTATTAAAACATTTCTTAACACACACGACATCAACCAAACGAGAAAAGTTCAACGGCAAATAGTCGACGAATACAAAATCGATATGGTGAAATATGCCCTTCCAGAAGATAAACCACATATTCGAGAGTGCTTTGAGTCGATTCCCCGACAATTGGGTCGCGACAATAAAAAGTTCACATACTCCATTGTCAAAAAGGGAGGAAGAAGCAAAGATTTTAAGGGAAGCCTGCAGTGGATTGAAGATGCGGGAATAGTGCGCCGCTGCTACAATCTGTCTATTCCCGAACTTCCGTTTAGCGGAAACGCCATTCACAACAATTTTAAAATATATATGGCTGATACAGGATTGTTTATCAGTATGCTTGACGAGGGCACTCAATTCGATATTCTTAATGGAGATTTGTTTGGGTTTAAAGGCGCAATCTTTGAGAATGCCATTGCCGACATCTTTGGAAAAATGGGAAGACAACTCTATTACTTTCAAAAAACCGACAGTCTTGAAATCGACTTCTTTATTCGGTACAAAGGGAAATCAACACCAGTTGAATGTAAAGCAAAAAACGGCAATGCAAAATCTCTGAAAACACTGCTCAACCACCCAGAGAAATACCACATTGAATCCGGAATAAAAGTGGGTGACTACAATATAGGCAGAGAGAACAACGTGCTCACCCTACCTCACTATATGGCATTCATGCTCACTTCCATCTAAAAGCAAGTGTTTCAAACGCTGCGATTTCATCATAGCGTAGGGACATGCCTTCGGCATGTTTCAACCCTCATTCAGCCACAAATTATCACAAATTATTTTTGTTGAATCTCGTTGAATTTGTGTGAGCCTTAGTAATCGGAGCAATCGGAGCAATCGGAGCAATCAGAGCAATCGGAGCACTCGGAGTAATCAGACACCCCCCCACACACCCATTCTCCCAGCCTCCGTGAGATTTCCCACCCACAAAGCAATCCTGTGAGATCCGTGGGATCCGTATGAGGAAAAAAACAGCCGAGGAAGCGCACATAAAAAGGGCTGCTGGCGATGGTGCCAGCAGCCCTTGTATTTGGGTTATGCTCTACGCTCAGGCCCGGAAGCCACAGGCGATGGAGCAAATGATTTTCAGATTACCAACCTGGGTTTTGACCAATGTTCTCGTTAAGAGTTTTTTGTCCGCTTGGGATTGGGAACAAGTTGTACTTACTGTCGTAAACACGTTCTTTACCGTTGTTCTTGCAGTCGATGTAACCATCAGCATCAACAGTAACTTGAGTCCAGTCGATACCACCTTTACCTACAAAGTTGCCTACGTAAGCGCCACGGCATTGGTTAGGATACTTTTGAGTGTCGAGGAGTTGGAGTTGGTTCCAACGTTGGAGTGAATAGTAACGGTCGTTGTTGCAGTACATCATTTCCACACGGCGTTCGCGGCGAACTTCGAAGATGATGTTGCTCACACCCATGTTGTTAGCTGGGTCAGCTTCAGGAGCTGTAGTGAGGTGAGGCATCTTAACGCGGTCGCGGAGCTTGTTGATAGAAATGTCGAGGTCGTTTTGGGTAATGTTGCCAAGTTCTGCACATGCTTCTGCATAGTTGAGGTAGATTTCAGCCAACCAGAAGATAGGAGCGTCGGTGGTGTTAGTACCGATTGATTGACGGTCCTTGTTAGGCATTGCGTTGGTGTCGAACAGGAGCACACCGTAACCAGTTGAAGAGGTAGATTGTGAGCCACCGAAGCGAGCGTAACCACAGCCAGGGAATTGGAGAATGCTGTCGACTTGAGCAGTCATACGTGGGTCGCGTTGCTTGAGCAAGTCAGCGATGTTGATGAAAGAAGCTTCACCGAAACCTGACTGATCATCAATCTTCACGAGTTTACCGTTTTCGCTCTTGTCGCAAGTGGTGGTTGCTTTTGGCTTACCATCGCGGAAGAGGTAGCTGTCGAACGCGTCTTTTGACATACCGTGCACCTGAGTAGAACCGCAAGTGTAGTCCACTGTACCATGGCCGAGCACGTTGTACACATAGTGCTTGTACATAATCATTTCAGGGTTGCCCTTGAGGTCGAGTTGGTCGAAGTTTGACTTGAAGTCAGCGTTGAGCTCATACTTGCCTGAAGTCATGATTTCCAAACTTGCGTTCTTACATTCATTGAGGTAAGTGTTGGCGCGAGCTTCGTCCTTCAACACATATTTGCTGTAAGTACCTTCAAACAAGCATACACGGCTCTTAATAGCAAGTGCCACATATTTGTTGTAGGCTACGCGGGAATTTTCCTCTTGGTTAATGTTGGCGCAAGCGTAGTTGAGGTCTTCAAGCACCTTGTCCATCACAGTGTTGCGGTTCTGACGTGCACCGTAAAGGATGTCGGTATCGTTGGTGTCGAGCACCTTGTCAACCCAGTAGCAGTCGCCATAGCCACGTACCAACTTGAAGTGTTGCCATGCGCGATAGAGGCGTGCCAGGCCTTCGTAGTTAGCCTTTGTAGCAGGAGTCATTTCGCTGATGCCAGGAAGTGCGGCAAGAAGCGTGTTGGCACGGCGAATTTCAGCATAAGGGCTGTTCCAAGCACCAGCAGTAGCAGGAACGGCTGTAAATGTCCATTCAGTAATACCAGTGGTACCTTGGTCGTCGTTCAAGAAATTGAAATAAAAGTCACCATAGCCACCGCCATTGCCATAGCCAGAGAACTCATTGTATGTGTAGTTGATGAAAAGCTGAACATTCTTCTCACTGGTGAAGAAATTCGTTTTCGTGAATTGATCGTATGGATCGGTGTCGAGCAAGTCGGAGCAAGATGTGAACATCAATCCAGAAATCAATAATAAAGCTATTTTTTTCATATAACTATTATCCGTTTGAATGTTAGTAAATCAATGTATCTCTATTAATCATGCTTGATTACAAGTCGATTTGGATACCGAATGAGTAAGTGCGCATAATTGGGTCAGTACGTCCCCATACGCCATTACCATAAGAACCAACACCGGTGTTGATTTCAGGGTCGAGGCCTGTACCGTTGTTGTGGTTGATGATGTCGAATGCATTAGCAATAGAAGCGTAAACGCGAACTCTGCTGAGGGTCACCTTCTTCACGAGGTCGGTTGGAAGGGTGTAACCTACAGTGATGTTCTTCATACGCAAGTATGACATGTTCACCAAGTATTTGTCTTGTGGATAGAAGTTGTAGCGGCCACCATTCAAGATTGCGCCAGAAGCGTTGCCTTGACCAGCACCACCACCCCACATACGTGGGAAGTCTTTGCTTTGGTCGATAACACCAGCTGCAAATTCAGCTTCTGTTACGTAGCTTGTCTGGTTAGAGTAGATAGCGTCTTCACCACGCATCATAGGCATTACGAATGCTGATTGAGTCCACATGTCGCGCTTGCCAACGCCTTGCATAAAGAGGTCGATGTCGAAGCCTTTCCATTCTGCGCCGAGGCGGAGAGAGTATTGATAGCGAGGAGTGAAGTTACCAATCTTCACGAGGTCGCCGTGGTTGTCAGGAGTACCTTCGCCCCAGTCAATCTTACCATTGCCATCAACGTCAACAAACTTGATGTCGCCAGGACCATATACGAAGCCACCGTTTTGGAGCTTGGTTTGGTCAGCTACGCCTTCCTTGTAAATCCAGTTACCCTTGTCGTCCTTGCCAGAGAAATCGCTGAAATCGAAGTAGCGGTCGGTCTTGAAGCCCCAGATTTCGCCATATTCCTTACCAGTATAGTAACCGTTGATGAGGTTGTTGCTATCCCAGTCTGTCACCTTAGTCTTATAGTCGCTGATATTGAATGTGCCGTAGAAGTTCACATCACCGAATTTGTGACGATAGTCGATGGTGATTTCCCAACCACGAGAGCGGAGCGAACCTTCGTTGCCGTAAGCAGCAGAAGTACCAAGCACGCTTGGCAGTTCCTTACCAGGAGCAAGCATGTCCTTAGTGTCGCGTTGGAACCAGTCGAGGTTCACATTAAGTTCGCCTTGGAGGAAGCCGAGGTCGAGACCAATGTTGGTGGTGTTGATAGTTTCCCAAGTAAGAGTTGAAGGAACCATCTTTGGCATACCGAAGTAGTCGTACTTAGAATCGCCTGTGCCGAGCCAGTTCACACCATTGTTCACCTTGCTCATTGTTTCCAAGAACATATAGTTGCCTACCACTTGGTTACCGATTGAACCATAAGATGCACGGAGCTTACCATTTGACAACCAACTCTTGGTGCTTTCCATGAAAGCTTCTTCAGTGAAGCGCCAGCCAGCAGATGCTGATGGGAAGAATGCCCATTGGTCGTTCTCTGGGAATTGGCTTGAACCGTCGTAGCGGCCGTTAAGTTCGAGCAAGTAACGTCCCATAAAGTCGTAGTTGATACGAGCGAAGAAACCAGCAGAACCTGTGTGGGTGTGTTGGTGGCTGTAAGAGTACTCCTTATCGGTGAGTGAAAGCTCTGGGAGGTTGGTGTCAAGCATGTTCCAGCGCTCATAGTAGAGATACTCATAATCATCCTTATCCACGTTAGCACCAACGAGTACATTAAAGTTGTGTACATCGTTTAAGCTTTGAGCGAAGTTGAAGTAACCGTTAAACACCTGTTGAGTGTAGTCTGAACGGCTTGACTCAATGAATGTGGTGGTGTTAAGAGTTGCGATCTGTGGATTCACACCCCAAGTGTTGAGGATGGTGCTTGGCAGACCGATACCTTTATATTTAGTGTGCTTCTTAACGAAGGTGTAGTCGGCATTGAAGGTCAAACCGTGCTTGAAGTCAATCTTAGCAAATGCACCAAGACGCATGTTGTTGGTCTTTTGGTAAGCGTCGCCAGCGGTTTTGCGGAAACCGATGAGTTGACGGCCATCATATTGCTTGCCATCTTCGTCGGTGATGTAGCCGTAAGGGCCAAAGAATGAACCCCAGCGCCATACATATTGGTAAGAACCCTGACCTTGAACGTATGGATAGTCAAACGAACGGTCGTCGTAGTTGGTGCGTACACCCACTTGCAACCAGTCGGTAGCTTGGGTAGATATGTTGGCAGCCACGTGATAGTTCTTAATCTTGTCAGGATTGAAGTTCATCAAGTTCTGGCGTTGGTTGTAGTTAGCACTGATGTAGAAGTTGGTCTTACCAGAAATACCTGAAATAGAGAGGTTGTGGTTCTGTGATGGAGCGGCGTTGTTGAAAATGATACCAGGAACGTCCCAGTTAGCATAGTAGCCATATTGGTCATAGTCGTCGCCGAACACCATTTCGCGGTAACCGCTCTTAGTGTCGCCATGCTTCTTGATCCAGTTGTTCATACCAGTCTGGAATTGTTCGCTGTCGAGATACATACCAAACAATTCACAAGCATTACCCTTGCGGCGGTTAGCGTCGATGAGGGCTTGAACCTGAGTAGGAACGTTAGGATATTCTGGAGTGCAGGTTGCCTGGCTCCAAGCAAAGTTGTTCTTGTAAGAAATCTTCACATGGTCTTGTTGCTTACCAGTCTTGGTGGTAACCAAAATCACACCGAAAGCAGCGCGAGTACCGTAGATAGAACTTGATGCAGCATCCTTAAGCACTGAAATGCTTTCAATGTCGTCGCTGTTGATAAACGAGAGGTTGTCAACAGGCACACCGTCAACAATGTAGAGAGGAGATGATACACCACTGTTTGAGAGGGTACCAATACCACGAATCACAACGCTAGCGTCGTCGCTGATGCTACCGCTGGAGTTAAGAATAGTCAAACCTGGCACAGCACCTTGAAGGGCTTTTGCCACGTCGGTTTCACTCTTTGAACTGAGGTTTTTGCTCACGTCCACACTGGTTACAGCACCAGTAAGGTTGGCTTTGCGTTGTTGGCCATAACCAACCACTACCACTTCATCGAGCAGAGCCTTGTCTTCACCGAGGACCACGCGGCCAGCTTCTGAAGCTTTCAGTGTCACAGTCTTAAAGCCTACTGAGCTAATTTTCAACTTAGCATTTTTATCAGCTTTTACGCTGAACATACCGTTCAAGTCTGTAGCGGCACCACGCATAGTTCCAACTACCTGAACGCTTGCACCGATAATGGGTTCACCATTCTCGTCAACAACAGTACCTTTCACATGTCCGGACTCAGCCGTGACAGCTTGTGGTACAGGGGTTGCAAATGAGGGGGCCACATTTGCACACGCAAGGAAAAGAGCGCCAACGAGGGCAATCTGTTTTTTCATACGCTTGTAGTTTTTGTTAATGATTATAGTTTATTAAAAAAGTGAATATATCATCGTTTTGTGTTAAATGTTAAAAAAGCGGCAAGAAAAATAGCAGACCTACACACTTTTATGATTAACACACAAAGTTTGCAAAAATTTCTTAATGTAGCAACTTTTTCCACACTTTTTTTTCAAATCTTTCAAAACGCCCCCCAAATAACACAATTTTTTGTAATTTTGTCACCCGCCCACACGGAGTCCACCGAGGCCTCACACAGATCCCACAGATCTCACGGATTATTTTTAAAAATGTCCAATCCGTCCGATTTGTCCGATAGGTCTGATTTGTCCGAAGGGTCCAAAAGATAAGTCCGTGAGAGCGAGCCCCGTGTAGCCCCCAGGAGCCCACACCCACAGAGCCATCTGTGAGATTTCCCACCCATAGAAGCATCTGTGAGATTTCCCACCCACAAAGCAATACTGTGGGATCTGTGAGATCCGTGTGAGCCCAAAAAGTGAGATCCGTGTGAGCCCAAAAGCAAAGTGGAATCCGCACGAGCCAGCCCACACGCAGAACCATCTGTGAGATTTCCCACCCACAAAGCAATACCGTGGGATCTGTGAGATCCGTGTGAGCAAAAAAAAACGAGATCCGTGTGAGCCATAAGAATCCTGTGAGCCCAAGCATTAATTAAGTTATGAATCAAACAGTTTCACCCATATTATTGCTCCAGAAGCAGCGTGCACTGCTACAAATGGAGTATGACGCCGAAAAGGAAGAGTTTCGCCGACAGACCGAAACGCTGGGCGTGCGGCGCAAAGTGAAGCGTGGCGACTGCTGGTTGCCGCTCCGCATTGGCCGCTCCTACTACAATTCGCTCAACCAACTGGTGGTGGAGGTGTTTCGCACCGCCGACACCGATGTGGAACACAACTTCGAGTTTGGCCGACAGGTGATGTTTTTCCACATCGACGCGAACGACGAAATCCGCTACTTTTCGTTTTCTGCCACAGTGAGTTATGCCGAGGCAGAGCGCATGGTGGTGGCAATCCCCGACGCCGGGTGCGTGGCGCAACTGCAAGGCGCGAATCAGGTGGGCGTGCAACTGTCGTTCGACGAGACCACCTATCGCCTGATGATGGACGCGCTGGAGCGTGTGATACGTGCCAAGGGCAACCGTCTGGCGCATCTGCGCGACATCTTCTACAACCCTTCCACGACGGAGAAATTCACCTTTGCGCCAATGCGTTTCCCATGGCTCAACCCCACACAGGAGCACGCCGTGAACGAGGTGCTGCTGGCTAAAGATGTGGCGATTGTGCATGGCCCGCCAGGCACCGGCAAAACCACCACCCTGGTGGAGGCTATTTTCGAGACGCTGCGCCGTGAAAATCAGGTGATGGTGTGCGCGCAGAGCAATATGGCTGTTGACTGGATTAGCGAGCGACTGGTGGACCGTGGCGTGGAGGTGCTGCGCATAGGCAATCCCACGAAAGTGAACGACAAGATGCTCTCGTTCACCTATGAGCGCCGCTTTGAGTCACACCCCGACTACCCCAACCTGTGGGCGATCCGCAAGGCCATACGTGAAATGCAGGGCAAAAGAAAGCGTGGCGACCACGGCTATCACGATAAACTCGACCGCCTGAAAAGCCGCGCCACCGAACTTGAGGTGCGCATCAATGCCGCGCTCTTTGGCAATGCGCGCGTGATTGCATGCACTCTGGCAGGAAGCGCCAGCCGTGTGCTGAGCGGCATGAAGTTTGCTACCCTCTTTATCGACGAGGCAGCGCAAGCCCTGGAAGCGGCGTGCTGGATAGCCATCAGAAAGGCTAACCGTGTGATTCTCGCCGGCGACCACCAGCAACTTCCACCCACCGTCAAGAGCATCGAGGCGCTGAAGGGCGGACTCGACACCACGCTGATGGAGCGCATTGTGAAAAGCAATCCGCAAGTGGTGACGCTGCTGAAAATGCAATACCGCATGAACGACGAGATTATGCGTTTTTCAAGCGAGTGGTTCTATCACGGACAGGTGCAGAGCGCGCCCGAAGTGAAGTACCGCAGCATTCTCGACTTCGACACCCCAATGGTGTGGATTGACACCTCCGACAAGGACTTCAAGGAGCAATTCGTGGGCGAGAGTTTCGGACGCATCAACAAAGACGAGGCGATTCTCACCCTGCAAACGCTTCAAGAATATTTCACCAAAATCGGGCGTGAACATGTGCTCAACGAGCGCATCGATGTGGGCATCATTTCGCCCTACCGCGCGCAGGTGCAGTTTTTGCGTAAAATGGTGAGATCAACCGAGTTTTTCAAGCCTTACCGACACCTGATTTCGGTCAACACCGTAGATGGATTTCAGGGGCAGGAGCGCGACGTGATTCTCATCAGCCTTGTGCGCGCCAACGACAACGGCGAAATCGGCTTCTTGCGCGACCTCCGACGCATGAACGTGGCTATCACGCGCGCCCGCATGAAACTCATCATTCTCGGCGACGCCTCCACCCTCACCAGCCACCCCTTCTACGCTCGCCTCCACTCCCACATCCAAGAAATCAGAAATTAGAAATTAGAGGAATTGGTGGGGGGATAAAAAAAGGTGGGGGATTTGTTGGTAAGTGGGGAAAAAGCATTACTTTCGTGGATAATTTAAAAATATGTGTTCAGGAATGGGGAAGGTGTTGGAAATATTGAGGAATTGGACGCTGCCGGTGGCTATTACAGGCGGCGCGGTGGTGTATTATCTGTTTGCGTTGATACCTGCGTTTGGTGGGTTTGCGCAGGCGGCGAGCCCTGTGTTCGACGAGGTGCTACCGTGGTTCCTTTTCGTGATTCTGTTCACCACTTTTCTGAAGATTGACTATAAAAAACTGCGCCTTGCCAAGTGGCACTTTTGGGTGAGCGCCACGCAACTGTTCGTGGTGCTGATGCTGGTGGGGTGTATTCTGTATTTTAAAATCGAAGGCTTCGACCTGGTGCTCATGGAGTGCATTCTGGTGTGTGTGATCGGGCCGTGCGCGGCGGCTTCGAGCGTGGTGACTGCCAAACTGGGCGGCAGCCTTGAGTCGATGACCACCTACACTTTCGTGTCGAATGTGCTCACCGCCATCATGATTCCGCTGTTTTTCCCTCTCGTTGACCAACGAGTGGAAATGAGTTTCGGCGCAGCCTTTCTGATGATTATGTGGAAGGTGTGCGTGATTTTGGTGGTGCCGATGGGGCTGGCATACGTGGTGAAACACCTGCTCCCAAAAGTGCAGCAATGGCTCATTTCCATCACCGACCTCTCGTTCTACCTGTGGGGGTGCTCACTGGCTATCGTTACGGGCATCACGTTCCGCAACATCAGCAACTCGCATGCGCCACTGTCGCTGCTTGCCGCCATTGCCGTGGTAAGTTTTGTGATATGCGTGATTCAATTTTCGGTGGGGCGCAACATTGGCCGATTTTTCGGCAGCACCGTGGAAAGCGGACAGGCGTTAGGACAGAAAAACACAGCGTTTGCCATCTGGGTATCAAGCGCCTACATCAATCCTCTCGCCGCCGTAGGCCCCGGCTGCTACATCATCTGGCAAAACGCCATCAACAGCCTCGAACTCTACCACCACCGCAAAAATCCAAACAAATAAGGCAAACACCAGTATGTCAATGCTATAGCATTGACATTGTGGGGGAAAATTATGGGAGCATTTTTTGGAGGGTGTAGATGGATTCGCGGCCGGTGTTCATGAGCAGGTCGAGGATGCTGAGGCCCGGTTGGAAGCCGTGGCGCAATGCCCACACTTGGTAGTAAGGCACGTCGGTAATGGGTAGCGTGTCGGGCTTTTTCCCGCCAATGAGTCCACGCAGGTCGGTGGTCTCCGCTGCTATTTCGGGGGTAATCGGCTTGGTTTCAATCTCGATAGGGAGGTCGAGAAAATCGATAATCAGATTTTGCAAAGCGGTATTAAATTCAAGCAGCGAAGTTTGTTCGCCGCCAATGATGCTGTGCAGGTCGTCGGCAATGTAATCGAAATAGGGCGACTTTCCGTAAGCCGAATAGAGTGCGCCCCAATGCAAATGTCGCCAGTTGCCGTGCTCGGAAATGCGCACGTCGCGCATACGCACAGGCATAGCGTTGGTGGTGCCATCGAGGGCGATGGTGAGGCGTTGCGTGCCGTTGGGACCGTCCACCAAGTAGCGGTGGTGGCTGTGGCGCAGCGGCAAACGTCGCTCATCAGGGTCGATAATCACCTTGCCAGCCTGAAGCATAGCGGCATAGCAGCGCACACTTCCTGCCGCCATACTGCCCATTATGATTGTGGAACTTTGCATTATCATTGTGGGTACATTGCGCCGCTTCTTTGCCTCTTACCTCTTGCATCTTCCTCACACAGATCTCACGGATCTCGCAGAATATTTTTTATCAGATGAATCTGAATTTTTACATAAAACCAATCCGTGAGATCTGTGGGATCTGTGTGAGCCCATCGTGGGAGGCAAAGAGGCGGCGTGGGAATTTACTTCTTATCGGGGTTTGCGGATTTGAAGATGCGGTCCCAGCGAATGCTTTGCAGCAATGGCTTATCGGGGTCGAACGAGATAATCACAAACATTGGAGTGCCGATGATGTGGTCTTCTGGCACGAAGCCCCAGTAGCGCGAGTCGCTCGAATTGTCGCGGTTGTCGCCCATCATCCAGTAGTAGTCCATCTTGAAGGTGTACGTCTTCGTCTCCTTGCCGTTGATGTAGATTTTTCCGCCCTTCACGTCCACTTCGTTGCCCTCGTAATTCTTGATACAGCGAATGTAGTAAGGCAGTTTTTGCAACGTAAGGTTGAGTGTGGCGCCCTTCTTTGGAATCCACAGTGGGCCGTAGTCGTTGTGTGTCCACGACTTCTTCACGCCAATAGGATAGGTGAGCAGCGAATCCATCGGATTGCTTTCGTCCACATCAAGGAAGCGCACTTTCTTCACATAAGGCTGCGCCTTAATCTCCTTCATGGCACTCTTGGTCAGCGGCATCGCATACCACAGTTCATTGCCATAAGGCGACTGTCCTGCACCCAAAGAGCGAGCCTCGTTGCTGATTTTCAACTCATCGAGCAGTGCCTCGGAAATGGGCGTGCCATCGGTTTCGATAATATAGTTGCGCTGCATATTCTCAGGTTCGGCAAGCGCCTTGCCATTGATATACACGGTGCCGTTTTTCATTGAGAGGGTTTCGCCTGGCAAACCGATGCAACGCTTCACATAGGCATCGCGGCGGTCCACTGGGCGATATTTCACCTTGCCATATTGCGATGGGTTAGCCCACACTGCCTCACGGCCGTAGGTGAAGCACAGAGTGTAGTAGTCGGGGTTAGGCATATTCACTGCCACGGTGTCGCCAGCAGGGAAGTTAAACACCACAATGTCGCCACGCTCCACGCTGCGCACGCCCTTCAAGCGGTGGTATTCCCATTGTGGCGACTCGATATAACTGTCGAAGCCACCGGGAAGCGTGTTTTGCGCCAATGGGAAGTGGAGAGGGGTTTGTGGCACTCGTGGGCCATACACCATCTTGTTCACCCACAGGTAGTCGCCAGTGAGCAGCGTCTTTTCAAGCGACGACGATGGAATTTGATAGTTTTGTCCCACAAAAAGGAAAAGGAAATACACCAGCACAAGGGCATACATAATGGCATCGACCCAGCCCATCACCATGCGCACAACGGGGTTTTCGGAGAATTTCCACCAGTTCCAAGGCACGAATTTAGTGATGTAGATGTCGAAAAGCAGGAACCAGAACACCAGCACCCACCAGCTGCCCAGCCAAGCCACCCAGCCAAAGAACAGGGCGGAAACAATGCCGAAGCGAATCCAGCGACTTTTGTTGATACGGTCAAGGCGTTCCTTCAGCGAACCAGTCTGCTTCACAGGCATTTCCTTAACTTCTTCTTTATCTTTGTCTTTACCGAAAAAACTCATACGAATAATAAACTTATGTGTTGATATGATTGATTAAGATGCAAATTTAGCACAAAAAGTTCAGTATATCAGCAACACACCCAATAATTTTGTTTTAGAGTCAACAGGTCAACAAGCCTCACACAGGTTCAACGAGATTCAACAAAAAAGCAGATTCACGGAATCCGTAGCAATATAATACTGAATATATTGTGATTCGTGGTAGAAAAGGCGGTCACAAATTCGCACAAATTTTCACGAATTATTTTTGCTTCATTTGAGGCGTTAAAACCAAAAACGCTTAGCGTTAGGAACACACCCTTGCTATTCCCTCGCCAATGCTTACGTACAAAGGATAAGCATTTCACACATTTTGGTTGGTGTTTTTGCGGTAGAATGTTTTTGTGGGGTAGGAGGAAATTAGTCGAAACAGTATTCTACGGAGCAGAGGGGGTAGTTTTGCATCCACGACTGCTCTACGTAGGGTTTCATTGAAAGTCGAACTCCTTTAATTCCAGGGTAGAGCGTGTTGCAGAAGGTGGACAGGGATTTTGAGTGAACGTTGTCTTCTGCCTTAACCTCTACTGGTATTACACGCACTCCGCTTTGTATCAGAAAATCAATCTCGCATTTTGAATCACTTTTGCTCCAATAGTAAATGTGCAAATTTTGATTGCACTTCAATTGTTGTGCAACAAACGATTCGGTATAAGCCCCTTTATATTCTTTGAAAATATCATTGCTTGTGAGCACAAGTGCCTGTGGTGCTTCTGCCAAACACCCCAACAGTCCACAATCACACAAGAAGAGTTTAAACGCACCAAAATCCTCATACACTTTCAACGGAATGGAGGGTTTTGATGCCATGTGAATTTTCAGCACAATACCAGCATCGACAAGCCATTGGATAGCCAATTCAAACTCCTTTGCACGAGCACCCTTCTTCAGCGATCCATACACAAATTTCTTGTTTTCCTTTGCTAATTGTGAGGGAATGGAGTCAAGCACCATGTTGATACGAGGAACATCGTTTTTTGGTGCGTGTTTACTCACGTCGTTGCGATATGCGGAGAGTATGTTTTGCTGGATTTGCCTTATTTTTTTCAAGTTTTTTTCTGCCACAAACGACGAAACCGCTTCAGGCATACCTCCCACAAAATAGTATTGGCGTAGCAATTCCTCAAAAGAGGGCAAAAGTATGTTCAACACATCCCATCGCTTCGATTCCAGCAAAGCCACTTTCTCTTTCTCGCCAAGAGCAAGCAAAAACTCGGAAAAACTCATAGGATAGAGCGTGAGTATATCCACTTTTCCCACAGGGAAAGAAACGCCTTCGTGAATTGCAATGCCTAACAGCGAGCCAGCCGCCATCACATGCAGTTGGGGCATATCCTCACAAAAATATTTCAGCGACTCCAAACCTTTGGGTACTTCCTGTACTTCATCGAAGATAACGAGCGTTTGCCCAACCTCAATTTTCACCTCGGAATGTGCCTGAAGGAAAAGCAATATGCGCTCCACATCATAGTCCATATCAAATAGTGATGAAGCCCATGCGTCTTTCTCAAAATTCACATACACGCACGACTTAAATTCACTTTTTCCAAAGTGCTTCATTAACCAAGTCTTGCCCACTTGTCGGGCACCTTGCAGAATCAATGGTTTGCGTGAATTGCTCGCTTTCCATTGGAGTAAATCGCTGTATAATTTTCGGTACATTTTGTTGGCGTTTTGTTCGTTTTTGCAAAAATACACATAATCAGGGTAATAGCAAAGTTTTTTACACTTTTTCTGCCGAGTATTGTGGTGAAAGTTACATTTTTTCTGCCGAGTATTTGTGGATTCTTTACACTTTTTGTGCCGAATATTGGGGTGAAGATCACATTTTTTCTGCCGAATGTGCGGGGGGGTGTGGGGGTGTGAGTTTTGATGAATGGGTGGGGGAAATGGGTGGGGTGAGTGGGGGAAATGGTTTTTTTCGGTGCTTTGTGGTGGTGAAAATTGGGTGTGAGTGACGGAAAATCACTAACTTTGCACCAAAATTCAAATTATAATTAGACAACGATGAGTGAAAATTTTGAAATGGTGGCCAAAACTTTCCAGGGATTGGAAGGTGTGTTGAGCGACGAGCTGCAGGCACTTGGGGCTCAGGAAGTGACTCAAGGTAAGCGTATGGTGTCGTTTAAGGGCAATCTCGAAACGATGTATAAGGCTAATTTCTGTTGCCGCACAGCATTACGCATTCTTAAACCAATCTACAAATTCCGTTCCACCGATGCCGACGACCTCTATGAGCAAGTTCGCAAATTTGAATGGGACACAGTTTTAAGCACCGACAAGACTTTCGCTATCGACACCACCGTATTTAGCGATGTGTTCCGTCATTCTCGCTTTGTCACCTATCGCGTGAAAGATGCCATCGTTGACTATTTCCAGGAAAAGGTGGGCAAGCGTCCCTCTATCCGTGTGTCGGCTGCCGATTTCGTGCTGAATGTGCACATTTCTGCCGACGAGGTGACCATTTCTCTCGACTCGTCGGGCGCCCCTCTCTATAAGCGTGGCTGGCGTGTGGCTCAAACCGAAGCGCCTATCAATGAAGTGCTTGCCGCTGGTATCATTAAATTGAGCGGCTGGGACGGACAGTGCAACTTCGTGGACCCTATGTGTGGTTCTGGCACATTCCTGGTGGAGGCTGCTATGATTGCCGCCAACATCAACCCTGGCGTGTATCGCAAGGAGTTCGCTTTCCAAAACTGGAGCGACTACGATGCCGAACTTTTCGACTCTATCTATAACGACGACAGCCAAGAGCGTGAATTTAAACACAAAATCTACGGCTCCGATGTGGCTGTGCAGGCTATCGCCATTGCCGAATCCAATATCAAGAGCGCTGGCGTGAGCAAGATGATTGAACTGAAGCAACGCGCACTCGCCGACTGGGAAGAAGCACCCGAAAAGGGCGTGGTGGTGACCAACCCTCCTTATGGCGAACGCTTGAAATATCAAGACATCAACGAACTCTACGAAACTTTGGGCAAGAAACTCAAATTCGTGTTCAAGGGCTACGACGCATGGGTGATTTCGTATGGCGAACTCACCGACCTCATCGGTTTGCGTCCATCGGTCAACTATCCGCTGCTCAACGGCGACTTGGAATGCGAATTGCGTGAATACAAGATTTTCAACGGCTCATACAAGGACATGAAGGCTGAAGGCGGCTCGATTCGCAACGAGGGCTTCCGTGCAGCCGACAAAGACCGTGGCCAGCGTCGCCCACGATTTGAGGAAACTTTCAAAAAGCGTGATGGCGAATCCGATGGTGCGCCAAGAGAACGCCGCCCACGCCGTGACGATGGCGAGCGTCCACGCCGCAGTTTCGGTGCGCGCCGCGATGATGATCGCCCTCGCCGCGGTTTCGGCCCTCGCCGTGACGACAACGACCGTCCACACCGTGGCTTCGGAGCGCGCCGCGATGGTGACCGTCTACGCCGTGACGACGACAACCGCCCACGCCGTGACGACGACACTCGCATGGGTCGCAACGAATACTTCCACAGCACCAAGCACGCCGATATGGTGGTGCGCCACCAAGAGCCCACTTTGGGCAAGGAGAACGAGCGCCCTATCATTCATGGCCGCCGCAACGGCTGGAAGCGTCGTGAGGAATAATTTTTCATAGAGCAATCTATACACAACACAATCATATTGATTTATCACAACATCATGAAGCAAAAAATCTTGCTGCTGGGCTCAGGTGGCCGCGAATGTGCCATCGCATGGAAATTGAGCCAGAGTGAACTTCTCGACAGTCTTTACATTGCTCCAGGCAATGCCGGCACTGCGCAGTATGGCACCAATGTGCCACTCTCTCCTATGGACTTCGAGGCTGTGGGAAAGTTTGCCGCCGACAATGGCATCACCATGCTGGTGGTGGGCAATGAAGACCCGCTGGTGGCTGGCATCACCGACTATTTCAAAGCCAACGAGGCGTTGAAGGGCGTGAAGGTGATTGGCCCATCGAAAGCCGGCGCACAACTCGAAGGTAGCAAAGACTTTGCCAAGGAATTCATGGCGCGCCACGCCATTCCCACCGCAGTCTATCTGAGCGTGACAGCCGACAACATAGAAGAGGGCTTCGCCTTCCTCGAAAGCCAAAAGGCACCCTATGTGCTGAAAGCCGATGGTTTGGCAGCCGGCAAGGGCGTGCTGATTATCGACTCGCTCGACGAGGCAAAGAGCGAACTCCGCCAGATGCTGGGTGGCATGTTTGGCGCATCAAGCGCCACAGTGGTGATTGAGCAGTTTCTTTCGGGCATTGAATGTTCGGTGTTTGCACTCACCGATGGCGAGCACTACCAGTTGCTCCCTGTGGCTAAAGACTACAAGCGCATCGGTGAAGGCGACAAGGGTCTCAACACTGGCGGTATGGGCTCGGTTTCGCCTGTAAGTTTTGCCGACGACGCTTTTATGGCAAAGGTGAAAACCCGCATCGTGGAGCCCACCATCGCAGGACTAAAGCAAGAGAATCTACCTTACACTGGCTTTGTGTTCTTCGGTTTGATTAACGTGGACGGCGACCCATACGTGATTGAATACAACTGCCGCATGGGCGACCCCGAAACCGAAGTGGTGATGCCTCGCCTGAAATCCGACCTCGTGGCTCTGCTCGAAGCCGCTGCCGACGGCACACTCGACAAGGCGGCAGTGGAAATCGACCCACGCTATGCCGTGACCGTGATGATGGTGAGCGGCGGCTATCCCGAAGCCTACGAAAAAGGCAAGGTGATTGAAGGGCTCGACGCTGTGGAAGGCAGTGTGGTGTTCCACGCTGGCACTGCACGCAACGCCGAGGGGCAAATAATCACCTCAGGTGGCCGTGTGCTGGCAGTCACCAGTTATGGCGAGAGCAAAGACGCTGCCCTCGCTCAATCGTTTGCCAATATCAAAAACATCAAGTTCGACAAGAGTTACTTCCGTAGCGACATCGGCTTCGACCTCAAATAATAGCAATATGCACCGTTAATCCACACCCACCGACAAGACATGGCATACAGAGAGGAAAGGATAAACGAATTTTTCAATTCCCGTGGCTTGATGATAGTCATGGGACTTGTGTATGTGGTGGTGTCGTATTTCGCATTCGCGTCGGGGCGATTCAATGCTTCGATTGCGAGTGGCAACGGTGTGTTTTTCAACGACATCGACCGCTTGCTTGGGCACCCTTTGGCTTCCTACGGCCTGAACACGGCTTGTGTGCTTGCCATTATCACCCTCACGGTGCTGCTCAACAAGACCTACACCTTCATTCGTGAAGTCACGTTTATCTTCGGATCCACATTCTTGGCGTTGCAGTTGGCGTGTCCGTATGCGTGCACGCAGTTCTGCACTGGCACAGGGCTTTGCTTGCTCACGCTGGTGGTGCAGCTCTACATGTTTTCCACCTATCAGCAGAAGCAAGTGGCGCAGCAGAAAATATTTCTCGTGTTTTTCCTGGTGGCATTGTGCAGCATGTTCCAATATGCGTTTTTAGCGCTTGTGGTGCCGTTTTTCATCGGATTTCTACAGATGCGCGCCATCAATTTCCGAGGTGTGTTGGCAGCCTTGTTCGGGCTTATCACCCCATTTTGGCTTGCTATCGGCTTGGGGCTTATCGACCCCACCACAGCCCTGCTGCCTGCCTACGGACAGGCGCTTGAGGTGCTCACCGAGCAGCAAATCCCAGCCATTCTTATCGGGCTTGCGCTTGTGGGCGTGTTCACGTTTGTGTTCATGACCATCAATGTGATGAAAATCATGTCGTATCGCCTGCAACTACGCGTTTACAATTCGTTCTACTTGGTGCTTGCGCTGTTTTCGCTCATCATGATGGGTGTGGACTACCGCAACTTCTTCGTGTATCTGGCGCTGCTCAACTACTGCTTCTCCATTCAGGTGGCACAGGCCTACACCATACACTCAAAAATCTCGCGCCGCTACATATTTATGATTCTTTTCATGCTCACATGTGCCGCAAGCCATGTGGCGTATTATTTCCTGTAGAAAAAAATGAAAATCGTAGTTGAAAACCACATTCCCTACATTGCTCACCTGCTTGAGCCTTACGCCCAAGTGCTTTATCTCGAAACTTCCGACATCACCGCCTCTGCGCTCAAAGATGCCGATGTGCTGATTACACGCACACGCACACGCTGCGATGAGGCACTGCTTTCGGGAAGCCGTGTGCGAATGATTGGCACAGCCACGATTGGCACCGACCACATCGATCTCGACTACTGCCGCCGAGCCGGCATCAAGGTGGTGAACGCTCCGGGGTGCAACGCTCCTGCCGTGGCGCAATGGGTGCTCAGCACCGTGGGATATTGGTTGCAAAAGGAAGGCATCGCACAGCCTCGCGGCTTGGTGATGGGTGTGGTAGGCGTTGGGCATGTGGGCTCTATCGTGGCACGATGGGCAAAGCAAATGGGCTTTGAGGTGCTGCTCTGCGACCCGCCACGCGCCCAAAAAGAGGGTGCGGCAGCGTTCTCCACCATCGAGGAAGTGAAGGCGAAAAGCCATATCATCACATTTCACACGCCACTCTACCGCGAGGGCGAACTCTCAACTTTCCACATTTGCGACGAGCAATTCTTGGCAGAAGCGCCTAATTTGCGCCTGCTGATGAACGCCGCTCGCGGCCCCATTTGCGACAACGAGGCATTGGCGCATTGGCACGGCGATGTGGCTATCGACTGTTGGGAACACGAACCCGAAATCAACCTTCCGCTTCTTGAAAAAGCATTTGTGGCCACCCCACACATTGCCGGATATTCAGCCGACGGCAAGCGCAGAGGCACCGCCATGGTGGTAGAGGCACTGAACGCAGAGTTTGGCTGGCACGCCAGTCCTCTCGCTGCCGAAGCACCGTATGGAGGCGTGGAAACCGCCACCCTACAAGGTGTGATGCGCAGTTACAATCCCCTCACCCCCGACACCGCCGCCCTCAAATCCAACCCCACCCCCACCAGCTTCGAACACCTCCGCAACCACTACCCCCTCCGCCCCGAAGTCCTCTAACCCCACCCCCCTACAAGAAAAACGACACCATAACGTAGGGACATGCCTTCGGCATGTTTCGGTGCAATCAGCAATGTACCCCTTTTATTGGTTCTGTGGATAAATACTGGGGGCACCGAAACAAAAAACATAAAAAACCTCTCGCCTTCGGCGAAAAAAACCGGTAGGGACGTGATACTTCACGTCCGCCCATA
>SFGS01000057.1 GCA_004557565.1 Bacteroidales bacterium | reverse complement strand
CATAGTGATGAGCCTGTGGAAGGTGGCAGACCGCCCCACGCAGGAGTTCATGACCGAATTCTACCGCCACCTCACCGCCGGCGAGGGCAAGCGCACCAGCTTCCTTGCCGCCCAGCGCTTCCTCAAGGAAAAATACCCCACCAATCTCCCACAGGACGAAGCCCGCCCTCCATACTGGGCATCATTCATCCTCCTCGACCCCGAAGTGCAGTAAACACCAATCAGGGCTCAGTGGAAAATCACTGGGGCAGCAGAAACAAAAACAAACAAAACATCCTTTTTTTTCGCTTTTCCATTGAGCCGTGATTTCCGATAATCTATGAATAAGGCTGAAGTGATGTAGGAAAACAAAGGCAGGTTGCCATCGACAACCTGCCTTTGTTTGATTATTTAGGGAGAGATTAATTTGTAGCAATTACAAAGTCGTTCCAAACACTGCCTCTGTTCACAATACGAATAGTGTAGTTTCCTGTCCAGCGAGGAACCCAGGTAACAATACAGTCGTCGGAATAATCAGAGTCACGAGCTATGAAACGGCCATTTTCATCGTAAACATAGAGGTCGAGGTCGGTGTCGCCATCACCACTTACAACCACGGTAGCAGTCACGCCTTTTTTGAATGCACAAACGAAGTCGGTGTGGCAGCCTGCGTGCAGGCGATAATAGCCAGAGCGTGGACCACCCACAGCGCCACGACCTTCACCAGATGTGGCTTGCAGATTATCGATAATACTCAAAAGATTTTGATCGTCGGCCGCCATCTTTTTTGCATCTTCAAGAAGTTCGGCAACTGTGTATTTGCCGTGCTCTTTTTTCTGGATTTCTTTAGTTGGGTCGTTAGTGTCGTCCTTCTTTGCATCTTCGTTCTCAATATTTTCCTCAACAGATTCAGGCTTTAAGTCTTGGATGTCTATGTCGGAGAGAATTTCAGCGGCTTCAACTAATGCCATAGGGCTTTCTGTTTGATAACCGTATGTGGCCAACTGCATCGCGAGGCGCAAGTTTTGAATTGTGTCACTAACTACGATTTTTTCGCTTTGTGCAGTAGAGTCTTCTTCAGAGGCTTTTGTGCCATCTGCTTTGTTACATGAAGCGAAACATACAGCTATAATAGCTGCAAACATTAATAATGACTTTCTCATTTTGTTTTGGTTTTAAATGGGTTAATAAAAAGAATTTATTTTTTTACAAATATTCAATCACTAAATAGGGCTTTTGCCTTTTCGACATCGTTTGCCCCTTTTGTTGAAGTAGTTTTTCGCCAAAAGCTTTAAAGTCGATGGCTTTGCTTTTTAAAGTCGACAATTCCTTCCAAATAAGGTAAGTGAGTGACCCATAGCTTTTTTTGTTTTTTCGGTCAATATATTCTCGATTCACTTGGAATGACTGGCAAGCACTAATCACCACCATTTGTGAGAGTCCTTTAGGCGTTTTTTGTGTTACTTTGCTTTTGAAATTCTTTGTCACGCTTGAGTATCTTCTGCTTGAACCAGAGCCTCGCTCTTCACCGAAAATCTCGCTTGTGCCTCTTTCAGTGAGGCTAACAAAGTCGGGCTCGTCGTCATCTTCTCCAAATCCCCGGTGTGCGTCGCCACTATGACAAGCGTCAAGTGAAACGAATAGCATGCCTTTTGACCCGATTTTTTTGCGCAATTTGGTCAGGTAGATATTGAATTCTTTGTCGCGCAGGTGGTTTTGTCCGCGATATGAAGCAGTGCATTCTTTTTTTGCATCATAAGGAACCATTGCTTCGTCAAGTCCGTCTGTTTCTTTTGGAGAAGAACTTTTCATTTGCTGCCCGTGGCAGGAAAAATGAAGATATATTTGGTCGCCAAAGCGGGCTCTTTTAATTAGGGCTTTAAGCGAATTGATGATTCCTGCGTGTGTGGCTTGGGAGTCGATTAGTTTTGTGACTTTAAAGCCAAAATGCTCCAAAGCGGGGCATAGCAAATCCACATCATTTTTTGAACTGATGGTTGCCCATTCTGTTCCGCGAGCATACGTTCCAATTCCTACTACCAGGGCTCGTTTTGCTGCATACGCCGATGTGCTTAAAAAGGCGAACAACAAAACAAGTGATATAAGTACACCTCTTTTTTCCATAATTGTTGGAAAATATTAAGTTAAGTGAAAAATTTGTCGCTTAATGCTTTTTGTAAGAAAACCAAATCATCGGTAGGTTCACCATAGATGCTTTTTGCAAGGCGAATTAATGTGGCAACCAATATTCTTGCTTTTTTGTAGTCGTAGTTCTTCAAGTAGGCATACGCCAAGCAAGTGCCATATTCAATTCTTTCTTCTGCGCTGGCATTTTGGTACAGTTGTTTTAATGTGGGTATAGCATCTTCTGTTTGGCCTTGTTGAACCTGATTAACAGCTTTAGCGTAGGCTTGATAGTCGGCTTGAGAACCACTTCTATTAGCGGTAGTGTCGGGAGAGTAGCCCATCTCAAAAATCACATCGCATAATTTATCGTTGAATTGATGTGAATAATATTGCTGAAAACCGAAAATGCAAACCGATGCAGCAATAAAAAAGATGGCAAACCAAAGATATACTTTTTTCTTTGGTATTGCATGAATTTCCATTTCTTTGTTTTGAACGGTTTTATTCATATTGTTATGTTTTATATATTTATGGTCAATGTGAAAGTTCACATGCAAAGATAAGGATTTTTAGTAATTATTGCTAATTTATTGTGTTTTTATTTAAATATAGTGTTAATAATTATAAATGTTTCATTTTTAGTTGACCTATTGTTTTTTTCGGGGAAAATGTTGTGGATTTGGTTAAAAAGTTGCATATTTGCATATTATATTCAAAATTTCACAAAAAATAGTAACAATTTAAATCATAATGTTTATGAAAAGAATAGTTTTGGTTTTGTGTGCAGCGCTGCTTGCTTGCGGTGCTGTATCAGCCCAAAAGAAGAGAGTAGCAAAGAAAACTAAAGCCACCACCACTGCAGCAGCTCCAGCTAAGGCCGTGAACAATGCCGAAGAGGGCAAGAAGTGGTACGATGCAGAGCGTTACGATCAAGCTCGTAAGTATCTGAAAAAGGCTGTGGCAGAGGGAGATATGGACAGCAAAGTGCGCCTTGCCGCCATTATCTATAACCAAGATATGGACCCCGAAACCGCCAATGCGATGTTCGACGAATGTATTGCCGCTGGCTCGGCTTTCGCTCTCGAACGCAAGGGCTTCTGCACCCTGCAATCGGCTTGGGACACTAAGGAAGATAAGCTCAAGAGTCTTGAACTGATTCAAAAGGCGAGCGATATGGGCTATGGCGATGCCACTGCCGAACTGTTTGAGGTGTATTTGAATGGCTTCAGAACCTTTGCCGACCAGGAAGTGATTGTGGAGGCAAACGAGGAAAAGGCTGTGGAATATGCCAAGAAGGGTGCCGAGCAAAACAATCCCGAATGTATGGCGTATGTGGGTATGTGGACCTACAAGGGCGTGAAGGGCTTTGAGAAAGACGAGGAAAAGGGCGTGCAGATGCTTGAGGCTGCCGACAAGGCAAGTCGCCGCTTCTTCGCCACCAACTGCCTTGAACCAGCCAAACTCCTTTGCCAACACTACACCGACAATGGCGAAGCAGCCAAGGCGGCTCCTATCGTTGAACTTCTGAAGAAATATCACCCAACAGAATATTAATTACCCCTTAAAACTATATCTCTATGCAATACTATATGCATATCAATGGCCAACAAGTTGGCCCATTTGACGAAAGTCTGCTGATGCTCAATGGACTCACGCCCACCACTCCAGTTTGGGCGGATGGCATGACGGGTTGGATGCCAGCCAGCCAAGTGGCGGCTTTGTCGTATCTGTTTGTAGGTCAAGTGCCTCCAAGCTATGGCGCACCACAGTATGGTGGTCAGCCTCAATATGGTCAGCAACCATATCAGCCCAGCCGTCCAATGCCACCCACAAATCTGGTGTGGGGCATTTTGGTCACCATCTTCTGCTGTTTGCCATTCGGCATCGTCAGCATCGTGAAAGCGTCGCAAGTGAGTTCGCTCTACAACCAAGGCAAATACCTTGAAGCCGAGGAGGCAAGCAATAGCGCAGGCAAGTGGGCAATGTGGGGAGCGCTTTCCTCTGTGATTTGCGCAGTGCTCTACATCTTGTGTCTTATCCTGTTTGCTGGCTCAATGGCAGCCTTCATGTAAAAGAAGATTCACATCTGAAACAAAATAAACCGAGGCTGTGTAGCGCGCTACACAGCCTCGGTTATTTCTTCCTGCCGATTAAACCCAAATCGGTCGTTAGGCCGTATGAGGATTTTTTAGATCACTTCTTGCGGTCTTTCGGCTTTTATAAGATGACTTTTGCTTGTTTTTAATTCGTAATAGCTCGCTATCACTCACTAAAAGACAAACAAAATTCATTCTTCTATAACTCCGAAATACCACAAGCCCTAATGACCGATTTGAGTTGAATGCGTGCACTATCCCATTTTTCCTGTTTCGATTTCGTGGTTAAGGTAGTCGTAGATATAGGCATCGCTTTGGCACATCAGTCCAGTGGATTTATCAACCACTTTTGCAAATGTGTCGGAATTGTAGATAGCATCGAGCGCATCAATCATATCCATGCCCTTTTCTTCCATCAGTCGCGTGGCTAAAGCCACTGTTATATCCTCAATAGCAAACAATTCGTCGTTCATAATTTCCGTAAATGTTTTATGGCATTTTGTGTTCCAAAAAAGTATTGAAGCACAATGTGTTTGTACTTTAAGTTTTCGAGAAATTCGTCGATGGTGATTATTCCAGCGTTGAATCTACGCATTTGCATACCTATGTCATCATCGGCGATGGGACCAACCACTATATCATAATCATGGGCTTGGTTGCGAGTTTTGTTTGCCCTGTTCTTTTTCACAAACATTGCCCATTCTATAGTATAGTGCTCAAATGAAATGGTTTTCAGTTGTTCGCCGTTTAGAACACTATCGTTGAATTCATAGGTAAGGACTATCGGAGTTCCACCTTCAATGTCGGCACGGCGTTTGGCTTGACGCTTTGCAGAGTCAAGGTCTGGTGTCAGATAAAATCCCACACCAAAATCTTTACCGACTTTTGAAATGGAAAAGTCGATGTGTTCAATATCTGTATTTGTGCCGTGATATAGCTTCATACCAATCTGCCTCCCATTCGCTTGCAATAAGTGGTGAGGTCGTCAACAACGTCGTCGAACGACAAAGTATGCTCAACCTCGTAGTGGCGTTTCACAAATTCAATCCCCTTATAGCGTTTGAGGTATCTGAACGCTTGTGCCAAAGTTAAGTTATGGGCAAGACTGAATTCCGATATCACTGCAGCAGTGTATTTTAGTAACCTTTGAGTGTCCATATTGCCATTATTAATTTCCCCAAATTTACTAATTATTTTGCGTTTTATCCAAAAAATGCTGAAAAATCTATCACACAGCAGAAATAGGGCAGCTGTTGGTGGGGTAGGAGGATTATTTGAGGATGGTGGTGATGAGGGTGGTGACGTCGGTCACGTCGATGGTGCCATCGGCGTTGAGGTCGCACAATTCTATGGGATAGGTGGTGGTGCCGATGATGTGGCTGACGAGGGCAGTAGCGTCAGACACGTCAACGATGCCATCGGCATTAATGTCGCCCTTTAATGCATTGCTGGTGATGGTGAGGTGCATTTCGGTCTGCACGCCACCGCTCACGGTGGTGGCTTTGATGATGGCTGTGCCTACGCCGATGGGGTGAACGATGCCGTTTTTCACCGTTGCCACGTTGGGGTTGGTGCTTTCCCATGCCACACGCTTGTCAAGGGCTTTTGCGGGCGTGATGGTGGGTTTTACCATGATGGTGTCTTGCTCGCCAAGTTTGATGGTGCGCTCCGTGTAGTTGAGCGTGATGCCAATGGGTGTGGTAGGTTGACTTTGACGCACACGGCGATAGGCGTATGGCAAAGGAAGCGATTTGCTGGTGTAGTTCCAGAAGCGGGCGTAACTTTCGGCAGGCGCATTGAAGCGCAATGTGCCGTATTTGGCGTTGGTGCTGGCGATGGTGGCACCGTCGTAGCCGAGGGTGATGTTCCATGTGGTCACACCTTCGTCCCATGCAAGGTTTCGCTCGCCTTTTGCACCGAGTTTGCGGCCAAACTGGTCGGTGAGTGTCCATGCCGTGCCTTCTTTGGCAAGTCGGAACAGCAGCACATCGGGTTCATTCACGGCACTGGTGTTGTTGACGCCCTTCGCATCAAGGTATTTCGATGTCGTCATGCCGCCGAGGTCGCAAGCCGCCACGCCAGAGCGATAGAGCATAATTACGTCGCCTTCGGCGATGGTGCTCTTCTTCACCAATTTTTCAAACACCCAGCCCTGCGGACTTTCCAAAGTCACGCTTTCGGGGGCATCGTAGCAGATGGTGACGGAATTGATATACACCGAGCCTTCGCTCGTGCCACCCATCAGGTTGATTGCCAACGTGTCGGTGGTGAGAGGGTCAAGGTTGAGCGATTTGGTGATGTCGCCATACACATTCTGGTCTTTCGACAGCCATTCGCCAAACCATTGTTCGCTTGCGAAATCCACCGGAGCCATTTTGCTGATTTCGGTATTGCCATCCACAATTGTGTAGCCGATAGTGCCAGCCTTGTTGTTGGAGCACATCGAGAAAGTGATGCTCTTGATGGTGCAGCCTTGCCAGCCGTAGAGTTCAAACGAGGCTTGGTGGCGGCGTGGAATTTGGTTGTAGCGATTGCCTGTTGTGGCACCGTAGTCGTTGAAGAAATATGCCGAAGCGCCTTCGGGCTTTTCGCCCCAAGATTCAAGCACGAAATCGTCGGTGTCTGCATTGTAGGAAGCCACACGATAGGTGATTTCGGCAGCATATATGGCTGTGGCAAAGAGTGTGGCAAACAGTAAGGTGATGATTTTTTTCATTTTTGTTTACTGTAAAAATGTTTTGTCTGTTTATGAAAAATAGGCGCTCTTTTGAGGAAGCGCCCATTTATGGTTGAGAGGGTTGATAAACTTATTAATCTACGATGAGCATAGCGTCGCCGTAGGCACCGAATTGGTATTTTTCTTCGATAGCCACCTTGTAGGCGTTCATCACATGCTCATAGCCACCGAAAGCGCAAGTGATCATCAGCATCACAGAGAATGGCATGTGGAAATTGCTGATAAGAGCGTCGCAAGTGGTGAAGTCGTAAGGAGGGAAAATGAATTTGTTGGTCCAACCGTCGTATGCCTTAATATGGCCACCCATGCACACGCAGGTTTCCATAGCGCGGAGCACCGATGTGCCAACGGCGCAAATCTTGTGTCCACCGTCGCGCTTAGCGTTCACCTTTTGTGAGAGCTCAGGAGTTACCTCCATCTGCTCGCTGTCCATGCGGTGCTTGGTCAGGTCTTCCACGTCGATTTCGCGATAGCTGCCCAGACCCACGTGCATGGTGAGGTAGTCGGCTTCCACGCCCTTGATTTGCATGCGCGTCATCAATTCACGGCTAAAGTGCAAGCCTGCCGATGGAGCCACCACAGCACCTTCCTTTTCGGCAAAGATGGTTTGATAGCGTTCGGCGTCTTCTGGTTTGGCTTCACGCTCAATGTAGTAAGGGAGTGGAGTGTTGCCAAGGGCGAAAAGATTTGCTTTAAATTCGTCGTGTGGGCCGTCGTAGAGGAAGCGGAGTGTGCGTCCGCGAGAGGTGGTGTTGTCGATTACTTCTGCCACCATCGAGTCGTCGAGTCCGAAATAGAGCTTGTTGCCGATACGGATTTTGCGTGCAGGTTCCACAAGCACGTCCCACAGTTTGTTTTCCTCGTTCAACTCACGAAGCAGAAACACTTCGATTTTTGCGCCAGTCTTTTCCTTGTTGCCTTCGAGTTTGGCAGGGAAAACACGGGTGTTGTTAAACACAAAAAGGTCGTCTTCGTTGAAGTAGTCAAGTACTTCTTTGAACACCTTATGCTCAATTTCACCAGTTTTGCGGTGCAGCACCATCAGGCGTGCTTCGTCGCGGTGAAACGATGGCTCAGTAGCGATGAGCTCTTTAGGCATTTGGGTATCAAATTCTGATAATTTCATAAAAGAGTCGTTTTATTGTGATGTTTGTTTTTTTCTTAATTGTTAGTTTGTGTAGCGTGTTGCTTCTTTGCACGCTTTGCTTTCAGGGCGGCGGCACGCAATTTGTTGTCGGCGCGTTCCTGCTCCAGTCGGCGTGCCTCGGCTTCCTCTGGTGTGACGTAGGTTTCGCCTTCGAGGTATTCGAGCAGCGAGTCCACCGAGTGGCAGTCGGTCACCAAGGTGTCGCCCACGCGGGTGCGACGCAGCGCTGTGAGGTGTCCGCCACTGCCGAGAGCCTCGCCGATGTCGCGTGCCAAGGCGCGAATGTAGGTGCCTTTGCTGCACACCACACGCACTTGCAGGGTGGGCTCGGCTGGAAGTCCGCACGCCAGTACCTCAATTTCGTCGATGACGAGCGTCTTCGGACGGATTTCCACGTCTTTACCTTTGCGTGCCAACTTGTAGGCAGGTTTGCCATCCACTTTGCAAGCGCTGAACTTGGGTGGCACTTGCTCAATGGTGCCCACAAACTTGCTTTGCAGCACCTCGTCGATTTGCTCGCGCGTGATGTGTTGCCACGGATATTGGGCATCAATCTCGGTTTCGAGGTCGAACGATGGGGTGGTAGCACCCAGTCGGATGTCGGCAATGTATTCCTTCACGCCGGCTTGCAGCTGCTCGATTTGCTTGGTCATTCTACCGGTGCACACAATGAGCACGCCAGTGGCAAGGGGGTCGAGAGTGCCAGCGTGGCCCACTTTCACGTTGCTCGTTCCGAGCATCTTACGCAAAGTGCCACGCACTTTTTTCACTACGGCAAACGAAGTCCAGCCCAGTGGCTTGTCCACGCAGAACATTTCGCCTTCAATAGGGTTGAGCATATCTGATGTTTAGAGTAGTGAGCAAATAATGGTTACGGCACCGGCTATCGCGCAATAGATGCCAAAATAGATGAGTTTGCCTTTTTTCACGATGTTGATCATCCACTTGCAAGCCATGCAGCCCGACACAAACGCAGCCACGAAACCCACCACAAGGACAATGGCGCTCACATCGCCGAATGGGTTGTCGCCCTTCGCCATCTTAATCACATCGAGCAGTGCTTCGCCCAAAATGGGAGGAATCACCATCAGGAACGAGAACTGAGCCATCTTTTCTTTCTTGTTGCCCAGCATCAAACCAGTGGCGATGGTAGAGCCCGAACGCGACAGACCTGGCATCACAGCGCAAGCTTGCGCCAAACCGATGATGAGCGCGTCTTTCCAAGAGATGTTTTCTTTCACGCGAGGCTTAGCGAAGTAAGAGAACGTGAGCAACAAGGCGGTGAGCAGAAGCATACAGCCCACAATCAGCAGCCCGGAGCCGAAAATCTCCTCCACTGTGTCTTTAAAGAACACGCCCACGATGCCGATAGGAATCATCGACACCACGATGTTGAGGAAATACTTCGTTTCGTCGTTCATCTTGAATTTAAACAAGCCACGGAAAATCCAGTCGATTTCGCTCCACAGAATCACGAAAGTGCTGAGCACTGTTGCCACATGCACCACGATGGTGAAAGCGAGATTGTCTTCGCCATTGATGCCGAAAAGATACGAACCGATAGCAAGGTGACCGCTACTGCTCACTGGCAGATACTCGGTGAGGCCTTGAATAAGACCTAAAATAAGCGCTTGTAACCAGTCCATGTTTAGTCTTTCTTTTTAAAGATGATTGCGAAAATCAGCAAGGTGAAACCTGCGAGTGCCACCATCGGACCTACTACGGTGCGAGTGGTGTTGAACACATCTTCATTCCATGTGGCGCCAGTGTTGGCACTGCCGGTCATCAGGAAGAATCCCAGCATAATGAGCAGCACGCACACAGCAATCATGAATGTCGATAACCTTAGTAGCCTCTTCAGCTTGCTTTTTGATTTCTTTAGCCATTTCTTGTATTTATAGTTTATTGTAATAATTTCAAATCATAGTCCGAAAGCCGTGAGCGAAAGCGCATAACACGGCAATAAAACTAAATATTCTACAAAATTACAACATCTGCAACCCCTTGTCAATACTTTTCCCCAAAAATCTGCACTTTCCTCCACCCATTTCCCCCCAAAATCTCCACCCCCCAATAACGCCCTCACGCGCCAAAATCACCCCATTTTTCCCAAAGATTGTGAGAATTCCTGGGATTTTGCCGAAAAAGATTGTGAGAATATCGGGGATTTTGCCGAAAAAGATTGTGAGGAAATGAAAATTTTCCCTATTTTTGTACCAAAATAGTAATTTTGATACCCAAAGATTATGAGGATATTTAAAAGAAAGTTGTACGAAAAGCTACTTGATTGGAAAAACAATCGGAGTGGTAGAACCGCAGTGCTGATTGAGGGTGCCCGTCGTGTAGGTAAATCGACGCTGGTAAGGCAGTTTGCCCAAAATGAGTATGAATCGTATGTGATGATAGATTTCTCCATTGTGAAAAAAGATATTCTGGAGCTGTTTGATAGCATTGCCGATTTAGACTATTTCTTTTTACAACTGCAATTCCGATTGGGCGTTTCGCTCAAAGAACGTAAATCGTTGATTATTTTTGATGAGGTACAAATGTGCCCTAAAGCACGTCAGGCGATAAAGCATTTAGTGGCTGATGGACGATATGATTATATCGAAACGGGTTCATTGATTTCCATCAGAAAGAATGTGAAAGACATTGTGATTCCGAGCGAAGAGGAGAAGATGATACTGCACCCTCTGGATTATGAGGAATTTAAATGGGCTTTGGGAGACGCCACCACCATTGCGCAAATGAGAATGATTTTTGAAAAACGGCTGTCGATGGGTGATGCTGTCACTCGTAAGTTGATGAGAGATTTCAGACTTTATATGGCTGTTGGTGGTATGCCTCAGGCTGTGTGCGAATATTTAGAAACCAATAATTTGATGGAAGTGGATAGGGTGAAGAGAGGCATTATCCAACTCTATGAGGACGATTTTTATAGAATTGACCAATCTGGGAGAATTTCAATGCTTTTTGATGCTATTCCTGCTCAATTGAGCAGCAATGCTTCACGATTTCAAGTGGCGAGTGCGCTTGGCGATAATGTGGACTCGGAGAAAACTCTTCAACTTATTTCGGAACTTCGTGAATCGAAGACCATCAATATGGCATATCATGCCAACGACCCTGCTGTGGGAATGCCATTGTCAATAGATTTGAAAAAATATAAAATGTTTGTTGCCGACACAGGGTTGTTTATTACGTTGGCTTTTAAAGATAAGGATTTTACCGAAAATGTCATATATCAGAAGCTGTTGAGCGACAAGTTGGATGCAAACCTCGGTTATGTGTACGAGAATGTGGTGGCGCAAATGTTAACTGCCGCAGGGAATAAATTGTTTTATTACACGTTCCCAACCAGTACGGGAAAACATAACTACGAAGTTGACTTCCTTTTGTCGCGAGGTAACAAGGTGTGCCCTATAGAGGTGAAATCGTCGGGCTATAAGCGCCATGCTTCGCTCGACGCTTTCTGTGAAAAGTTTTCAAGCCGTGTTCTTCAGCGTTATCTTGTTTATACCAAAGATTTGCATAAAGACGAACAAACCCTTATGCTGCCTATTTATCTCACCCAATTCTTGTGACAGCAGATACTGATAGTTGTTTTTCCAAAAGATTGTGAGGAAATGAAAATTTTCCCTTAAAACGAGTTGTGGTTAAAACTGTTGTTCGGCGATAGTATTTCCTTTTGTATCTAATGCTCGCCAATGGGTGATATTTCGAGCTTCTGAAGAAATTGTGATACCACATTTCGTCACCTTACGACCATCGGCCTCGTATGGGATAGTGTAGCCTTTACTATCGATTTGCGCCAAGGCGTTATCTACCGAGTCGTCGACCTTGAGTTCCAGCACATAGATGTCGTTTTTGGTTTTAATCACTACGTCGGCACGCCCCATAATACTTTTAACTTCGGTGTCAACCTTGCTATTGAGCAAAGAGAAAACCACATACATGAGGAGTTTGTAGAATGACTCGCGTTCTTTCCTGCGCATCCACTCCTTTTTGGTGATGATGTCGTAGGGCAGACTTGCAATGTAGGAGCGAAGAATGGTGAGGGCGGTTGCGAGATTTCCTTTGTTTAACGCTCGTGCCATCTCTATGATTGCGGAGTCCTGCTCCAAGTCGTCAGTGTCCATCAGGTAGTTAGTAAGTCCCTTTACCATGCCTTGACGCACCTCGTAGTTTGGAAAACGCAAGGTGTAGGAGTCTAAGTCGGCATCGTAGCTGGCTATAGTGAGATAGCCACTTTGGTATAGCAAGGGGATTGGCGTTCTGGCTCTCTCGCATGGTGCATTGAATGCGTCAAGCGAAAGTTCCACCCCGTCGAAATCGAGAGGGTTATATTCTGGGTAGTGCTTCAGGTGCTCAATCAGTGCTGTCATCGTGCCCGACTCAAACCAGTAATGGCTTGTGGATTTCAGGTTTAATGCGCGAAGCAGGCTGAATGGAGCATAAATATCCTGACTTTTTGCCGAGAAATGATAACCATCATAGTTACGCTTCAGCAAAGCGTATGCTTCGCTGGTGGAGATGTTTAGGCATTGTGCATATTCTTCCACGCAAGGGCGAAGCACAGTGTCGAGTTCGTGCTGTGTGATGCCACAAATTCCTGAATAGTCATCTTCCATGGAAATCTGCACCAAATTGTTGAGTTCGGAGAAAATGCTTAATTGCGAGAATTTCGTGACGCCTGTAATGAAAGCGAATTTGATGTGCGCACCCTCAATTTTCACAGTCTGATAGAATCCGCGAAGCATATTGCGCAATTCTTTCAACATGTCGTCGTTGTAAAGATTGCGCATCATAGGAGTGTCGTATTCGTCGATGATGACCACCGCTTGCGCCTTTTGGCTCTCATGCACAAAACGTATGAGCTGACTGAATCGTGCGCCGAGGTCGTCGATGTTCTTTGTGGCACCATACTGTGCTTCATATCTATGGAGCATGGCCGACAGCACATCGAGCATATCCTTAATTGTGGTGCAGTTTCGCATCTCGCTCATGTCGAAGTGCAGCACTGGGTACTTTTTCCACTCCTGCTCCAACTTTGAGATTTTCAATCCATCAAACAGCTCCTTTTGCCCTTGAAAGTATGCTTTCAGGGTGTTGCAAAACAGTGATTTCCCAAAACGACGGGGGCGGGCAAGGAATACGAATTGGTATTTCCTCACATTCACAAGGTCGTGGATGTAGCCAGTTTTGTCAACGTAAATTTTGCCTTGTTCACGAATCAGTTGAAACTGGTCAGTGTCGATGGGATAGATGAATTTGCTCATAAGTCGGCGTTTTGCTGATTATAAATGCAAATATACACTTTTTTCCCAATAAAGCCACCTTGTCCTTGCTGTTTTTCAGCATATTTCCACGTTGACGAGATGGACAGTATAACCCCAAATCGGTCATTAGGCCGTGAAAGGATTTTTTTAGATTACTTCTTGCGGCCTTTCGGCTTTTATAAGATGCCTTTTGCTCGTTTTTAATTCGTAATAGCTCACTATCACTCATTAAAAGACAATCAAAATCCATTCTTTTAAAACTCCGAAATACCACAAGCCCTAATGACCGATTTGGGATAAATGATTCCACTATCGTGTGGTGGTGAGGGTGGGGTAGGTTTTGTGGCCGTGGAGGTAGTATTCGAGGATGATGTTGCGGCGGCCTTGGGGGTAGGCTTTCAGCAGATTGCGGGTGGCAGGTTGGGCGTACTGCTTGCGCATGGTGCGGAAGTGGTTGTGCGCGCGAATAATCGCCTTGGCATCGCCGAAGTGGAGGCTGGCAAGGCTTTGGAAGAATGCGAGCGTGTCGTAGAGGCGGCGAATGAACAGCGTTTTCTTAGCGTCTTTTGCTGGCAAATTCTTGTGCAGAAGAAGCAGATTGTTGCGGAAATTGAGGTAGGTTTTGCGTGGGTTGCCTTGTGGAAGGCTGCCGCCACCGAGGTGATACACCTTGCTTTGGGGAATGTAGCAGTTGCGGTAGCCAGCGTTGAGCAGTCGCCAGCAAAGGTCAATTTCCTCCATGTGGGCAAAGAAGTCCTTGTCGAGTCCACCCACTTTCAAATACACCTCGCTGCGCACCATGAAGCATGCGCCGGTAGCCCAAAAGATGTCGGTCACCTCGCCGTCGTATTGTCCGTGGTCTTCCTCTACGGTGCCGAAAATGCGTCCACGGCAGTAGGGATAACCGTGCTTGTCGATGTAGCCACCAGCCGCACCGGCATATTCAAACACCTGTCGAGGGTCGTCGGGACCAAAGTCTTTCAGCAGTTTGGGCTGCACTGCACCCACATCGCTGTGCGCTTCCATGTATTCGTAAAGCGGCTCCAGCCAACCTTCGGGCGTGCGCACATCGCTGTTGAGCAGCACTGTGTATTTGTAGGCGGTTTGTGCTACACATTTGTTGTAGCCTTCGGCAAAGCCCCAGTTTTCGCTGAAAAGCAGCGTTTTCACTTCGGGAAATTCCTCTTTCAGCACCTTCACGCTCTCGTCGGTGCTGCCGTTGTCGGCAACGATTACGTCGGCTATGGTGCTGTTGGTGTTAGCGATTACGCTTGGCAAATAGCGGCGCAGCAGTGCTGCTCCATTCCAGTTGAGGATAATGACGGCTACAGGTTTCATGCTCTCTCTTGCTGATAGTTATTGTTGTTGGGGATTGTAATTTTCGGGATATTCCACCGGGCGCTTCCATCGGTTGTGCGACCACATCCACAGCGATGGGTCTTCGAGAATGTGCTGTTCGAGAATGTGGGCGTAGCGCAACGTGATGGAGTCTTTCGGCTGCTCTTTCGCGTGGTCGTACATCAAGTCGAGCGTACACTCGTAATATCCGCGGCGAATTTTATGAATGTGAAAATACAGCACCTGCATGTCGAATTTTCGGGCAATGGCCTCGGTGCCGTTGATAAAGTCGGAGGGGTGGTTGAGGAATTTGGTAATCACGCCACGGTGTCCTGGCAGCGGGTGTTGGTCGCTGAGGAAGCCGAGTGTCATCTGCTTGCCTTCACGCTTAGTCTCGATCATAGTGCGAAGCACCTCGTTGCTTGGCACACAGGTGGAGTAGCGGCTGCGCAGATGCAGGAAGAAGCGGTCGAACCACTGGTTTTCGAGTGGGTGGTAAGCCTGCCCAATCAAGTGTCGGTCGGTCTTCATCTCGTCGGGGAACCACAGCGAAATGCTGGTGAGCCACTCCCAGTTGAAGTAGTGGGCGGCGTAAATCATATTGTTGCGTCCCTCTTTGTAGGCGTTGATTACCAGCTCGGGATTGCGAAACACCATACGCTTTTTCATGTCGGCATCGCTCATGTGGAGCATCTTCACCGTCTCGAAGAAATAGTCGGTGAAGTGGCGATAGAATCGCTTCTCAATCTGCTTGATTTCAGCCTCGCTCTTTTCGGGAAAACTCTCCACAAGGTTTTTGCGCACCACTTTGCGGCGGTAGCCAAACACGTGGTAGGCGATGAAATAGAACACGTCGGCATTCAGCCAAATCCACCACCAAGGCATAAATGCTAAAAGGTGGAACAGCCATCCGAGTGGGACCAAAAGTATGTTTTGCAATTTTGCTTTCATTTTCATTCGGTAGTGGTTTGAGAATGGAAGTCGGTGATTACCTCGGCATCTACGGAGAGGTCGTCGCAAATGCGGAGCAGGCGCACATCAGCCACACTGTTGACGAGAGCCTTGCATGGAGGAATGTTGACGCGGATATAATTGTCGGTGAAGCCATGCATGGGCGCATCGCCGTGAGGCTGCTCAAACAGCACAGGGCGCACGGTGCCGATGTAGCGCTCAATGTAGCGGCGCTCCTGGGTGTCGCTCAGTTGCATCATGCGTGCCACACGCTCTTTCTTCTCTTTATCGGGCACAATGTAGGGAATGCGCAGCGCCATAGTGCCGGGGCGCTCGCTGTAGGGGAACACATGCAGGTGCTGCATGTCAAGGCTTTCGATAAACCGATACGATTCCTCGAAGTATTCGGGTGTTTCGCCACGGCTGCCCACCATCACGTCCACGCCCACGTAGCAGTCGGGGATAAGTGCGCGAATGCGCTCAATCTTGTGGGCAAAGAGGGCTGTGTCGTAGTGGCGGTGCATCAGTTTGAGCACGGCGTCGCTACCACACTGCAGCGGGATGTGGAAGTGAGGCATAAAAGCGCGTGATTGGGCGCAAAACTCAATGATTTCGTCGGTGAGCAAGTCGGGCTCGATGCTCGAAATGCGGTAACGCTCAATCTCCTTGATTTCGTCGAAGGCGCGGAGCAGGTCGATGAAGCGCTCGCCGGTGTTCTTGCCGAAGTCGCCAATGTTCACGCCTGTAATCACGATTTCCTTGCCACCCTCGGCTGCCACCTCACGGGCTTGTGCCACAAGGCTTTCAATGGTGCCGCTACGGCTTCTGCCGCGCGCCATAGGAATGGTGCAGTAGGTGCAGAAGTAGTCGCAACCGTCTTGCACCTTCAGCCAGTAGCGGGTGCGGTCGCCACGCTCGCACGAAGGGCTGAACTGGCGAATGTCCTTATGTGGCGTAACAGCCACTTCCTTCTGGTGGTGCTCCAACCAGCGGTCCACATAGTCGGCGATGTTGAGTTTCTGCTCGCTGCCGAGCACGATGTCCACACCGTCGATGGCGGCGATTTCCTGACTTTTCAACTGTGCGTAGCACCCGGTCACCACCATCAGTGCATCGGGGTAGCGCTTGATAAGTCCACGAATGTGCTGACGGCATTTTTTGTCGGCAAGTTCAGTCACACTGCAAGTGTTCACCACGCACACCGAAGGCACGTCGCCATCTTGCGCAGGGGTGATGCCCCGCTTGGCAAGCAAGGCACTGATTGTAGCCGTTTCCGAGAAGTTGAGTTTGCAACCCAGAGTTTCAATTTTCACCGTCTTTTTCTGTTCTTCCGCCATTAATCGTAGTCGTTTATAGGAATAATGGTGCAAAGTTACTGATTTTCCACCAATTCACGAAATAGCACCCAAATTTAACCCCAGGCAGTAAGTAAAAAGCCACAACGCTATAGCGTAGGATGGTGGTGGGTATTGTTTTTTTGTTAAAAACGTATAAGGTGGTGGAAAATTCGTTACTTTTTTCTATTTTTGTGGTCAAAATACGAAATGATGATTGATTTAAAACAGATCTTGCAATCCAACGGATATGCGATTTTCCATATCGATTCGTCGGTTCAGAATAAAAATTTGCCTGATGAGTCGCGTCTGAGCATGATGGTGCTGTGCGAAGAGGGTAGTGCGGTGCTTGAGGGCAATATGCAGCGAGTGACTCTCACTAAGGGCTCGCGACTGCTTGGCGCGAAGATGTTTCAGACGAAGATTCTGGAGGTATCGCCCGATTTCCAGGCGTGGGTGCTGCTGGTGGCCGACTCGTTTTCGCGCGACATCACCGTGGGTATGCCTTTCGAGAAACTGGGCAACTTGGTGGCACGCCCCGTGAAGCAGGTGACCGATGATCAGGAATGGGAATTGCTCATTCACTTGATGAAATGCCTCTACATGTACGACACCATGCGTGGTGGCAAGCACACCTTTGAGGTGACTGGCTGCATTTTCCGCAGTATGCTTCTGGTGATGGTGGAGAGCGAGACGGAAGAGAACGGCGACACAAAGGTGAAAATGTACACCATGGCAGATACCTACTTCCGTGATTTCGTGCATCTGGTTTCGGAACACAGCGACAAGGAGCATGAAGTGGCGTTTTATGCCAACCGATTGAATATCACCACTAAATATTTGAGCGACATCTGTAAGCGGAAAACCGAAAAGGGCGCAAAAGAATTGATTTCTGAAATATTGATTTCAAAGTTGAAGCGCGAAATTCGGTTAAGTGGTCTGTCGCTCAAGGAAATCGCTTATAAGTATGCTTTTGCCGACCAGTCGAGTATGGGTAAATTCTTTAGAAAAATGACTGGTTTGTCGCCTTTGGCCTTTAAGCAGGCTGGGGGTGTAACTCCTGAGTGATTATCACACGCGCATTTTAAATGGAAAGAAACTATAAGATTTTTTTATTGGTACTGCTGGGGGCGTTCACTGCGTTTGCGCCCCTTATCAACAATACGCTTGGCCCAATCCTCGGACTTGTGGCTAAGCACTTCGATTCCACACAGGCGGTGGTGAACATTGGTTTCACCGCCAGTATGATTGGTTTGGCTGCCGGGCAACTGGTGCTGGGACCGCTGAGCGACAAATACGGACGGCGCAGGCCGCTGATTTTGTCGGTCACGCTGTTTTTCCTGGCGTCGCTGGCTGTGGCGTTTTCCACCAGCATGGAAATGTTTATCGCTTTGCGATTTATGCAAGGCGTGGGCGGCGCAGGCGGCATCGTGATTTCACGCTCCATAGCCGCCGACAATTTCAAGGGCCACGAGCTGATGACGGTGATAGCCATCACTGGCACCATCAACGGCATCGCACCTATTGTGGCACCGATGGCAAGTGGCGCGATGGCTGACCTTTCGGGCTGGCAGGGCGTGTTTTATATGCTTGCCGGCGTGGGCTTGCTGATGGCGATTGGCACCTATCATTTGCGTGAGTCGCTGCCCGACGGTCGCCGCACAGGTCGTCCGCTCTTCGCCACTTTCCGCCTTTATGGCACCGTGGTGCGCAATAAGCAGTATATTCTCTATGTGCTTCACCAGTGCACCGCCGAAGTGATTCTCTTTGGCAACATTGCATCGGTGTGGAGCATTCTTAGCCACTATGGCTATACCGACCACATGCAGGCGAGTTTGGCGCTTTCGGTCAACGGTGTGTTTATCGCCATTGGTGCAGGTAGTGCTGCCAAATTCAAAAAGGCAACCAGCGGAGTGAAAGTGAGTTGCGTGGGCATGATGGTGCTGAGCGTGCTCGAAGCCGTGGTGCTATTCCTTGATTTGGGATTCTGGGTCTACGAAATTGTGCTTTGCACACTGCTGGTGTTTATGGGCTTCACCCTCACAGCCTCCACCACCATGGCACTCGAAAGCGAACGCAAGCAAGCCGGCACGGCATCGGCATTGTTTGGAGCGATGGGCTTCGTGAGTGGTGCGCTCACAGCACCCATCGTGGCGCTTGGCAACCCTGTGCACAGCACCGCCATTGCATTTGTAGCAGGTGCTGCCCTCTCATGCGCATTCGGCTACTTCGCCCTAAGGCAAACCGCCAAATCCGAATCCCACGCCTAATCCCGCATCTTCACTCCGTGCCTCACACAGATCGCACAGATCTCACGGTTTTGCTTTGTGGACGGGAAATCTCACAGAGGCTCCACGCAGGCTTGCTCCAATGCCTCACACAGATTCAACGAGATTCAACAAAAAAATAAATTGTGCTAATTTGTGGTTGATTGATTTGCCACAAATTAGCACAAATTTTTCACAAATTTTTGTGTGAGGCTTTGTTTGTTGAATCTTGTGTGAGGCTTCAAACCTCTAACCTCTAATTTCTAATATCTGAAAAGTTATTTTCTTTTTTTGAAGTGGTCGTTGTGCATTTTGATGGTGAAGATGATGGCGCTCATGGTGGTGGTGAGGAGGTTGCACAGAAACAGCGGCCAGTTTTCGAGCAGCAGTCCTTGAATGCAGAAGAACAGGCCTCCAAGTCCCATCAGCAGGAATGTGCCCACGGCGATGTCGTCGGTTTTGCGGGTTCGCAGCGTGTGTACGGTTTGTGGCAGATAGCCAAGTACCATGCAGATTGATGCTGTGTAACCAATGATGTTGGTGATAATTGAGTTCATGTCATGTGAAATTGAAAAAAGCGTCGAGAGCGATTCTGAAGCGAACGTTCCCGACGCATTTGTTTATAATCTTGTTTTATTTCTTAGCGTCGATTTCTTGCAGAAGTTCCTTAACTGCTGCTTCGAGTTGCTGGTCGCGACCGGTGACAATCACGGCTGGGTCGTTAGCCACTCTGATGTCGGGGTCGAGTTGCTGGTTTTCGAGGTAAGAGCCATCAGCCAAGCGGTAGCCAATGATAGGAATACCGAAGATGAGGCTTTCGTCTTGCATCGTGATCCAGTTCACACTTGTCATGGTGCCAGGCACTGGCATACCCACGAGTTTGCCCATGCCGGTGTGCTTGTAAACCCATGGTGTGCCGTGTGCGTTGCTGTAGTTGGCTTCGCACTGGAGCATGATGGTTGGGCGGTTCCAACGGCGGCTTGGCATGTCGCAAGCTTCGCGACCACGCACCACTTGAGTGAGGTATTTCTCACCGCTGAAGAGAATTTGGATATCCTCGTGCAGGCGGCCACCGCCATTGAAGCGGGTGTCGATCACGATACCGTCTTTCTTGTTGTATTCGCCAAGCACCTTTTCGTAGATTTCACGATAGCTGTTGTCGTTCATCTGCTGGAGGTGAACATAACCCAGACGGCCACCTGAAAGGCTGTCGCAGAGGGCTTCCTGACGCTTCACCCAACGCTTGTAGAGCAGAGCGTTGTTCATGCCTGCGCTGATAGGTTTCACCACTTCTTCCCATTCGCCAGAGGCGTTTTTGCAAGTCACGAGCACCTTCTTGCCCACCTGACCGTTGAGCAGGGTGGTGTAGTCGTTTTCTACGGTGATGTCGGTGCCGTTAATTTTGGTGATGATGGTGCCAGGGCGCACTTTCGACTTAGCGCGGTCGAATGGGCCGTACTCAACCACCTCGCTCACCTTCAATCCCTTGCCGGTGTAGTTCCAGTCGAAGAACAAGCCGAGTTGGGCAGTGGTTTCGGCGCTGCCGTTAGGATAGTAGCGGCTGCCGGTGTGCGAAGCGTTGAGTTCGCCAAGCACCTCGCTCAGCATGTATGAGAAGTCGTAATTGTTGTTGATGTGAGGGAGGAACTTGCGGTAGTTCTTGATAGTGGCATCCCAGTCGCAACCGTGCATGTTGGTGTTGTAGAATCGGCGAGCCACTTCACGGTTCACATTCTCGAACATGTATTCACGTTCCTTCGCGCGGTTCATCTTCACCACTGCCGAGTAGGTGATAGGGGTGAGTTTGTCGCCGCTCATCTTGTGCATACTGCTGCCGCCCAAAATGAAGAAGTTCTTGCCGTCCTTGTCGGTTTGAATGTCGGCCCACTTCGTGTTCATCTTGTTGATGAGTTGGGTGCTGTTTTTGCGCAGGTCCATCTTCCAGAGGTCGTAGTCTTTCTCCACTCTTGAGAGGTAGTAGAGCACGTCGCCGTCCTTGTTGATGGCGCATCCAGCGAGGTCGCTCGAATTGAGGGTTACGCGAATCACGCGGTCTTTAATCTTGTCGAGTTCCACCACTATGTCTTTCACCTTGTCTTTTTCGTCCTTATCAGACTTCGACTTCTTCTCGTCTTTCTTGTCCTTGTTGGCTTTGTCTTTTTCTGCTTTTTCAGCCTTTTCGGTTTCCTTGAGCAGTTCCATTTCCTCCTTGTTCAGGCGGTAGCGGTCGAAGGCCTCCTCGTTGACGAATGCCAGCAGCACGTCGTCTTGCGAGCCCCATGATGCCTGGCTGCGCAGGCCGTAGCGATTGCTGATAAACATGATAGCGCCACCGTCGAGCACCCAGCGAGGGAGCACGTTGATGTATGCACTGTTGGTGATATTGGTGATTTTGCCACCGTTCACGCTCACGATGCCGATGTCGCTGTATGGGTCACGGCCGTTGCCGATAAATTCGAGGCAGAACCACTTGCTGTCGGGGCTCCAGTTGTAGTTGAACGAGCCCTCGGTGCCAAACCATTGCGATCCGTCGGTCACTTGTGTCACCGCCTTGCTCTTCACGTCCATCACCATCAGGCGTTCGCCCTCTTCGATAAACGCCAACTTCTTGCCATCGGGCGAGAATTGTGGCGACTTGCGGTTCACATTCTTGTTAGGAGCGATGATTTCCTCCTTGATGATGGTGGCGTTGGGGAAGTTGAGGTCTTCCTTGCGGCTGATAGTAGCCTTCACCAGTTGCCACTTGCCGTTGCGCTCGCTTGCATACACGAGGGTGCGGTTGTCGGGTCCCCAGCACACGTCGGCTTCTGCCTCTGGTGTGTCGGTGATTTTCTTGGTGGTGTTGTATTCAACCGAGGTTACAAACACCTCGCCGCGCACTACAAATGCCACTTGCTTGCCGTCGGGCGACACTGCGCCGCTGGTGGCACCACGGGTGTAGTTCATGATGCTGATAGCATCGCCATCGTCGTGGAAGAGGTTGATGTTCACCTTGTTTGGCTTGCCGCCGTCGGTTTGGGTGTAGATTTCACCGTCGTAGGTGTAGCAAAGTGTGCCGTTGGCAGCCACCGAGAGACCACGCACTGGATTTTTCTTGAAAGAGGTGACTGCTGTCACTTGCGAAGGGTTGTTCAATGGGAATTTCCACACATTGAACGAACCGCCGTCGCGCTCGCTCAAGAAATACACCGTCTTGCCGTCGGGGCTGAGCACTGGAGTGCGGTCTTCGCCACCACGGTTGGTGAGGTTGGTGTGCTTGCCGGTGGCCACATCGTAGCGCCACACATCGCGAGTGATGGAAGAAGTGTGGTGCTTGCGTAATGGGTCTTCACCGCCCTTCACGTCCATATACAGGAAGAATTTGCCACTCTTGTCGAAGCACACGTCTTCAGCAGGGGTGCTGAGCACCTGCGAAGTGCGTCCGCCATTCACAGGCACTTTGTAGAGTTCCATCATGCGTCCGCTTGGGAACATGATGTTCGATGCCTGGTCTTGGATAGTGGCGTAGAAATATACATATTTGCCGTCGGGCGAGAATGTGGTAGGGGTCTCGCTTGCCGAGTTGAATGTGATTTGCTTAGGCGTGCCGCCGTCGGAAGGCATCACATACAAGTCGAAGTTGCCCTTACGGTCGCTGGCAAAGGCTATTTGCTTGCCGTCGGGGCTCCACACGGGAGCGGTTTCATACGAAGGGAGGCTGGTGAGTTGAAGCGCCTGTCCGCCTCCTGTTGCCACTTTGTAGAGATCGCCCTTGTAGGTGAACACGATTTCCTGTCCGCTGGGCGAGATTTTGGCATTACGCAGCCACAGGGGTGCTTGCGCCATAGCCATGCCGCTTGCTCCTAAAAGTGCTGCTGCCAGTAAAGTCTTTTTCTTCATACTGTCTCGATAAAAATATGTATTGATTGATGTTTGAATTCTGTTGATTAATGCGTATGTTGCTTTTGTGAGGGTAGTTGTCCGGTGGTGGCTTCGATGTGGTAGCGTGGGCGGCCTTTCACCTCAATGTAGATTTTGCCGATATATTCGCCCACTATGCCCAGGCCTATCAGTATGCAGCCACCGATAAACCACATCGAAAGTATCATCGACGACCAACCACTCACAGCATGGCCGCTAAATTTCGAGTAGAGCACATACGCCAATATGATGATAGCGATAAACACAAACACGATGCCCATGGTCAGCACAAGCCTTACGGGGCGTATGCTGAACGAGGTGATGCCATCTACGGCAAAGCTCAGCATCTTTGAGAAAGGGTATTTCGTGGTGCCAGCGGTGCGCTCGCTGCGTTCATACTCCACTATGGCGCTCTTGAATCCCAGCAGGGGCACGATACCGCGCATAAACAGGTTGCGCTCTGGGTAGCGGAGCAGTTCGCCCACGGTGCGGCGGTCCATAAGGCGGAAGTCGGCGTGGTTGAATACCGACTTTGTGCCCAGGTGCTGCATCAGGCGGTAGAAGCCAAGGGCGGTGGTGCGCTTAAACCACGAGTCGGTGGCACGCTTCGAGCGCACGCCATACACTATCTCGTAGCCATCCTTGTATTTCGCCACCATCTTGGGAATGGCGGCAATGTCGTCTTGAAGGTCGGCATCAATGGTCACGAAAATGTCGGCCTCGTTGAGCATGGTCTCCATACCGGCGATAATGGCGTTTTGATGTCCGAAGTTGCCCGACAACTTCACGGCGCACACCGAGTCGGATGCCTCGGAAAAGCCCTTCAGCAGCGTCCAAGTGGCATCGGAACTGCCATCGTCGACATACACCACGCAGCTTCGCCCCGACACATCGCCCCTCGTCACCATGTCGGCAAGCAAGGCGCGCAGCCGTTCGTTGGTGCTCGGAAGCACCTCTTCCTCGCAGAAGCAAGGCACAATGATAGCAAGTATAGGAGAGTGGTCCATAGTTTACATTAATTCTAATTTACAAAGATAGCTTTTTTCTGAGAATTTCTGAAAGGTTCACCAAAAAAATCCCACCCACGCTTCCACAGTCTCACACAGATTCCGCTTTGTGGGTGTTTTTGTGGCTCACACGGATCTCACTTTATGGGTGTTTTTGGGCTCACGCAGATCTCACTCTTTCTTTTGATGGTGGGAAATCTCACGGAGGCTCTACGGTTTGTGGTTTTTTGTAGGCTCACACGGATTCCGCGAGATTCAACAAGAAGATTATTTGTGGGAATTTGTGTTAATTTGTGGCAGAAAAAAACACCTATTTAATCCATTAAAAATCCATTAACACCAATTATTTTTTAACCCTCCATACCCTATTGTTCGTTGACCTGTCGCCTTTTTTAAAATCGGTGTGAGACACGGAATCAGCCGGGCAACCGGTAAACAGCACAAGGCGATGTGCCGTGCCTGTGGATCAGCGGGCCACTGACACGGCTTATCGCCTGAATTATCACATCATCTGGGAGCAAGCGGTGGTGATAGGGTTGTGTGAGGCAATACACCCGGCGCACTGCCTCACGCTCCTGTCGCCACGGCATTCCTGACCGCTCCGTTATTTTGATGACATTGATTTTTGAAACATGAATAAAAGTTTATCTTTTTCGTTCATACGGATATTATCAGAATAACCGTCTTTTGCTATTTGATACCCGCATGGCTTAACCATAAAAATGCCTAAGCCCTTAGTATATGAACATACTTCTGAGGCGTAGTCTTTACTTGTATTTAATGGAACTTTCCCTTTGATATGACACCACTCATTATTGCAACTGATGTCTTCAATCTCAGACATCATTTTTTGCAAATCT
>SFGS01000056.1 GCA_004557565.1 Bacteroidales bacterium | reverse complement strand
CGGCGGTCAATCTTTCCTTAATACAACAAAGGTAAGAATTACCGTTCTATTTTCTTTTTTTTCTTCTCTTAAAGATTGATGTCGCAAAGTTAGGGTGTATCACTACGGACTGTATGCGCTGTTTTTGAAAGAGAACAAAGGGTGCAAACTGTCGTATGGCCGCACCGAATACGACTTCGACGAAATGACCGTCACCAGTTTTGCGCCAGGGCAGCAGATTCACGTGGAGCCGAATCCCGATGTGGTATATCCAAAATGGACGGCGCTGGTGTTCCACCCCGATTTGCTCAACCGCACCCAGTTGGGCAGAAACATCGGCAGATACGAGTTTTTTGACTACACTTCCAATGAGGCACTTCACCTTTCGTGTGGCGAGATAGCGATATTCCGAGGCGTGCTCGACATGATTCAGCAAGAGCTGCACCGCAGCATTGATAAGCATTCGCGTGAATTGATCGTGAGCAATATAGAGCTGTTACTCAACTATTGCCTACGCTTCTACGACCGCCAGTTTGTGACGCGTGAGGAAATCAACCATTCGGTGGTAAAAAAGTTTACCTCGTTGCTTGACCAGTATTTGGAAGAAAAGGCGATGAATGAGGGCGTGCCCACAGTGGCGTATTTTGCCGACAAATGTTGCTATTCAGCCAAATATTTCGGCGAGCTCGTCAAGACCGTGACTGGCAAAACAGCCAAAGACTATATCAACGACCGTATGCTCGTGGCAGCCAAGCGACTGCTTGCCGACGACAGTCTCAGCATCACCCAAGTGAGCCAGATGCTCGGATTTGAATATCCACAGCACTTTGTTCGCTTCTTCAAGGCACGCACAGGCGTCACCCCATCAGAATATCGCAAAACAGCATAAACCCAAATCGGTCATTAGACCGAAGATGCCTTTCGCTTGTTTTTAATTCGTAATAGCTCGCTATCACTCATTAAAAGACAAGCAAAATCCATTCTTCTAAAACTCCGAAATACCACAAGCCTAATGACCGATTTGGGATAAAATCACCAAAAATGATAAAGCATATCAGTTTATTCATTGTATTGGCAGCAGTATCAATTCAGATTATGGCACAAAAGAAAATAACACAAACAGCTGGTCGCACCCAGCTTGGGGAGTTTGCCCCCGAATTTGCTCATCTCAACGACGACATACTTTTCGGCGAGGTGTGGAGTCGCAACGATTTGCTTTCGTTGCGCGATCGTAGCCTTGTCACCATCACTTCGCTCATTAGCCAAGGCATCACCGACAGTTCGCTCAAATATCATTTACAGTCGGCAAAAACCAACGGCATCACTCGCACCGAAGTAGCGGAAATCATCACTCATGTAGCCTTTTATGCCGGTTGGCCAAAGGCATGGGCGGCGTTCGGCCTTGCCAAAGAGGTGTGGGTCGACGATGTGAAGGGCGAAGATGCCAAAGCTGCATTTCAGCGTGAAATGATTTTCCCTATCGGCGAGCCAAATACCGCCTACGCCAAGTATTTCAAAGGGAATAGTTATTTGGCGCAAATTTCCAATAGTCAGATACCTTTCTTCAACGTAACCTTTGAGCCAAGTTGCCGTAACAACTGGCACATTCACCATGCCACAAAAGGCGGCGGACAGATGCTTGTGGGCGTGGCAGGTCGCGGCTGGTATCAGGAAGAGGGGAAACCTGCGCAGGAAATCCTGCCAGGCACCGTGATTCATATTCCTGCCAATGTGAAGCACTGGCATGGAGCCGCAAAAGATAGCTGGTTCGCTCACCTTGCATTCGAGATTCCGGGCGACAATGCTTCCAACGAATGGCTCGAACCAGTAAGCGATGAAGCATACAACAGTTTGAAATAAGGAAAAATAATATACGCGATGAAAAAAGTAATTGTAATATCTACCAGCCTCCGTGTGGGTTCAAACAGCGACATGCTTGCCGATAAATTTATTGAGGGTGCTCAAGCGGCTGGCAATGAAGTGGAAAAAATTACGCTTAGTGGCAAGAGTATCGGTTTTTGCAAAGGTTGTCTTGCTTGCCAGAAATTGGGCAAGTGTGTAATCGACGACGATGCCAACGCCATTATGCAGAAGGTGCTCGAAGCCGATGTGGTGTGCTGGGCAACGCCCATCTACTATTATGAGATGAGCGGACAGATGAAGGTGCTTATCGACCGCATGAATGCGATGTATTCGCTCGATTATAAGTTCCGTGATGTGTATATGCTCACCACTGCAGCAGAAGATGAGCCCGAAGTTCCCAAGCGAGCCGAAGCTGGTTTGACTGGTTGGATTGACTGCTACCCCAAGTGTCGCCTTGCAGGCACGCTGTTTTGCGGCGGAGTAGATGCCCCACGCACCATCGAGGGCAATGCCAAGTTGCAAGAGGCTTACCAGTTGGGGAAGAATATTAGTTAAACCCAAATCGGTCATTAGGACGTGTTAGGATTTTTTGGATTACTTCCACAAGCCCTAATGACCGAATTTGAGTTAAAGTAAGTTAAATCGTGTGGCGTAAACGCTTGAAATCGGCATTGCTAACCTTTTGGTAACCAAAGCACAAAAATGTGCCTACTTGTCGGATAATGAGATTGATAGTAATTTTGCATCAAGTAAAAAAACAATATGTAAAATTTTAAATTATTGACGATTATGGCTAATTTTGCAATCAAAAATCTGAATGGTTGGAACAATGTGGAAGGTAAGATTTTTTTAGGTGAAGAACTTGGCTTGACTGGTGCCGAGGCTTCGGTACAGCGTTTGGCTGCTGGCGAAAATCCTGCATTCCTTCATTCACACAAAACTCACGAAGAACTCTACATCATCATTTCGGGCAAAGGCGAATATGAGGTTGACGGAGTGAAAAATGAGGTTGGCGAAGGCAGTATCATTCGTGTTTCGCCAGCAGGTGTGCGAGCATTGCGCAACACAGGTGATGACGACATGGTGATGATGTGCATTCAATATGAGGCAAAGCCTATTAGCAGTTTCATGGACGATGCCAACATCATTCCGATTGAAAAATAAAAATTAATGACAAATCAAAAAGAGAACAATAAACAAGCAAAAGACGCATTGTTCCCTAATTGCCCGATACGCAATATATTGGCGCGTGTTGGCGACAAATGGTCACTCCTTGTGCTGTACACCCTGCAGCATAAGGAGCCTTTGCGTTTTAAACAACTGCAACGCGAACTGCCCGACATCTCGCAAAAGTCGCTCACCCAGACGCTCCGCATCTTGGAAGAAGATGGCTTTGTGCATCGTGAAGTGTTTGCCGAAGTGCCGCCCAGAGTGGAATACAGGCTCACCGAGCGAGGACTGTCGTTTTTGCCTGTGATAGACAACCTAATCGGCTGGGCTGCGGCGAATATGGAGCAAATAATCAGCGACAGGGAAGCCCGAATGGCAGGAGAGAAAACGCCCATTTAGAGTTATGATTGTTTAAACCCAAATCGGCCATTAGGCCGTATGAGGATTTTTTAGATTACTTCTTGCGGTCTTTCGGTTTTTATAAGATGCCTTTTGCTTGTTTTTAATTCGTAATAGCTCGCTATTACTCATTAAAAGACAAACAAAATTCATCCTTCTAAAACTCCGAAATACCACAAGCCCTAATGACCGATTTGGGTTTAAATATATGATATGAATGGTATGAAAAGGATTGTATTGATTTTGGTGATGGCTGTGGCGGGGCTGTGCGGCACTGTGGAGGCGCAGACCTTTCGCGACCGCAGTGGCTCATATACTGGCAGAATTGAGGCAAGTGGCACGGTGCGCGACCGTTCGGGAACGTATGTGGGCAGAATTGAAGCCAGCGGCACGGTGCGCGACCGCTCCGGCTCGTATGTGGGAAAAGTGAGCGTGGAAGGCACAGTGCGCGACCGCAGCGGCTCGTATATCGGCAAAATCCAAACCGACGGCACCATGCGCGACCGCTCTGGTTCCTACATGGGCAGGGTGGAGGCCGACGGCACAGTGCGCGACCGTAGTGGCTCGTATATGGGAAAATTTGAAGGCGGCGTGAACTTGAGGCGCGCAGCAGCCATACTGTTCTTCAAAATATTCTGGTAGGCACATGCCACGCCCCCTACAAAAGAATCAGGCTCAAAGATTGCTAAAATCTTTGAGCTTTTTTTCGTAACTTTGCCTTAGAAAACTAATAATAATCATAATAATAATGAAACGACTGTTTTTATCTATGCTTGTGGCGTTGATGGCGTTGGCTTCTTGGGCTGTCAACAACGACCAGTACACAATTATCGTGTCGCTCGACGGTTTCCGTTGGGATTATTGCGAGGCTTACAATACGCCATTCCTCAACTCTATGGCAGAAAAGGGCGTTAAGGCTGTAATGAGTCCATCTTTCCCTTCAAAAACATTCCCCAACCACTATACGCTTGCTACGGGTTTGGTGCCTGACCACCACGGTATTATCGCCAATTCGTTCCGTATTCGTTCCACTGGCAAGAAATACTCGTTGGGCAATGCCGAAACGCGTTCCGACACACGAAACTATGGCGGCGACCCCATTTGGCTCACTGCCAAGCGTCAGGGTATGACCACAGCCACGGTGTATTGGGTGGGTAGCGATATTCCCATCAAGGGCGGCTATGCCAACTATTGGCAAGACTATCAGAAAAAGCCTCTGCTCACCGATGTGGAGCGTGCCGAAGAGGTGGTGCGCTTGCTCCAACTTCCAGAAAGCGAACGCCCACACTTCATTATGTGCTATTTTGAGGAGCCCGACCACACAGGCCACGTGGCTGGACCAGTGACCAAGGAGTGCCGTAGCGAAATGGAGCACCTCGATGAACTGCTCTCTTACATGTGGAAGCGCATCAGTCTGCTCCCAGAAGCAAGCAAGGTGAATTTGATTGTGACTGGCGACCATGGTATGGCATGGACCGATGCCGACCGCACCGTGCCAGTGAAGAAATACATTAAAGATGAGTGGGTGGATGCGATAGAAGGCGACCTCCCTGCCAACATCTATGTGAAGAAAGCCGAATATGTGGATTCGATATTGGTGGCACTGAAAAATGTGGATCACATTCGCATATGGCGCAAGGCAGAAATCCCTGAATATCTGCACTATGGCAGCAATATCAATGTGGGTGATGTGCTGGTGCTTCCCGATGTGGGTTGGCTTTTCACTGACCGCAAAGTGCGCCGTGGTGGCAGCCATGGTTTCGACCACACTTGTAGCGATATGCAAGTGGCATTCCGTGCCATGGGACCAGCGTTTAAGGTGGGCTATGTGAAACCCGACAAGTTCCGCAACGTGTGCGTCTATCCGTTGCTTTGCCATCTGCTCGACGTTAAGCCATCGCCTAACGACGGCTCACTCGCCGAAGTGCAAGATATACTACGTTAGAAGAAATTAGAGGTTAGAATTTTTTGAGGGGGCCCTCTGAGATTCTAACCTCTATTTTTTATCTCATTTCTAACTTCTAATTTCTAATTTCTAATTTCTAATTTCTTTTATAATCTCCTTATTGCTGTTGACTGTGGGGGTGGGGATGGTGTAGTTTTACGGCTAAAAAAACTGCAATGGATAAAATTGAAAAACACGATAATACCGAATTTACTATCGACGTGCAGGCTTTGGCGGCGGAAAACCGTAGTCGCAACGAGGGGCTGCAAGTGCCTTACGACCCACTCACGGGTGAGGGCTGCTGCGGAGAGCGCCGACTGGTGAGCGTGCCTGTGGCTGGTGAGGTGTGGCTTCCGGTGCCGATGCTCAGCGAGGTGCCACTCGACATGCTGAGCGATGAGTTGACCTATCAAAAAACACGCATCAAATACGACTTTGAATATTGGTGTGCCACTTGTGCCACCGTGCGCGACAAGGTGAGCGGACGCAACGTGAAATTGCGCCTGAATGCTCCACAGCGCCATGTGCTTGCCGATTTGGAGCGTCAGCGGTTGGCAGGCAAGGGCGTGCGCATGATTTTGCTGAAAGCACGCCAATGGGGAGGCTCCACGCTGGTGCTGATGTATATGGCGTGGATTCAATTGGTGCTTCAGCGCAACTGGAACAGCATCATTTGTGGCCATAAGCGAAGCACATCGAGCGTGATTAAGGGCATGTACACCAAACTCCTGCAACACTATCCCAAGCAACTGCTCGACGACGACAAACCTCTTGAATTTAAAACCTTTGAGGGCAACACCAATGCAAAGATAATCACTGGGCGCGACTGCCTGGTGCTGATGGGCACGGCACAGGTCGATGATGTGGTGCGCGGCTACGATATAGCCATGGCGCACATGAGCGAAGTGGCGTTTTGGCCATCTTCCACCATGCGCAACCCCGAAGATGTGATGCGCTCGGTAGATGGCTCGTTGCTGGTGGGCGGTTTGACGGTGGAGGTGCTTGAATCCACGGCAAACGGCATCGGCAATTATTTTCACAATGAGTGGCTACTCTCGGTGAATGGCGAGACCGACAAGCATGCTGTATTCATTCCGTGGTATGAGATTGAAATCTACCGTTTGCCGGTCGATGAGGCGGAAATAGCGGATTTGTGGAAAAGTTTCGACGACTACGAGCGCAACCTCTGGCGAATAGGGTGTACGCTGGAAATGATCAAGTGGTACCACGAAAAGCGCAAGAGTTACCAGTCTCACCACAAGATGATGGCGGAGTTTCCCACCAATTCCACCGAGGCGTTCAGCACTTCGGGTAGATGCGTGTTTTCGCTCTCGCGCCTCGATGCCATGCGCGCCCAGTGCTGTGAGCCACTGGCGAAAGGCGAGTTGAAGAAGGTGAACGGCAAATGGCGCATAATCGACGAAGGCAAGCCACGCCTGAAAGTGTGGAAAATGCCCACCACCGATAGGCTGGAGAGCAAATATGTGGTGGGCGTGGACATTGGCGGACGCAGTGCAAGTGCCGACTATTCCGTGATTTCGGTAATCGACTGCCACGATCGCATTTGTGAAACGGTGGCGCAGTGGCGTGGGCATATCGACCACGATTTGCTCATTGAAAAGGCGATAGCCATAGCCTCGTTCTACAACCAGGCATTGCTGGTGGTGGAGAGTAACACGCTCGAAACGCACGCTTCCGACGGCAAGTCGGCTTATCTGCTCCGCCGCTTGAAAGATGAATATAGCAATGTGTTTCGCCGAAAAACGGAACCACACGGCTTCAAGGTGGGCTTCCAGACCAATGTGCTCACGAAGGCGCAAGTCGTCAATCATTTGGTGACGATGGTGCGCGAGGGGCTGCTGGTGGAGCACGACAGCGATGCCATTGATGAAATGAGCTGGTTTGAGGAACGACTGGGTGGCGGTTTCGGTGCCATCGACGGCAAACACGATGATATGGTGATGTCGCGCGGCATCGCCCTGCTGGTCAACCACGTCTACGCCAACACCTACTCCAACTGTAGCGATTTCCCCACATCCTCCAACTCTACGCCCACCGATTCCACGCCACTCGACACCGTGTTCACCAACCAATAGCCTTCTCACACGGATTTTTTTTGAGCGTTTTTTTGAGCCACAAATTAGCACAAATTTTCACAAATTATTTTTTGTGGGAAATGGAAAAAACCGATTTAATCCATTTCAATCCGATTAACAAAAAATCTGTTTAATCCGTTGAATCTGTGTGAGCCAAAAAAATCTGTGGGGGTGGAGTGGGGCGTGGGCGCAAAAAAAAAGGGACAGTCTCACGACTTTCCCATTTCCTTAAATACACAATTATCTATAAAACAACTATTTTGAACCATGTTTAAAAAGATTTGCTCCAGAGGTGTTACCCCCTTGACGGGGCAAATCTATGCGTTATTTGTATTCTGTTTACAACCCAACCCACGGCTATTATGCAGCTTCTTAACGGTGCCATAGGCTGGAGCGTGATATGTTATATTTATATCCCCTACGTCAATTGGTCGATGCGTTTTGACGACCTTGAATAACAAATAACGCTGCAAAGATACAACAAAAAACCATATCCGCAAGCATTTGCATTAAAAAATATCACTTTTTATAGCAAAAAGTGATATTTTTGTTATTTTTGGTGACGGATACGGTTATCTATGCGTTTCAGTATTAATATACAAGTCGGCAGAATAAATAACCGTGCCTTCTGGCGCAGTACCCTCTACAGATAGCCTCACGGTGCGCACAAGGGGCGAAATGAGGGGTAGAGCGATAGGAGCGTTGACCTCGCCATCCACTTTTGCCGAGCAGATGGTGAAGCCGCATTTGCTTTCGCCTTGTTCGCCCAGCACCGTGAGCCGCAGGTGCAGATTCGAGCCAAAAACATTCCAGATGATGCGTGCTGGGCGTTGCTGCATATCAGCCGAAAGCATGATGGGGTGGGAGAGGTATTTCACTGTTTGCTCTGTTGGCACCGATGCGCAGATGTTGAGCACGCTGCCGTCGGGCATCACAGCCAGCGCCGACTTGCCGTCGTAGTACATTGAATCCACATTCAGCGTGAGACGCGAGAAAAACCCATCGCCGTCGGTGATGTGGAGTGATCCGTCGGGGTGGAGCGTCCAAAGTTCGTGTTCGGCATCGTTCCACGTCATGGCGGCAGTTTGCCAGCGAGGAATCACCACCCGAATTTTCGAGCCCTCGATGCTGCACAGTTGCTGATGTGTGTTCGTAAACCATATTTTACCGCCACCACTGATGGGGCGCGTATGGGCATTGACCACTTTGCGGCTCATCAACTTCGCCTCGCCCAGCGCACCGCTACTCGATTGTGGAATCACGAAAATGCCCTGATCGGTGAACACATACAGCGGATGCCGCCCGAATCCACCCGAATAAATGGGGCGTTCGGTGGCAGCCAAAGCCACGATTTCGGCACCAGTCACCGTTTGGCTAAATTCCGTGATGAGCGGTTGGGCGATGTGGCTCACCGTCAGCCGCCCAGGAGAAGGCACCACCGCCGATTGTGTGACGGCGAGGCTTGGGCTTGACGGCTCAAACGAGGTGGGTAGCAGATTTACGGTGTAGGTGGCAGCCAGAGCGCAAGCGTGCACAGGCGTGAGTGGAAAGTCGATGGCTTTTGTGGTTTGCCCCGATGCCACCTCAATGCGAAGCGCAGTGGCGGCACCGTGTGGGGCGCAAACGAGCGGATTCACAGCCGATGGCGTGAAAGGGTAGGAGTGGGAGCTGACGATGGTGGCATCGCCTTGGCTGGTGCTCACTCGCTCAATGGCGGTGATGGTGCAAGGCGTATTGCTAAACGGAGCCATCAGTAGTGATGAAGTGTGCCACGCCGCCCTCAGCAACTCGCTACCGCCTCCTTGCCACAGTCTGCCGCCGTGTGCCATAGTGTAAGCAGGCAGATGCTCGGTGCTACTTCGGCGAGTGATGGCGGCGCAGTCGGCAGAGGTGAGCGTATGGGCAAAAGTGGTGCTTTGCTGGAGCGTGAAAGTGGGAATGTCGGGCAAAACCGAAGTGGCATTTTTGCTGATGCCCCACGCCCGAAACTCATGTTTCGCCAGTGTCGCAATATCGGAGCAAGAGGCAATCAAATGCCAGTTGCCGAGCATCAGTTCGTCAATAATGGCACTTTTCTCGCGTGGCTCAGGTCCCAACTCCGCAACGTAGCGTCGGGTGCCCACGTTGGTGGTGGCTATGCGGTAGTCGAGCAGCGAGGTGTCGGCGATGTCGGCTTCATCCGTCACGAAAATGTCGACCGACTGAATCAGCCTCGCCCATTCCGCCGCCACGCCATTCACCACGCTAATGCCCAACTTGAAGCAGGGGAGCGAAAGCGTGGCGGCACCGATGCCTGTGAATTGCCCACCGCCAGTCATCGCCTCGCTCTCGATGCGATAGTGCGTTTTCACCGTGTCGTGCCCAATCATCACGGGTGCGCTGAGCCAGAGGTATTCGCCGCCGGTCATTCTCACGGCATAGCGAGCCAAAATCGGGCGCGTGTATGCCCCAGTGCCTTTCGCCACCTTTTGCAACCGCTGATAGGCAAGGCGCACGACAGCAGCCAACGCACGCACATCGGCAGAGGGCAGGGGCGCACGCCAATTACTGAGCGGCGTGGCGAAGTCGTAGGGCAAAATATCCTCCTTCACCGTGCCAGTGCTCACAGCCGACAGGTGGAGTTCGGGTAAAGCGTCGGAGAGGTTGAGGCGAGTAGGCATGTCACTGTGACAGGTGAAATAGAGCACACCATCAGAAGTGTTCACCACCAAAAACTGCTCAATGCTGTGCGCTTCCAGCACCTCGGCATCGCAGTGGTGAAAAAGCGAGCCACGGAAATAAAGGTCGCCCTCGTGCGTGGTCACATAGCCGCCATCGGAGTGAACGCAAAGAATACGGTGTCCAACTGGCACATTCCCCACCTTTTCAGGGCTGCCCACCACCTCCACGCTTTTGCATCGCCTACGCAGGTTCACCGCTTGCAGAGCCTCGCCCACAGGAGCCGCTTCCTCGTTGTGGAAAAAAGATGCGGCAGATGGACTAATAGTCATGTGTTTCATAATAGTTTTTCAGATTTAAAATGAATAAATGTCCCAAATGTAGCACACCCCACCGCCCTCCGCAATGCCAATAACGCAATTTTCGCAATTTTCACCGATTTTTGAAAATAAATGCAAAAAATATTTGCAAATATAAAATTTGCGTGCTACATTTGAACATCGAAATGAGAACATAGTTTTCTGATGATATATATGTTTTTATAGATTGTAGATTTTTTAAGGAGCCCACGCTGTGAAGCGCAGGCTCCTTAATTACTTTTCACCCATCGCTTACCTCTACGCTTAGCCTCACACAGATCCCACAGATCTCACAGTTTTTGCTTTAGTGGGTGGTAAATCTCACGGATGCTTCGCTTTCGTTATCTCACAGTTTTTGCTTTAGTGGGTGGTAAATCTCACGGATGCTTCGCTTTCGTTGATGGATTTAGGCTCACACGGATTCTACTTTTGGGCTCACACAGATCACACGGATCTCACAGTTTTTGCTTTAGTGGGTGGGAAATCTCACAGATGCTATCCGCCGGTTTGCTCCAAAGGCTCACACGGATTCAACAGATTCAACAGATTCAACTTCTATTGAGAAATCTGTTTAATCCGTTGAATCTGTGTGAGATATATTTTAATAATTCTGTGGGATCTGTGGGATCTGTGGGATCTGTGTGAGGCGTGGTGAGGGGTGTGGGGATTAGGCGAGGCGGGCGGCGGCGAGGGTGAAGAAGGAAATGCTGATGTCGGGGATGTGGCACAGGCTTTCGGCACAGCTGAGCAGCGTGGCACCTGTGGTGATTACATCGTCGATAATCATCACATGCTTGCCTGCGAGCGTTTCATCTGCTTCGGGGATTGAGGCGTATAGCCCCTTCGTGTTTTGGCGGCGTTCAAAAGCCGATTTGTGCGTCTGTGTGGCGTGGCCTTTCACCGCGTCGATGGCCTCGTAAACAGGAATCTGGGTGGCATCGCTGATGCCGAGGGCTATGTAAAGCGCTTGATTGTAGCCGCGTTTTGCCAATTTGACGATGTGAAGCGGCACAGGTATGAGGTAGTCGATGCCGTCCCAAAGGCCGCTGTCGGCTGTGGATTCGGCGTAACGCCTTGCCAGCCATCGTCCCATGTCGGGCACATTGCGATATTTAATGTCTTGAAGAATCTGCGAATAGGGGGCGTTGCGCTCATAGAAAAAATAAGCCGAAGCACGCTCCACCGGCACAGCACCCACAAAGCGTTGCGCCATATTGTTGAGCGGCACAGCCTCGTACATGGTGCGTGGCATGTCCATCAGGCACCTTCGGCAGATGTAGCGTTCGCCACCATCGAGAGCCTTACCGCACACCGGGCAGGTGCGAGGCATCAGGATTTGGGCTGTGGATTGCAGAATCTCCTTGATGTTCATCGCTTTAGGCATCGCTATCACCGCCTATCACCTCGTCGATGACAGGGTAGAAAACATTTGGCTCAAAACCGCGAGAAGCGGCAAATCGCATCATCGAGGCACGCGCCTGCATAGGCTCTTTGCCCCTCACATCACGCCATTTGGCTTGCAGCAAACGGCGAAGCGTGGCGATGTATTCTTCCTCGTTCACCTCGGCAAGCACCGCTTCGATATGGCTTTTGCCTATGCCCTTGCTTTTGAGCATAAAAGCCACCTTGATGCGCCCCCAGCCGTTGAATCGCATTTTGTCGCGGCAGTAAGCACGGGCGTATCGCTCATCGTTGAGGTAGTTTTCGCTTATCAGTTGCTTGATTACGCCGTCGGCTTCTTCGGTGGTTAGTCCCCAGCCTGTGAGTTTGGCATAGATGTCGCCGCTGGCTTGCTCCGAGCGTGCGCACAGAGCCGCCGCCTTGTTGAGAGCGGCAGTGGGAGATATGGGCTTTCGGGGTGGTCGATTTGTCATGAGTGATATGTGTTGATATACACAAAATTACAAAAAAACGCCCGAATTATAGTTATTGTGACTGATATTATTCGTAATTTTGTGCTAAATTTTAAATATCAATCCTATCAAACATACGATCATGAAAAAATTAGATCTTCTTCTTGCGGAGAAATTGCTTAAAATCAGTGCGATAAAGCTTCAACCAGATAGTCCTTTCACTTGGGCGAGCGGTTGGAACTCACCAATTTATACCGACAACCGCTTGACGCTGTCGTATCCAGAGGTGCGCAACTTCATTAAGGTGGAACTTTCACGCCTTATTCTCGAAAACTTCGGCGAAGCTGAAGTGGTGGCTGGCGTAGCTACTGGTGCTATTGCTCAAGGTGCGCTCGTGGCCGACACTTTGGGAAAACCTATGGTGTATGTTCGTTCGGCTCCAAAGGACCACGGCTTGGAAAATCTGATTGAAGGCAACATCAAGCCCGGTCAGAAAGTGGTGGTGGTGGAAGACCTCGTGTCCACTGGCAAGAGCAGTTTGAAGGCTGTGGAGGCTTTGCGTATGGCAGGCGCCGATGTAGTGGGTATGGTGGCAATCTTCACCTACGAGTTCCCACAAGCTGTTGAAGCCTTTGAAAAGGCAGGCGTGGAACTGGTGACACTGAGCGGATATAGCGCAATGATTAAGGCCGCAGTTGAAACCAAATATATCAAAGCGAGTGACGAAGCACAACTCCAACTCTGGCGCGAAGACCCAGAAAACTGGACTCCTGCTGTGGTGAATATTGACTAATAAAATTCTTATTGAGATACACATTTTTATATGGAGACATACAAAAGTGACAAGCATGTGATTGATTGCGACATCGCTACGGTGTATAGCAAACTGTCGAACCCTGAGGTGTTTCGCCGCCACATGGAGGAAAACATCGACAAACTTCCTGAAGAGGCTCGCACTCACCTTCAGAACCTGAAATTTGAAGAAGGCGGTGTGGTGATTGAATCGCCAATGGGACCTCTCAAATTGGGCATCGTAGAAACGGTGGAACCATCGAAAATCGTGTTCGGTGCGGCACAGTCGCCAGTGCCATTCGGTTTGGTGATTGAGTTGAAAGAAATCGACGCAGAGCACACCGAGAGCGTGACCGCCCTCCAACTCGATCTCCCTATCATGCTTCGTGCCATGGTGGGTAGCAAACTGAAAGACGGTGCCAAGAAGTTTGGCGAAATGATTGCACGCTTGCCTTACAAAAATTTGTAATCAAGATTTCAAATCATGTATAGTAAAGGGGATTGAGCATGGCTCTTTCCCCTTTTTAAAATCTTTTCCCTGTTTAAAAATTGCGGAGATATGGAAATTAGGAAAAAATGTGGCCTTGTGCTTGAAGGCGGAGCTTACCGTGGCATGTTCACCTGCGGGGTGCTCGATGTGATGATGGAAAATGGCATCAGGGTAGATGGCGCAGTGGGCGTAAGTGCAGGCGCGGCATTCGGTGTGAACTATTGCAGCGGTCAGATTGGGCGTGCGTTGCGCTACAATCAGCGTTTCGCTCGCGATAAGCGTTACAGCGGTTTGCATTCGCTGTTCACCACTGGCGACCTTTATAATGCAGAGTTTTGCTACCATGTGGTGCCCACGGTTTACGATGTGTTTGACTACGACGCGTTTTTGGCTTCACCGATTGATTTCCATGTGGTATGCACCGATGTGCTGACGGGCAAACCGGTGTATCACATTCTCCGCGACCCCGACATACACGAGGCTCTGGAGTGGATTCGCGCGTCGGCATCGATGCCGATGGTGTCGAACATTGTGGAAGTGGGCGGCTACCGTTTGCTCGATGGCGGAATGGCCGACAGCATACCCCTCCAATACTTCGAGAGCGTGGGCTACGAGCGCAACATCGTGGTGCTCACCCAGCCCGAAGGCTTCGTGAAGCAAGCCAGCAAAGCCATGCCGCTCATCAGGCTGATGCTCCGCAAATATCCGAAAATGATTGATGTGATGGCACACCGCCACGAAATGTATAACGCCGAACTTGAGTATGTGGCAGCGCAAGAAAAGGCAGGCAACGCCCTCGTGATTCGCCCACCTCAAAAACTGGAGATAGGCCATACCTGCCACGACCCCGAACTGATGGCAAAAACCTACCACCTCGGTCGCACCCAAGCCCTCGCCCACTTGCAATCCCTAAAGCAATTCGCACAGTAGGGCAGGGGCTATAATATGGATTCGGAGCACTCTGAGTACTCGGAGTGCTCCGAACCATCTAATATCTAATTTCTAACTTCTAATATCTAATTTCTTTTTCAGTGATTTTTTGGCTGTCCATGGCTCGCCACACGTAGGCGATGTAGGCGAGGACGAATGGCACGAGCAGCGACACCACGCTCATCACTTGCAGGGTGAATTGGCTCGATGAACTGTTGCGAATAGTGAGCGAACTGTTCACGTCGAGCAGCGATGGATAGAAGGCTGTGTCGTTGTAGCCAAGCACCCAAAACAGGCTGAGCACCACCAGCACCGCACCTGTGCCCACTGCCCAAATGCCCTTGTTCCATTTGGCTTTGGTGAGCAGTGTTTTGGCTATGCCCCAAAGTGCCAGCACCACGCCAGCGAGCAGCACGATAAGGCACCACCACATGTCGATGAAATTGTGCAGATATTTGTAGTCGGTCCATTGTGCAGCACCGTTTTGGGTGTCAACACCGCCCGAAGTGAGAATCAAAGCGGCACTCACCACAAACGTAAGCACAAACACGCCACCATTCACCATCAACTGCTTGAGCTGTTGGCTGTGCAGCGTTTCATCGTCGATATTGTTGATAAAATAGAGCGAAGCCAAAGTGCGCGCAAGGAAAAGCACCATCACGCCAAACACCAGGTTTTTCCAGCAAGCGATAGCCTCAAGACCGTGGAGCGGTCCCCAAGTGGAAATGGTGGCTGCCTCCACATCAAGAATCTTGTTTTTGGTCACGCAAAACTCATTGCCGAAAAACATACTGCCCACAGCCACACCGAGCAACAGCGGGCCGAGCACGCCATTGACGAAAAGCAGCGCATCGTAGAAGCGTGTGCCATACACATTGCCCTTTTTGGTGCGGTATTCGTAGGAAATGGCTTGAATCACGAAACTGAACAGAATGAGCATCCACAGCCAGTAGGCACCGCCAAAACTGGTGGAGTAGAACAGTGGAAATGATGCGAAAAACGCACCGCCAAAAGTCACCAGAGTGGTGAAAGTGAGTTCCCATTTGCGACCTAACGAGCTAATCATCAGTGTGCTCTGGGTGGCATCTTTCTCTCCGAAAAGCATCGATTGACCGCCCTGTACGAAAAGAAGAAACACGAGCAGGGCACCAAGAATGGAAATGATGAGCCACCAATAGTTTTGTAGGATTTCAAGTGTCATAGTTGTCAATGTTTTACGGTGTCGAGATTTTGTTTTGATTTTTCTGCTATTTGCTTCATGATGATGCTCACGTCGGCAATGAGCAGAGCGGTGAAGATGAATGCGAACACCCAGAAGGTGATTTGCACATATCCTGCGCTGAGGTCGCTGATAGCCACCTTGTTGGGCATCAGGTCTTGAATAGTCCAAGGCTGGCGGCCCACTTCTGCCACAATCCAGCCACATGCGCTACACAGGTAGGTGAGGGGAATGGTGGCGATGGCGAGCATGTGCCACCACTTTGCCCAGCGTGCTTTTTCCAGCAACTGGCGTTTGTAGGCAAACACGAGTGCCAAGAGCATAAACACCATCAAATATCCACCCACAGTCACCATCAGGTGGAAGGTGTAGAACGTAAGGGGAATGTTGGGCACTGCCTCTTGTGGCGTGTTGAGATAGCCGTAGCCGAAATAGGGGTAGTTGGCTTCAATCGCCTTGCTGGCTTCAGCCATGGCAGTCTTGTCGCCCATCTGCACTGCTACATGGTGTGCGGCAACCGCCTCTTTTGCCATTTTTCCTCGCTTCATGCGCTCGGCGTACGACACGGTGTTGATTGCATTGCCGTCGCGGTCCATCGAAATGCCGTTGATAATATCGTTTACGCCCGGCACAAACGATTGTGGGTCGTGGTTGGCAAGGATTGAAAGCCCGTATGGAATGGCAATTTTCATCAAATATGGGTCTTCATCATTGTCCACCGTCTTTGCAGGGTTGAGAATACCGAATGCCACAATTTCCTGTCCGTGTTGCCCTTTGTATAGGCCCTCCATCGCTGCCAGTTTCATGGGTTGGCGTTCAGCCACGGTCACAGCCGAGGTGTCGCCCGAAATGGAGGTGAGCACAATGCCGATAAAGCCTACCCACGCGCCCACTTTCAGGCTGCGGAAGCAGTGGTCGGCATTGCGTTTGCGAAGCAGCATCCATCCCGAAACGCCCACTACAAACACGCCGGCAAGGGTCCACGCGCTCAGCACGGTGTGCAGCACCTTGCTCAATGCCATAGGCGAGGTTGCCACGGTCCAAAAGCTGGTCATTTCGTTGCGCATGGTTTCGGGGTTGAAGGTGCAGCCCACAGGGTCTTGCATCCAAGCGTTTGCCACCAGAATCCAATAGGCGGAAATGCTTGCGCCGATGGCAGTGAGCCAAGTGGCGGCGAGGTGGAACTTTGGCGAAACACGGTTCCATCCGAAAAACATCACAGCAATGAAGGTGGACTCCATAAAGAATGCCAAGATACCCTCCACGGCAAGCGGTGCGCCGAAAATGTCGCCCACAAACCAACTGTAGTTCGACCAGTTGGTGCCAAACTCAAATTCGAGTATGATGCCCGTGGCAACACCGATGGCGAAGTTCACGCCAAAAAGCGTCATCCAAAATTTTGTGGTGGCAAGCCACTTCTCGTCGCGAGTGCGATAGAAGATGGTTTCCATAATGGCGACAATCACGCCCAGCCCAAGAGTGAGCGGCACGAAAAGCCAGTGATAGATGGCGGTGAGTGCGAATTGCGCACGCGACCAATCGACTACGTTAGTTAGTTCTTCCATATAAGTATTAATCGTTACGTTTTATTATCGTTTTGTGATTTGTTCTCTCACATATTCCGCTTTCCCCTGGTCGCTGTTGGCTTTCCCAGCAAGGAAGTCGGGGAAAAGCAACCATCTGAGAATCAAGAAAAATACCACCAGTTTCACCGCGATAATCGCCCAAAGTGTGCGCCCCACGGTCATACTGCGAAAACCATCGCGGTAGAACCGAAACACCCTTACGAGTAAATTAGGCTGTGAATTGGCATCGTTTGATTTGTTCATGAGAGTTCGTGGTTGATATTTTGCAAATATAGCGATTTTTTTTTAAATGTAGTGCCCAGTGTTTTTATTTATCCATCAAATTTGGTTTTTCTGTAAGGCATTGTGTAATCCTGGGTTGATTGTAAAAAATCCCATAGGGATTTGATGTGTGTAGGCAGGTATGCAGAAAAGATGTAATGGAGCGAAGCGAAATGGAATCTTTTCGAAATGCCTGCAATAGATATGCCAGCGTTATGCATTCCAGCGGAATGCGACACCTCCAAATATCCTTTTGCCAACGAAATCGCATCCCGCTGGGATGCATATTGTTATGCGACATTTACAGGCATTTCGCTTCGGCTATGCTCCATTTCGCTTCGCTCATTTCGCATAACCTTCGCTGCATACCTGCCTACACACATCAAATTCCTAACGGAATTTCATGACATCGCATATCTTCTTTGGTGCAACTTTCAAAACTCTATTTATAGTTTTGGGGTGATGGGGTGGGGGAAAATTTTGGGTGATTTGATATTCCGATAATTTGCAGTAATTTTGCAGTGATGACAACCGAACAGATAATTATAGAGTTAAAGCACCGTTTGCAGGAGTGCTATGATGTGGCTGAGGCTAACGCCTTGGCACGCATGGTGGTGGAGGAAGTGCTTCACTACAGCCCTGTGGATGTGCTTCTGCGCGGAAATGTGGAGCAAGACGAGGTGTTTGTTGAGCGTATTCGCAGCATTGCCGACAGGCTGTGCAAGGGCGAACCTATCCAGTATATTTTTGGCCATGCGCGCTTCCATGGGCATGAGTTCAAGGTTACGCCAGCCACACTTATCCCACGCCCAGAAACGGAGTTGCTGGTGGATATGATTACCGACGATGCCGGTGGCGCCGCCGACCTTCGTGTGCTCGACATAGGCACCGGCAGCGGTTGTATCGCCATTTCGCTGGCATTGGCACTACGCTGGCCAGAGGTCGAGGCATTCGACATCTCGGCTGAGGCACTTGCGGTGGCAAAGGAGAATGCCGCATCGCTCAAAGTCAAGGTCGATTACGTGCAGACCGATATTCTAACCGCTGTGCCAGAGGCTGATAGCCTTGATGTGGTGGTGAGCAATCCGCCCTACATTTGCGACAGCGAGCGTGCCGATATGGAGCGCAATGTGTTGGAGCACGAGCCAGCCACCGCCTTGTTTGTGCCCGATGCCGACCCTTTGCTCTTCTATCGTGCCATCGCCAAATATGCCGCCGTGGCATTGAAGCCAGCGGGGCGTATCTATTTGGAAATCAATCGCCGATTTGGTGGCGAAACCTGCCGCTTACTTGAGGAAAACGGCTTCGAACAGGCACAGGTCATTCGTGACCAGTTTGGCAACCCACGCTTCGTGAAAGCCCAGCTCCCAGCCCGCGATTGAACCCAAATCGGTCATTAGGCCGTGTAAGGATTTTTCAGATTACTTCTTGCGGTCTTTCGGCTTTTATAAGATGCCTTTCGCTTGTTTTTAATTCGTAATAGCTCGCTATCACTCATTAAAAGATAAGCAAAACTCATTCTTCTAAAACTCCGAAATACCACAAGCCCTAATGACAGATTCGGGTTGAACAAAATGCGCTGTGAAAGTGTGAGCTACAAGGCGGAAATGCGTTAAAAAGGTGTAAAAAAATGCCTATACTCCTTTAATATCTTAATTTGTGGAAATTGTTTGCCGCTTTAATATTAATTTTACAACCTGAAAAATATGTTGGGTTCGCGCGTGTTATTAATAAAATACACGTTTGAACCCCGATTTTTGCTGAATTTTTTGTAAATTTGTACTTTCAAAGCAAACTCAATTAGATGAACAAGAAATATTCTATATACATGGTGCTGGCGATGTTTCTCACACTTGCCATTAGTTCATGTAACTCCTCAAATGACGAACCAACTTCGGGTGAAATAATTTCATCAAGCAGCAACACATCCACGTTGGTGTCGAGTTTTACATTAGGAAGCAACAAAAAGGTGCTCTACAACCTTGATTCTGTGTATTTTTCCATTGATCAGGAAAAAAATCTCATCTACAACGCCGACTCTCTGCCAAAAGGCACAGATGTGTCGCACCTCACCGTTTCGGTGAGTTTCCCCACAGCGGTAGGCAAGGCGGTGTTTAAGGTGAAAGACAGCCAGTGGATGAAGGACAAAGAGGTGGAATACACCAGCGAAACCACCGACAGCATCGACTTCACCAGCCCTGTGGAACTGGAAATCACTTCGCAAGACGGCAAGGTGATTCGCTCCTACACAGTGAGCGTGAATGTGCACAACATGAAGCCCGACTCGCTCTACTGGGACCAGCGCGCACGCCGCGACCTGCCCAACACCAGTGGCTATCCAAGAGCCGAAAAGGCTGTGGCTCAGAACGGCAAATACTTCTGCCTCGTGGCCGACAATTACGGATATGTGCTTTCCACAGCCACCAACCCCAGTCAAGGCACTTGGGAAAAGAAGAATGTGGCATTTGATTTCACACCTAACGTGCAATCGCTCGTAGCATCAAACGATGCGCTCTATATCCTCTCTATTTCTGGCGTGCTTTACAAGAGCACCGATGAGGGCACCACTTGGACCAACTGCTCCGTGACTTGGCGCAGCATCAAGGGCGCATACGAAGGCAAGGTGCTGGGTGTGCTGAAAGACGGAAACGAATACAAATACGACGAATATCCACGTGGCAACTATGTGCCCAAGGCTATTGATGCCGCTTTCCCAATCACTGGTTCTTCTGAATTTGTGATGGCAAGCAACTCTTGGACCGACGCTCAACAAGGTATGATTGTAGGCGGTTTGACCAAAGACGGCAAATTGTCGAAAGGCGTATGGGGCTACGATGGCAAGACTTGGGGCAGAATCGACAACGAGTCGCTCAAATCTGCTCTCCCAGCCCTTGAAGGTGCTGCGCTTGTTTCTTACACCTCGTTTGCCAACGACACCGTGACGCACCGCCTCACCAAGCGCGCCACATGGATGGTGCTTGGCGGCCGCACAGCCGACGGCACAATGAACCGCACCACTTATGTGTCGTATAACCAAGGCATCACTTGGAGTAACGGTGGCTTGACACTTCAGTTGCCATCTTACCTGCCACTGTTTATGCACGCACAGGCATTTGTGGTGGAAGAGCGTATTTCAAAGGCGCGTGCCAAGGCACCAGTGAAGCCTGTCACCGAATGGCAATGCCCTTACATCTACCTTGTGGGTGGCACCAACGGTTCGGGCGACTTGCTCAACAGCATTTGGAAGGGTGTGATCAACCAACTCACCTTCAAACCTCTGTATTGATTTTGTAGGAATACATCTTTTCCCGAAACCCATATATGAAGAAGATTTTCGCAATATTGGCAATGGCACTGATGGCTGCTACCGCTGTGGCTCAGGAATACCGCTACGAGGTGGGTCCTGCGCTGGGTGTGAGCGGCTACATCGGCGACATCAGCAGCGGCAACATGTATAAGCACCCCGGCATTGTGGGCGGCGGCGTGTTTCGCTACAATATGAACAGCCGTATTGCGTTTAAGGGCAATTTGCTCTATGCCTCAATCAGCGGCAACAGCAACGATTGCGCCAGCAAATTCCCCGACGGAGAGCACTATGAGTTTAAGTCGCACCTCGTGGACTTGGGCGCACAGGCAGAATTCAACTTCCTCAATTATGGTGTAGGGGCGAAATATAAGAATTACAGCCGCATTTCCCCATACATGGTGCTGGGCGTGGGTGCTACCGCCGCATTCGTCGATGGCACGCACTTCACCTTCAACATTCCTATGGGTGTGGGTGTGAAATATAAAGTGAAAGAGCGTCTCAACCTCGGCTTCGAGTTCACCATGCGCAAGGCGTTTGGCGACCGTCTCGACGGATTGAGCGACCTTTACCGTATTCAGCATGGCTTTGCCAAGAACACCGACTGGTATTCGGTGGCGATGTTCACCATCACCTACGAGTTCAGCAAGCGTTGCTCAAAATGCCACTATGTGGAGTGATAATTTAAAAGATTGAATATAATTTTACACATTATATATAATATAAGCAGTGTCGCTAATTGATAAAATAGACAAAACAAGAATCCCACGCCACGTTGCCATAATTATGGACGGCAACGGACGGTGGGCAAAAAAGCGTGGCATGATTCGCTCATTTGGCCATGAGAATGGTGTGCCCACAGTGCACAACATCACCGAGGTGGCTAACGACCTGGGTGTGGAATACCTCACGCTCTACACATTCTCTACCGAAAACTGGAACCGTCCGCAAATGGAGGTGGATGCGCTGATGCACTTGGTGGTCACTTCGATTGAGAAGGAGACTCCTGAACTGATAGAGAAGAATGTGCGCCTCACCACCATTGGCGATATGGAGCGTGTGCCAGAATTTGCGCGCACCCGCTTGCAGAAGTGTATGGCCGACACCGCCCACTGCACCGGTATGGAGCTGTGCCTGGCGTTGAGCTACTCTTCGCGATGGGAGATTGTGGAAGCGGTGCGAGGCATTGCCAATGAGGTGGCAGAAGGCAAACTCAAGCCTGCCGACATCGACGACGCAGTGCTGTCGTCTCACATGCTCACAGCCCACATGCCCGACCCCGACCTGCTTATCCGCACAGCCGGCGACTTGCGAATCAGCAACTACCTGCTGTGGCAGATTGCTTACAGTGAACTCTATTTCACGCCCGTTCTTTGGCCAGATTTCTCTAAGGAGGATTTCTTGGAAGCCATCATCGACTTCCAGAGCCGTGAGCGCCGATTTGGCAAAACCAGCGAACAGGTGATTAATGATAATGAACAAAATTGACGATATGCGATATAAAGCTATTCTACTCCTCGTATCCATTCTTGCGCTTGCCACAAGCGTGAAAGCACAAGAAACCTACACAGTGAACGACACCATCTACAATCCGAAAGTGGTATTCTCCGGCCATCACCCTAAATATGAGATTGCCGGGATTAAAGTGACTGGTGCCGACAACTATGAAGATTACATTATCATCGGCTATTCGGGGCTTTCGATTGGTCAGCGCGTGGAAATTCCGGGCGAAGACATCAAGAATGCCGCTAAGCGCTTTTGGCGTCAGGGCCTGTTCTCCAAGGTGCAAATCAAGGTGGAAAAGGTGTATGGCGACAAGGCTTGGCTCGAATTCGACCTTCAGCAGCAACCCCGTATCTCGCAAGTGAACTACTTGGGCATGAAGGGTGGCGAGAAGAAGGACGTGATTGAGCGTTTGGGTCTTACCCCAGGCAACCAGATGACCCCTAACATTGCCGATCGTGTTAAAATCATCGTTCAGAAGTATTTTGCCGATAAGGGCTTCGACAAGGCCACCGTTGAGGTGATTCAAAAGGAAGACTTGAGCAAGAAGAACGAGGTGATTGTTGACATCGTGGTTGACAAGCACTCGAAGATTGGCGTCCATAAAATCTACATCGACGGCAACGAGGTGTTGAGCGACGGCAAGATCAAGGGTGCGATGAAGAAAACCAACGAAACTGGCTTCTTCAACTTCAGAAAGTGGTTCAGTCAGAAGAAGTTCGTTGCCACCGACTACGACGAAGACAAGAATCGCATTATTGAAAAGTATAACGAACTTGGCTATCGCGATGCACGCATCGTGAGCGATAGCGTGGTGGCTTATAGCGACAACAAGGTGGATGTGCACCTGCGCGTGGAAGAAGGTAAGAAATACTACATTTCAGGCATCAACTGGGTGGGCAACACCGTATATCCTACCGAATATCTCGAAAATGTGCTTGGCATGGAAAAAGGCCAGGTGTATAACCAGAAGAAACTCAATAAGCGTTTGAGCACCGACGACGATGCAGTGTCGAACCTCTATCTCGACAAGGGTTACCTCTTCGCGCAGATTGTGCCAGTGGAAACCCATGTGGAGGGCGACTCTATCGCACTTGAAATGCGCCTCTTTGAGGGTAAGCGCGCCACTATCAACCGCGTGGTGATTAACGGTAACGACCGCCTCTATGAAAAGGTGATTCGTCGTGAACTTCGTGTGCGTCCAGGCGACCTCTTCTCAAAGAGCGACTTGATGCGTTCGGCTCGTGAAATTGCGCAAACCGGTCACTTCGACCCTGAAAAGATGGACATTCGCCCTGAGCCTAACGAAGAAAACGGTACGGTTGACATTATCTTCGGTTTGGAATCGAAGGCCAACGACCAAGTGGAATTCTCGGCTGGTTGGGGTCAAACCGGTATCATCGGTAAGGTGAGTTTGAAGTTTACCAACTTCTCTATCCAAAACCTGTTCCACCCATCATCGTTCAAGGGCATTATTCCACAGGGTGAGGGTCAAACATTCACCATCAGCGCGCAGACCAACGCCAAGTATTACCAATCCTACAGTGTGTCGTTCCTCGACCCATGGTTTGGCGGCAAGCGACCCAATTCGCTCAGCGTGTCGGCATTCTATAGCCGCCAAACCGGTATCAACTCCAGCTACTACAACACGCTCTACCAGAACGGTATGTATAACTACTACAACAATTACTATGGTAGCGGTTACGGTTACGGCAACAACTATGGCTACGGCAACAACTACTACGAAGACGCATACGACCCTAACAAATACTTGCAAATGGGTGGTGTGACCATCGGCTTCGGTAAGCGTTTGAAATGGCCTGACGACTATTTCACACTCACTGCCGAACTCGGCTACCAGTGGTATAGCTTGAAGAACTGGGAATACCTCTACTATATGAACAACGGTACGTCGAACTCGCTCGTGCTGGGCTTGACTCTCGCTCGTAACAGTATCGACAACCCACTCTACACCCGCCGTGGTAGTAGCTTCTCGCTCAGTTTCCGTTTCACTCCACCTGCAAGCCTCTTTGGCAAGAAGAACTGGAAGGCACTTTCACAGGCTACCGACGAGGCTTCGAAGAAGGAACTCTACAAATGGATTGAATACTGGAAACTCAAATTCCAGGCTCGTACCTATACACCACTTACCGACCCAGACGGACGCTGGACACTCGTGCTCATGACACGTGCTGACATCGGTTTGCTCGGTAGCTGGAACAGATATCTCAAATCGCCGTTCGAAACCTTCTATGTGGGTGGTGACGGTATGTCGGGCAGCTACACCTACGCTACCGAAACCATCGCGCTGCGTGGTTACGACAATGGTCAGTTCACTCCTTACGGCAGCGACGGTTACGCTTACACCCGCTTCTTGATGGAACTTCACTTCCCATTGATGCTCTCTCCAAGTGCCACCATCTATCCGCTGGCATTTATCGAGGCTGGTAATGCCTGGACAAGCGTGAGCCGCTTCTCTCCATTCGACCTCAAGCGCTCAGCCGGTGTGGGTGTGCGTATCTTCCTCCCGATGCTCGGTATGATGGGTATCGACTGGGGTTACGGTTTCGACAAGGTGTATGGCACAAAGGGTGGCAGCAACTTCCACTTCGTGCTCGGTCAGGAATTCTAAAAATAAACTATTTGTGCTTCGTAGAGTCTAACCTCACAGAATCCACAAGTATTATCAACTAAATAATTCGACACACTATGATGAAAAAAATTGTAATGCTCTTAATCGCCGTGGCGGCTTTCGCAGCCACAGCCTCTGCACAAAAGTTTGCGTTCATCGACCAGGAATATATCTTGAAGAAAATCCCTAACTATGAAATGGCAAACGAGCAGCTAAACCAGATTTCACAACGCTGGCAGCGTGAGGTGGAAACCTTGGAAAAGGAGGCCGACACAATGTATAAGAATTACCAAGCCGACATGGTGTTCCTCACCGACGAGCAAAAGAAGAAGAAGGAAGCCGAAATCGTGGCTAAGGAAAAGGAAGCCTCTCAACTCAAATATAAATACTTCGGTCCACAGGGCGAACTCTACAAAAAGCAGCAGTCGCTCATCAAGCCTATTCAAGACGACATTTATGCTGCTTGCAAAAAGGTGTGTGAGGAAAAGGGCTATCAGGTGATTTTCGACCGCGCGTCGATTCAAGGCGCAATGTATGTGTCGCCACGCATCGATGTGACCGACGAAGTGATTGCAAAATTAGGCTACTAATTCACCCTACAATATAAAGGAAAAAATATTATAAACTTAAATAACACATTACTACAATTATGTTCAAGAAATTTATCCTCGCAGCTCTTGTTGCTGCTCCTATGATGCTTTCAGCACAATCAGCCGTTAAATTCGGTATGGTTAATCCAGCAGAAATCTTCCAAGTGATGCCTGAAACCGCTACAGCTCAAAACACCCTCAAGGCTGCAAGCGACAAGTATCAACAACAAGGCAAGGCACTCCAAGACGAACTTCAAAAGAAAAGCCAAGAACTCGAAGAACTTGAAAAGGCTAAAGCCGCTCAAGCCACTATCGAAGCAAAGACTAAAGAAGCTCAAGACCTTTACACTCGCCTGCAAAACTTCTCACAAACTGCTCAACAAGACCTCCAAAAGCAACAGGAAACTTTGATGGCACCAATCCAACAAAAACTCCAAAATGCTATCCAAGCAGTGGGTGCTAAGGGTGGTTACACTGCAATTCTCGACTCTGCTACACTTCTCTACAAGGGCAACTCTATGGAAGATGTGTCAGCAAAAGTGAAAGCAGAACTCGGCATTAAGTAATTTTTGCACTCACACAAAAATAAACGATAAAGATACAGCCTGTCTCTCCCCGCAGAGATAGGCTTTCTTTTTTGCTCAATAAAGAAATATTATTAACTTTGTAGAGATGTAAGTCCCACAAATGTAGGGGGTGCAAATGTAGTGTAACAAATCTAATCAAAAGGCTATGATAAAGAAATTATTACTTGTGTTGGCGGCGTTGATGCCTATGTGCATGACGGCGCAAATCGTGAAAATTGCTGTGGTCAATATCCAAGATGTGTACGACGCTTGCCCCGAAAAGGCGGCGGCTCAAGCGGCACTCTCCGAATTGAGCCAGCAGTATAAGCAAGAATATAAACTGATGCAAGATGATTTCGGCAAAAAATACGCCGACTATCAGCGTCTTGCCAACGACCCAAAAGTGTCGGCTACCATCAAGGAACGCCGCATGAACGAGATTCAAGACGAAGACGATAAAGTGAAGCAATTCCTGCAACAAGTGGATAAGGAACTTGCCGACAAGAAAGCCGAACTCAACAAGGAAATCTACGCAAAGATCAACGCGGCAGTGAAAGCTGTGGGCGAAGCAGGCGACTTCACCTATATTTTCGACATCTCCCAAACCCCATTGGCATACACTGGCCCCACAGCCATCGACCTCACCCAATTAGTGAAAGAAAAATTAGGCTTAAAGTGATTCCACAATGTTGTATATATTGTTTAGGTTATGCTGTGGAATAATAACTCTTATTAGTTATTGCACGGGATTTACTTATGAAGAGGTCAATTCGATTTTGTTTATTTATGGCGAACCTATAATTATAGGTTTATGTAATTTGTTTATTTTATTTAAAAGTTTCAATCATAAACTTTTATGTGTGTTCATTACACTATATAATATTTTTTATTTATTTGTAATATCAAAGATTTTCATTCACTATATTCCATATTCATTACACAATGCATGTGTAGTGGCTTATAAAGATCTGGAGACGTTAGGGTCGATTACCGGATTTGGATATGTAGGAATTAATCTATTTCTATTTATTATTCTACCATTATTATTAGTGAATTTAAATATTATATTTTACGCCATTATCAAACGAAACCGTAATAACAAGACACCGTCCCTCTCATAATTTACTGATTGTGTAGAAGGAATTAGATACATAAAGGAATCCCCACACCACAGCTCCCGAATCCCCACCACAGATTCGGGAGCAGCCACATCATCCCCCAACCTACCACTTCAGGGCTGTTGGGGATTTTTACACCGATTTTTTTAAAAAAGTCAACAGGTCAACGTGTCAACAGGTCAACGAGTAATAAGTTGGCAAGTCAATGGGGGGGCAACAAGTGATATGCCATTTCGATTTGTTTTGTTGAATCGGTTGAATCTGTGTGAGCTTTTTTTGAAAAATCTGTGAGAGAGGGTGGGGTGGTTATATTCGTTAAAAAATGGGGGTTAATTGGGTTTTTAATGGATTAAATCGGTGTTTCAGCTCCCTCAATCGGGTCCTTCTGACCCAAACGGACCCAAACTCTTCGGTCTCATCAGACCTTCGAAAACTCGTTGGCTTGTTGACCTGTTGACTTGTTGACTTTGCTGGGGTAGGGGCAAAAAAAAAAGGCCCTTATTCTCACGAACCGGGGACTTTTGAATTTTATGAATAGAATCTGTATAGAAAAGTGCAATATTATTTCTTTATTTCGATGCAAATTTAATCACAGTTTCTGTTTCCAACAAATCTTTTTTGAAAAAAAATGTGTAAAATGGTAAGATGGACAATTTTTTTCCGAAATTCACCAATTTACGGAGCGAATCCATTATCTTTGCATAGCAAAAATTCCGAGCATTGTGCCGCTTCGGTTTTGTTTTGAGATATTCGGAATTCATTTTTTTGGGGCGGCACGGTTTTTTGGTACGGATATTGCAATATCAATAACGATAAATGGTGAAACGCATCTTCATATATATTATTCTGGCGTTAGGCTTTTGCTTTGGGGCAAATGCCTTACAGTCCGACTCTGTGCGTGTGAGCCTCGTGACCATTTACCCAGGCAGCGAAATCTATGAACTTTACGGACACACCGAATTGCGTGTGCAGGACGAGCATGGCGACTATTTCTTCAATTATGGCTTGTTCGACTTCAACGCGCCAGGCTTCGTGTATAGGTTTGTGAAAGGCGAGACCGACTATCTGTGCGGTGCCATTCCAGCCACTTATGCGCTATCGGGTTATGATGGCCGCAGGGTGGTGGAGCAGCAACTCAATTTGAGCCAAACGCAGGCGCAGCAGGTGCGTGACTTGCTTGTTGAGAACGCGCGTCCCGAAAACGCCACTTATCGCTATAAATTTGTGAGCGACAACTGCGCCACCCGTCCACGCGACATCATTGAGCGTGCGCTGGGCGATTCGTTGACATATCACCCTGCGGCGTCTGCCAAACTGACATATCGCGACATGATGCACAACTACAACGGCAATTATGCGTGGAGCCGATTTGGCATTGACCTTGCTTTGGGGTGCGACCTCGACACTGCGATCACCTATCGCCAACAGATGTTTGCACCTGTGGTGCTGGAGAAAGCCCTCGCAAAAGCCACGGTGAAGCGTGCCAATGGCAGCGTGGTGCCTCTTGTGGGCACTACCGAGGTGCTTGTTGATGGTTCGGAAGAAGGTTTGGTGGCGCCACCCACACCGTGGTATGCCACACCGCTTTTTGTGGCGCTGGTGCTGCTGGCATTGTCTTTGGTTTTGACGGTGCGCGACTGCCGCCACCACAAGGTGAACCGTTGGTTCGACACGTTAGTGTTTGCCGCCTATGCCTTGTGGGGCTGTGTGATATTCTTCCTTGTGCTTGTGTCCACCCACGAGTGCACATCGCCCAACTACAACGCCCTGTGGCTTCACCCTGCATACCTGCTCTTGGCTGTTTTGCCATGGGTGGCAAAAGCAAGAAAAGTGCTCACCGCATTGCATATCATCAATTTCATATGGCTTACTGCTTCGGCAGTGCTGCTTGCCACAGGCGTGCTCTCGCAAGAGTTGCTGCTGTCGTTCTATGTGCTGATGGCTGTGCCGATGGTGCGCTCATTTAATTATTTATACATTCATCGCTTATGCAATCACGAAGTGGCCAAATAAATCGCCTGCTCACATCTATTATGGCTTCCATGGTGGTGCTTTCCGCTATGGCTGCTGTGGAGGTGCGTATGCCCAATCAAGAGGTGGAGGTGATAGTGAACCAGCTTCGCACCGATTGCACCCTGTTGCTCTCCGACCGTGAGGGGCAGGAGGCACTTGGCAGAATCCTGCGCCACCCGAAGGGCATGGTGCTGATGCGCGCCATAAAAGGACTGTCGCAAAAGCATATTGGCGGAGAATTTACATGCCACAAGTCGGTGGCTGCCACACTCCCTCAACTTCTCATTCCCACTCAAGAAAAATCCTTACAATTCATTAATATACCCATTGAATCGGCTCTTTTGGCACCATCCACCCAGAGCCTATTGCGCGTTCGCGCTCCCAGTATTGTTTTAGCGTAAGCCCCCAATCCGCCACACCCACCGCATCAGCCCCAATAAAATCCGAAAAATCGGCGAGATAGGCGCGAGGCGCGAGGCAGGCTAGGGCGAGGTTTAGGGCACAATCAGATGCGATTTTTCAACTATTTTTATTATCTTTGTACCTCATTATGTGGTGCTTTGAAGCGCCGCCAGCAAGCGGCGACGTGGCACTACGGTGAATACGTAAAAAAACAATACAAAACTATATATGGGATTAAATGACTTTTTAAAATCGATGTTCGGCAGCAAGAGCGACCGTGACTTGAAGAAACTGCGCCCTATCTTGCAGAAAATCAAGCAAGTGTATCCAACTGTGGAAGCTTTGTCGAACGATGAACTCCGTGCGCGTGTCACTGCAATCCGTCAAGAGATTCAGGACGATGTGCAACCACTCCGCGACGAAATCGCAAAAATCAAGGTAGAAGTAGAAGAACTTGACTTTGAAAAGCGTCAGCCACTTTGGGACAAGGTCGACAAACTGCAAAAAGAAGTGCTCGACCGCATTCAGGCTAAGCTCGACGAAGTGCTTCCTGAAGTGTTCGCCATCGTGAAAGATACCGCTCGCCGTTTCGCACAAAACGAAACCATCGAGGTGACCGCTACCGACTTCGACCGCAAATTGGCGGCTGAAGGTCGCGACTTCCTCACCATTGAGGGCGACAAAGCCACTTACTACAACCACTGGGTGGCTGGTGGCAACGAGGTGACTTGGGATATGATTCACTACGACGTGCAGCTCATCGGTGGTATCGTGCTTCACCAAGGTAAGATTGCCGAAATGGCTACCGGTGAAGGTAAAACCCTCGTGGGTACGCTCCCTGTGTTCCTCAACGCACTTAGCGGCAACGGTGTGCACATGGTGACCGTGAACGACTACCTCGCAAAGCGTGACTCGGAATGGATGGGCCCTCTCTACATGTTCCACGGCATCAGCGTGGCTTGTATCGACAAGACTCGCCCTAACTCAAAGGAACGCCGCGACGCATACAACTGCGACATCACTTTCGGTACGAACAGCGAATTTGGTTTTGACTACCTTCGCGACAACATGTGTATGACACCAGAGGAAATGGTGCAGCGTCCACACAACTTCGCCATCGTGGATGAGGTTGACTCCGTGCTTATCGACGATGCCCGTACACCTCTTATCATCTCTGGTCCTGTGGCAAGAGGTGAAGACCAAATGTTCAACGACTTCAAGCCAAATGTGGAGCGTGTGTATGAAGCACAGCGCCGCCTCGTCACCCAATTGCTCGCCGACTCTAAGCGCATGATGGCAAGCGACGACGACAAGGTGTTTGAAGAAGGCGCATTGCTGCTCTACCGTGCCCACAAGGGTCTTCCAAAATACAAGCCTCTGATCAAGTATCTGTCGGAGGAAGGTGTGAAGCAGTCGATGATGAAAATCGAGGCTAAGTATATGCAAGACAACAGCCGCGATATGCACATCGTCACCGACCCTCTCTACTTCATCATTGAAGAGCAGAACAACACCGTAGAACTTACCGATAAGGGTATCGACGTATTGACAAAGGGCACCGAAGACCCATTGTTCTTCGTGCTTCCAGATATTGCGAGCGAACTCTCAGCCGTGACCAACGAACCTCTCTCCGACGAAGAGAAGGTGGCAAAGCGCGACCAGTTGCTCCAAAACTATTCGCTCAAGGCAGAGCGTGTGCACACCGTAACTCAGTTGCTGAAGGCTTACACCCTCTTCAACCGCGATGATGAATATATCGTTGACGAGGAAGGCAAGGTGAAGATTGTGGATGAGCAGACCGGCCGTATCATGGAAGGTCGCCGCTACAGCGACGGCTTGCACCAAGCTATCGAGGCAAAGGAAGGTGTGAATGTGGAAGCCGCTACACAGACTTTCGCAACCATCACATTGCAGAACTATTTCCGTATGTATCACAAGCTCGCTGGTATGACCGGTACTGCCGAGACCGAGGCTGGTGAATTCTGGGAAATCTACAAACTCGATGTGGTGACTATCCCAACCAACAAGCCTGTGCTCCGCAACGATATGCCTGACCGTGTGTACAAGACACAAAAGGAGAAATTCAATGCGGTGATTGCCGAAATTGAAAAGATGCGCAATTCAGGCCGTCCTACACTGGTGGGTACCACCTCTGTGGAAATCTCTGAAATGCTTAGCCGTATGCTCCGTTTGCGTCACATTCCACACCAGGTGCTGAATGCGAAACTCCACCAACAGGAAGCCGACATCGTGGCTCAAGCAGGTCAGAGCGTAGATGGCAAGGGTGTTGTGACCATCGCTACCAACATGGCAGGTCGTGGTACCGATATCAAGCTCTCGAAGGAAGTGAAAGACGCTGGTGGTTTGGCAATCATCGGTACAGAGCGCCACGAGTCACGCCGCGTCGACCGTCAGTTGCGTGGTCGTGCCGGCCGTCAAGGCGACCCAGGTAGCTCAGTGTTCTTTGTGTCGTTTGAAGATAAGGTGATGCGCCTCTTCGCAAGCGAAAAGATTGTGAAGTTGCTCGACCGCCTCGGCTTGGAAGATGGCGAAGCTATCGAATCGCCAATGGTGACCAAGAGTATCGAAAACGCACAGAAGCGTGTGGAAGAAAACAACTTCGGTATTCGTAAGCACACACTCGAATACGACGACGTGATGAACGCACAACGTAAGGTGATTTACACCAACCGTCACCACGCAGTGCTCGGTGAGCGTATCGGCCTTGACATCATCAACACTATCTACGACACCGTGGAAGATGCCGTGGGCAAGTTCAACGACTACGAATACGAGGACTTCAAGATGCACGTGCTCACCACATTCGCTATTGAACCTCCATTCGATGAAGACGAATATCGCAAACTCGATAAGCAAGACAAAATCGACCGTCTGTATAAGGTGGTGAACGATGCGTTTAACCGCAAGATGGAACGCCTCCGTGAAGTGGCTACTCCTGTAATCAATCAGATTGCACAACAGCAACTCGAAAGTGGTGCGGCTGAAGTGGGCGGTCAAATCCGTGTGCCAATCGGCGACGGCAAGCGTATGTTCGGTATCGTTGTCAACATCAAGGAAGCTTACGAAACTGGTTGCAAAAACTTGGTGAAGGCTTGGCAAAAGGCAGTGCTCCTGCTCTCTATCGACGAAAACTGGAAGGAACACCTCCGTGAACTCGACCAGTTGCGTCAGTCGGTACAGAACGCAAGCTACGAGCAGAAAGACCCACTCGTGATCTACAAGGTGGAATCGTTCAAACTCTTCCAGACTATGCTCGGTGTGCTCAACACTAAGGTGGTGGCCACATTGCTCCGTGGTCAGATTCCTGTGGAGGCAAGCGACCCCGACAGCGTGCGCCGCGAAGGTGAACGTGCTCCAGAACGCACTCGCCCACAGCAGAGATTGAGTGAGAACCGTGGCGACGATGCTCTCGCAGCGGCAGCAAAGGCCAACGCACAGGCTGCACAATCAGCATCGCCACAGTCACGCCAGCCACAAGCACCTCTGCATGTAGGACCTAAGGTGATGCCAAACGACCCATGCCCATGTGGCAGCGGCAAGAAATACAAAAAATGCCACGGCCGTTTCGCCTAATCCCCCATCGCATAAATAACGATAAACCCTAACATAAAAATTCGCTCTCTCGGTCACCACCGCAGAGAGCGATTTTTTTATCACTCACACCATCAATTCACCCAACAAAAGTCTACTAAGCCCCTAAAAAAAAGTTGATATACAAGCCGTCCAAAAGATGGGGTTGTGATGAAATTCCGTTAGGAATTTGATGTGTGTAGGCAGGTATGCAGAAAAGATGTAATGGAGCGAAGCGAAATGGAATCTTTTCGAACCTTTAGCTCGCT